>JBCBUA010000179.1:0-12107 GCA_039818365.1 Pseudomonadota bacterium
CGCCGAGCTTCTCGGCCGCCGGCAGTTCGCCGCAATCGCCGATCCCGACGCGCTCAGGAACCTCGCCCGGCGGGCTGGGAAAGAGCTGCCGCGCAGACAGTCCTACAGGCGCTTTCTCGACAACAGGGGAACGCGGATCGATCTGCGCCGCGCGCTGCGGCAGGCGCTCCGGCGCGACGGCGAGGTCTTCGACCTGCCGAAGACCCGGCGCAAGACGAAACAGCGCCGCATTCTGCTGCTGATCGATGTGTCCGGGTCGATGAAGGACCAGAGCGACGCGGCACTTCGGTTCGCCCATGCGCTGGTGCAGTCTGCAGACCATGTCGAAGTGTTCAGCCTCGGGACGCGTCTGACGCGTATCACCGCGCCTCTCAGGATCAGGGATGCAGACCGGGCATTGGACGGTGTCGGGGCCGCTGTGGCCGATTTTGACGGCGGCACGCGTATCGGCGAGGCGCTGGCGGCCTTTCTGGCCGTGCCGCGCTTTGCGGCCTATGCGCGCGGGGCCGCGACACTTGTCCTCTCCGATGGCCTCGAGCGCGGGTCGCCCGAAGCGCTGATTTCGGCTGTCCAGCGGTTGTCGCGGGTGTCGTGGCGGCTCGACTGGCTGTCACCGCTCGCTGCCGATCCGCTCTACGAACCGCGCACGGAAGCCCTGTCTGCGTGCCTTCCCTATCTCGATGCGCTCGTACCCGGCGACCGGATCGAGGCGATGTGTACCCACGTTCTGTCCCTCGCGAGGCCCGCATGATCGACGCCCACCATCATATCTGGCTGCAGAAGGACCTGCCCTGGCTCCTGGGTCCTGAACAGCCGCGCATCTTCGGTCCCTATACGGCGATCAAGCGGGACTATCTGATTGAGGAGTTTCTCGCAGACCTTGAAGGAACCGGGATCGAAAAGTCGGTTTACGTCCAGGCGAACTGGGCACCGAACTGGTTCGAGGACGAAGTCGCCTGGGTACAGTCTGTCGCCGATGAGACCGGGTGGCCGCACGGAATTGTCGGCTTTGCCGACTTCACGGTCGACGACGTCCGCCCGCAGCTGGACCGGCTGAAAAAATACCCGCTGATGCGCGGGATCCGCCAGCAGCTGCACTGGCATGAAAACCCGCTGTACCGGTTCGCCCCGCATCCGGATCTGCCGGCAGATCCGCTTGTCCGGAAAAACATTGCCTATCTCGCCGACTACGGCTGGTCGTTCGATCTCCAGGTCTTCGCATCGCAGATGGAGGATGCCGCCGGCCTTGCCGAAAGCTGTCCTGATGTTCCTTTCATCCTGATGCATGCAGGCATGCTGGAAGACACGTCTCCAGAGGGCGTCAAGGCCTGGCGCAAGGGCATGCGCAGGCTCGCGGCCTGTCCGAACGTCTTCAACAAACTGTCGGCCTTCGGCACGTTCATCCACCGGAACGATCCGGAATTCATTGCCTTCATGATCAAGCAGAGCCTGGATCTCTTCGGTGCCGAGCGTTGCATGTTCGGCTCGAACTTTCCGATCGAAAAGCTCTGGACCACCTACGCGGATCTCTTTGCGGCCTTCCGGCAAGGCGCGAAGGGTCTTTCGAAAAGCAAACAGCAAGCGATTTTTCACGACACGGCTGCCCGGATCTATCGGCTTTGACCGACGGGCAGCCTGCCAGCCTTTCATCTACGGGAGAAACACCAATGGCCCTTACCATCCATGTTCTGGACTACGGAGACATCGAGCTCGAGACTTCCTTTCTCGTGCTCGGCCACGAATGCGGCCGCATCCGGCGGGTTCCTGTCTACGGCTTCCTGATTCTCGGCGGGACGCATCCCGTTCTGGTCGACACCGGCTATCGCGACAATGCGATCATGGAAAGTCTCGGCATGCGCGGCCTGCAGTTCCATGACAACATGATCGAGAACCAGCTCGCCAAGCACGGACTGAAACTCGGCGACATCCGCTACATCCTGCACACGCACCTGCACATCGACCACGCCGGCAAGGACGACCTGTTCCCGATGAACACGACGGTTGTGCTGAACCGGAAGGAAATGGAATTTTCGGTCTCCGGCATCATGTATCCGCAATATCCAAAGCCGGACATCATGCATCTGGTGGAGCGGATCTACGAACCGGAGGCCATGCGTTTCCTCGATCTGGAAATCACCGGCGCGGAGGAAATCATTCCGGGCGTGTGGTGCGAGGCGGCCGGTGCGCATACCGAGGGCTCCATGAACGTGATCGTGGAAACGGCGGAAGGGCTGGCCTGCATCTGCGGCGACGTCATCTACGATTTCAATGATCAGATCGTCAATCACGTTTACACCAACAATTGGATGGAGCCGCGCGTGACCGGCAACCATGCCGGTTCCAAGCGCGAGGAAAAGGGCGCGATCAAGAAGCTTCTCAACAACTACACCTTCCTGCTGCCGGTCCATGACAGGCCGTCGAAAATCCAGAACCAGCAGGTTGTCGGACGCCTGTCCATGACCGTCCCGGGCCCGATGACGGAAACCGTGCCCGAACGGCAATGGTTCCCGATGTAACCGGCGGGATCGCACGAAGCGTTCGCTTTTCTGGATAGGAAAGACTGGGAGGGATCTGTGGGACATACCGTTGTCGACCCGAAATTCTTGGAGCTGATGGACCAGCACGCCGCTGTTGAACGGATCGGCACCGGTTTCGTTTTCACCGAAGGACCCATCTGGCATCCTACGGAACACCATCTCCTGTTTTCCGACATGCCCGGCGATGTCCGGCGCAAGTGGACCCGCCAGGAGGGGGTGAGCGAGTATCTGCGCCCGTCGAACAAGGGCAACGGCATGACCTATGACGCGGAGCTGAATCTCCTCGTCTGCGAACATGCCACGAGTTCGGTCGCCCGTTTTCGCCCGGACGGAACGCGCGAAATGCTCGCTTCGCATTTCGAGGGCAGGGAGCTGAATTCCCCCAACGACATCGTCGTGAGATCGGATGGAGCGATCTTCTTTACCGATCCGACCTATGGCCGCATGGAGCATTTCGGTGTCCCGCGCGCGCTGCAACAGGGGTTTCAGGGTGTCTACATGCTGCCTCCCGGCCACAGGCCGGGCGACGAGGCAGTCCTCGTGTCGGACCGCTACATGTTCACCCAGCCGAACGGGCTTTGCTTTTCGCCCTGTGAACGCTGGATGTGGGTGAATGACACCGAGCAGGCGAATATCCGCATGTTCGATGTCGGAGACGACGGCAGGCTCAGAAACGGACGCATCTTTGCGTCCGGCATCAAGGACCCGGTCAAGGCAGGCGTTCCGGACGGTATGAAGGCGGATGCCAACGGCAATGTCTGGGTGACGGCGCCCGGCGGGGTCTGGGTTTATTCGTTCGAGGGACTTCTGATCGGCAAGATCGAAGTCCCGGAAATGGTTGCCAATCTGCATTGGGGCGGCGAGGACTGGCAGACCCTTTTCATGTGCGCCTGCACGTCCGTTTACACCGTGAAGACCAAGGTCCGGCCCCGCTCGGAACCTTTCATGACCGCAAAACCGGCAAGCCAGCCGGCGGCCGCTGCAGCGACTGGTTCCCTCAGTGCATCTTCCAAGGGGCTGCAGCTCGCCGAATGTCCCGCGCTCGATCCGAAGAAAACCGCTCTCCTGATCCAAGACCTCCAGAACGATGTCATGATCGACGGCGGCGCGTTCGAGGGCACCGGCTCTCCGCAGCATGCGCGCGAGCAGAATGTGGTTGCCAACGCGATTGCCCTTGCCGATGCGGCTCGCCGGCACGGAATTCCGGTGATTCACATTTGGATGGTCTGCGAGCCCGGTCACCCGTTGCTCGCCCAGCATGCGCCGCTGTTTCAGGGGCTTAAGGGAGAAAACGCCCTGGTGCGGGGAACGTGGGGCGTCGCGCCCGTTCCCGGACTGGAGCCGAAACCGGGCGATCTGGTCTGCGAAAAAATGTCCATGAGCGGCTGGGAGACATCGCGCCTTGAAAGCTATCTGCGCCATGCGGGCATCGATACGATCATCAACACCGGGTCCTGGACGAACATGAGTGTGGAACACACGGCGCGCACTGCTGCGGACAAGGGATTCAGGGTTGTCGTGCCGGAAGATGCCTGCTCTACAATGAATGCCGACTGGCACCGCGCGTCGATCAATTACGCCATGCAGAACGTGGCCCATGTCACGTCGGTTGCCTCGGTCATGTCCGCGCTGGGATAGGAGGCAATGAATGAGCAGGATCGCGATCGTTACCGGAGGTGCGCAAGGAATCGGCTTCGCCTGTGCGAAGAGATTGAAGACCGACGGAGCGCGTCTTGTTCTTTGGGACATGGACGAAGAAGTGCTCGGGTCAGCGGCTGCGGAACTCGATGCAACGGCCATCAAGGTTGACCTTTCGGACTGGAACGCGGTTTCCGAAGCCCATGAGCGCACCAGGTCGCTTGTCGGTGGTGCCTCCATCGTCGTGAACTCGGCCGGGATTGCCGGACCGAACATGCCTGTCGAGGACTATCCCGTCGCCGACTGGGCGCGGATCATGGACATCAACGCGAACGGATCGTTCCATGTGCTCAAGGCGGTTCTTCCCGACATGAAGAAGGACAATTACGGCCGTGTCGTCCTGATCGCCTCCGTCGCGGGCAAGGAGGGCAACCCGAACGCCTCCGCCTACAGTGCCTCGAAAGCCGCCGTCATGGCCCTTGCCAAGAGCGCAGGCAAGGAATGCGCGGGCTACGACATTGCCATCAACGCCGTGACCCCTGCAGCCGCGCGCACACGCATCTTCGATCAGATGAGCCAGGAGCATATCGACTACATGCTGTCGAAGATCCCGAGGAACCGCTTTCTCGAAGTGAGCGAGGCTGCGGATATGATCGCCTGGCTGTGCAGCCCGGAGAACAGCTTCACGACGGGGGCGGTTTTCGACCTCTCTGGTGGCCGCGCGACCTATTGAACCGTCCGGCTTGGCACCGCCACCTTCACCTCTAGCGCACCAAACAGAGCTGGTCGGCACAACGGTTTTGCGATCTGCACGGCTTTCGCAGAACGGAAATCTTTGTTTGCAGAACTGCAAGCTTCTGTTGTTTTTTCGGAAGCAGGAAACCCGGCTGAAAAAGAGTTAACGTGCAAGATGTTGAAATATAATAGAAAAATCTTCGCAAAACTTATCTGGTTAATGGCCTCTTAACTGCAAAGCTCCGTCTGAAATTGCGCGTCTGCGCGTTATCAGAAGGAGTGCAGTAACATGCCTAGCTTACCCGCAACACGTCCCGTGATTGGGACTAATGAAGATGATGTTTTGAATGGCTCGAAACACTCCGACGTAATGTCCGGACGTTTCGGCGACGATCTCCTCACCGGCAAGAACGGCAATGACGAAATCTGGGGTGGAACTGGAGACGACACGCTTTACGGCGACAACGGCAACGACATTCTCTACGGGTCGGGCGGTCCGAGCCTCGTACAGGTCACGTCGGTCGAGATCACCGATGACTATCCGGTCTCCGTTGTTTTTGAAGGCGAGACCGCCGGATACCGCAACACGTTCGGCTATTACAAGATCGCCGAAGACGGGACCATCAAGGACGTCGAGTTCATCTGGCCGAACGCCTCGCTGCAGGGCAGCGGCGGTGATCTGATCGCAGGTCAGTCCCGCGAGTTTCTCGATGTGAGTGCCGGGGACCGTATCTCGTTCTTCATCGTGTCCAACGGATACAGCCGCAATGGCGGATATTCGCATCTCGATATGGAAAACGGCACGCTGGAGTTCCAGAATTCCGACGGAACCCAGGCGACGCTTTCAAGCGACAGCCCGCGCCTCTATCACATTGCCCCCGACGGCACGAAGACGCTCATCCAGTATGACCCCTACCACACGTCCGCTTACGGGGACACGGTCAACCTGAACCCGGACAACATCCTGCATACGACCGGTGTCCTGAAGACCGATGCCGGCACGCTCACGCTCGGTTTTGAGGATCTTTTCAATGGCGGCGACCGCGACTTCGATGACAGTGTCTTCACGGTCGATATTGGACTTGCCAATGCCTTGCTCTTGAATGCGCACTACAATCAGGACTCTGGCGGAACCGACCCTGATCCGGGCAATGGCGGCGACACGCCTGTCATCGTCGAGCGGTCCGACAACGACCACCTGCATGGTGGAACCGGTGCCGATGAACTGCATGGGCGGTCCGGTGATGATTGGCTCTACGGCAACAACGGCGATGACGACCTGCATGGCGGCAGCGGAAACGACAATCTTTATGGAGGATCGGGCGAGGACAAACTTTATGGCAATTCCGGCAACGATGCGCTCTATGGCGGCCAGCAGAACGACGAGCTGAACGGCAACAACGGTGACGATACGCTTTACGGCGAATCCGGCAATGACACGCTCAACGGCGGCTCCGGCAACGATACCCTGGATGGCGGCAATGAGAATGACACGCTCAACGGCGGTTCCGGCGACGATGTCATGCAGGGCGGCTATGGCGACGACACGATGAATGGCGGCACCGGCGATGACACCTTGGATGGCGGCAACGGCGTTGACCAGCTCATCGGTGGTTCCGGCAACGACATCATGCAGGGCGGTTACGGCGATGACATCCTCAAGGGTGGCGCCGGCAACGACGAACTGCGTGGTGGTCATAACAACGACAAGCTCTATGGCGGTCACGACGATGACACGTTCTATGGAGATGCCGGCAATGACTACATGCATGGTGGCCAGGGCAACGACACCGTCGACTACTCCGCCTTTGGCGTCGATCTATCGATCCTGCTTCACAACAAGAAGGCACACGGCCTTGAAATCGGAACGGACACGTTGCACTTCATCGACAACATCAAGTCCGGCTCCGGCGACGATATTCTGAAGGGAACCTCCGGGGTCAACGTGATTGACGGTGGTGCTGGGAATGACGAGATCCGGAGCCTTGGCGGCAGCGACACGCTGACCGGCGGTGCCGGGATCGACACGTTCATCTTCCGCAGCTACGACCTCAGTGGCCTGGATCTCATCACAGACTTCGTCATCGGCACGGATCTTCTGGACTTCAGCCATCTTGCCGGCAGCGATGACGACCAGACCTTCCTGGGTAAACTCCAGGCGACTGGATCGGGCGGCGACACGCTTCTGTCGGTCGACCTTTCGGGCAACGGCAATTACAACGACATCTGCACATTGAGCGGTGTCGGCGAGCAGTCGCTGCAGTTCCTCTATGACAACGACTGTTTCGTCTTCTGAGGACTGAATCTTGAAAAACCAGCAGGCCGCGAAACTGGTTTCGCGGCCTCTTTCTGATTCTGACAAGCTCTGAAATCTTTGCAAAATGGGAAAACCTCCGGGCCACACTGGCTTCCGGAGGTTTTTCATTTTGCAAAGCCGATCGAGGACAATTGAGGGGCTAAATTAATAAAAATTCGCAAAATCAATGAGTTAATCGAAAATGGCTGTGCGCCAAAAGGAACGTTAACCACGCTGCGCCGTTGGCATCTCGGTTGCAGTAGGACTGCTGTCGACGCAACAACGGGAAGCGAAACTTGGAAATCATTCACGAAAGACCCAGCCAGAGGCTGCACTACAGGGTAACGGCGCCGATGCGCGTTGCCGTGGGAGAGCAGTCTTTCGACGCTGTCGACTGGGGTCTTGGCGGCTGCCGGATCGCAGGTGCCTTTCGTGATCTTCCGGATGTGGGCACCAGCCACGAATTGCTGTGTACCCTCCCGTTCCAGGGATTCAACATCACGCTGAAAGCGGAAGCGGAAGTCGTACGCCTCGACGCGGAGAAGGGCGAGGTCGCTTACCAATTCGTGCAGCTCGGCGAGCGGGAAACCGCCCTGATGCAGCATTTCGTCGAAGACCTCGTGCGCGGCAAGATGACGGATGTCGCCGACACGATCGTGCGCATCGACACGCCTGTCACCCCCGTCCCGACGAAACCGGATCCCAATCCGACGGAAGCCATGCCGGTGCGCCGCTGGCCAGTCAGACAGATCGTCATGAGCCTGTTCTACTTCGCCCTCGGTGCGGTGGTCTTCGGCTATGTCGGACTTTATGTGTTCGCGACCCTGTTCCGCCTCGAAGTGACGTCGGCGGTCGTGACGTCCGAGCGGCAGGCCATCGCCGCACCGGCAAACGGCCGCATCCTGAAGGCCCAGCACGGCATCGGCGATGTTGTCGCAGCAGGACAGGTTCTGCTTGTGATGGAAGACGGCAGGCACGAAGAGGCGTTGCGCCGCGCTCAGACGGCGCTCGCTTCAACCCGGGCGGAGCTTGCCGAGACACAGGCCCTGCTGGCCGAAGAGAACCGGAAGGCCGAGGGCTATGCTCTTGTCGCGCGCAACAATGTGCGCCAGGCCGGGTCCCAGGTCGAAGGGCTTGAGCTTGCGAAGGAAAACGCGCTTCTCAAGGTCGAGCGCATGCGCTCCCTGGCGAAGAAGGGTCTTGCCCTTGCCGATGATGTCGAGACAGCGGAACTGGAACTCAAGTCCGTGATCTCGGATCTGGAACGCAAGCAGATCCACATTCAGGAACTGGAAGAGCTGATCGCCGGCGGCGACAGCGTCCGGCTCTTTACCGGCAATGCCTTTGCCGGACGTCTTGCGGAGATGAAGGCGCGGGTCGCCCGGCTGAAGTCCCAGGAAACGTTCCAGGCCTCCATGGTCGAGGACCTGGTGGACAAGGAAGCCAGACTGCAAGTCGCGGCTCCCTTCGCAGGGCTCATCAAGGAAAGGGATATCCTGGAGGGCACGGCGGCCAAGCAGGGCGAGCCGCTTCTGGTGCTTGAAAAATCAGGATCGGAAGAGGTCAGCGCTTACCTCACCCAGGACGAGGTGCTTCACATTCGCCTGGGCACGACCGCCAATATTTTCGTTACTTCCGAAAACCGCTGGGTGACCGGCACGGTCGATCACATCGACCGGACGGATGGTTTCGTTGACGAAGTCTCCGAAACCTTCCGGTTCAGGGCGCCGGATGCGCGCTCCGCGAAGGTCACGCTGATCCCGGACGGCGACGCCTTTCCGGCCAGTGGCACGCCCATCACGGTCTATTTCGTGCGCCACCGGAACAATCTTGTCTTCCGGACCGCGCAGCAACTGGTGAGTGGGCTGTGATGGCACAGGACAGAACATCGCTTCCCTACCAGGTGGATGAAATCATGCACCAGCCGAAAGGTTGGGCGAAATGGACGCCCTGGGCGCTGTTTCAGATCACGCTCTATTTCGGCTGCTGTTTCATCGGGCTTACGATCTTCGAGAACGTGTTCTTCAGCCCGTCCACGAAAGAGATCACGTTCGTCATCGGCCTCCTGGGCATCTGGCGCTATGGCTGGTGGTTCACCCATGCTGTCAGGGCGTGGATCTACGGCAAGTTCGTTTACCCGTCCATGCGCGATGCGGGCAAGAAGGTCTGGGACGATGGATGGCGCCCGCGGCACTTGCATTTCATGATGACGACCTACAAGGAACACCGCGACATCACAGAAAAAGTCATTCGCTCGATCTGCCGGGAGATCAGGGATGCAGGTGTTCCCGGCACAATCTGGCTCGGATCTGGCGACCGGTATGACGAGGAGCTCATTTCGAATTTGCTCGTTCGCGAATGGTCTGATCTGGACGTCACGCTTCACGTCGTGCGCCAGAACCAGCCGGGCAAGCGTCTTGCCATCGGCCTCGTCCTGCGCGCGATGAGCCGCGGCAACGTTGAGGCCGATGACCTGATCATCTTCATGGATGGTGATTTCATTCTGGCACCCAATGCGGTTGGTGCCTGCCTGCCGCTGTTCAAGCTCTATCCTGATCTCCAGGCCTGCACGACCGACGAGGAAGTGCTCTGCATCGGGCCCAGATGGGTCGCCAACTGGTTGACGATGCGCTTTGCCCAAAGACGCCTCGCCATGCAGTCCCATTCCCTGTCCGGCCGGGTTCTGACCTTGACGGGGCGCATGTCGGTTTTCCGGGCCAACCACCTGGTCAAGCTGAAGTTCATCCGCCTGCTGGAGGCCGATCACCTGGAGCACTGGCTTTGGGGCAAGTTCCGCTTTCTGTCGGGCGACGACAAGAGCACCTGGTACTACATGCTACAGTCCGGCTGCCGCATGCTCTACGTCCCCGATGCCATGGGCTATACGGTCGAGGTGATCGAAGGCTCCGGCATGGACCGGATGGTGCAGAATTTCCGCCGCTGGTCCGGCAACATGCTGCGCAACGGCACCCGCGCACTGGCGCTTGGCCCGCACCGCATGCCCTTCTTCATCTGGTGGTGCCTGCTCGACCAGCGTGTCTCCATGTGGACCATGCTCGTGAGCCCCGTGCTCGCTGTGTGTACGTCATTCCTCTACGATCCGCATTACATCTTCGGCTACATCGTTTTCATCTGCATCACGCGCATGCTCCTGTCGCTGTTCCTGTTTCAGTATGCGCGCAAGGTGGATCTGAGTTACCCGTTCATCCTTTACTTCAACCAGCTCATCAACGCTTCGGTGAAGGTCTATTGTATCTTCCGCCTGTCAAAGCAGCGCTGGTCGAACCGGGGCGACCAGCGTGCCGGGGAGGGCGACGGCATGATCGCAACGCTTCAGAACTGGATGGCGAGCTACCTGACGTTTCTCTATGTCACGATGCTCTTCCTCGGCGTCTGCCTGATGGCCGGTCTCATCGATCCGCCGAGCAGCGGCATGATCACCTATCTGCTCGGCTGGACCGCCGCGGTCTGAAGGCCGGAGCGGTTTTCGATTTTGCAAAACCTTCCTTTCCAATATCGGATTCAAGGCGGCTTCCCAAATTCGGAATTTAATTTTAAATAATTGATTTTATTGGAAATTTTTAGATATCGGCACGCTGGCCCGGTTCTTGTTTCTAAAGGCGCAGAAACAATTTCAGGGGCTTTGCCATGAGACCGACACCAAAATTCTACACCGCCGCCATGGCCATGACCGCGATGATCGCACTGGCACCGGTCGCGTTCAATGTCGTGGTCGATGCATTCGATCACAACAAGCTGGTGGACCTTGACCTGAACAAGAAGGAAACCAGCGTCAAGGCGCACTACCCCCTCTACAAGATGATCGAGTATCCGCGGATCAAGGCTCCGACCGTTATCCTGGGCGACAGCCGGGCGCGGGCGCTTCAGGACAGGTACTGGCAGGAGCTTGGCCGCGACGACGTCTACAACTTCGCCTATGGCGGGGCGACCGTTTACGAGATCTACGACACGTTCAAGTATCTGCGCGAGACCGTCGACCTCGACACGCTGATCGTAAGCCTGCCCCTGAGAAGCATGGACGCGCGCTTCAAGGGCGGCATGAACCGTGTTCCCGAGGCGATTTCGCTCGCCGACAATCCCTTCGGCTACTACACGAACTGGTTCGTGACCAAGACCGGATGGCGCCTGCTTGAGGAACGCTATCCGGCCTTGACCGGAACCTTCGACGATGTGTCCTTCTGGCCCGTCCAGGAAGCCAGGGCGGCCGATTTCAACGCGGTTGGAAAACTGTCGGTCGAGGCGCTTCTCGATCCGGCTCTTTGTGACGAATGTGCCCTGAGCGCTTCCGTTTCCGCGCTCCGGCTTCCGGCGATCTATCACGGTCATGGCTTCGGTCTCGGGCGTTGGGCGGGCTACTGGCCCGAAATCACCATCGAGCGGGATCTGCCGCAGCTCTTCGCCAAGCAGGTCGGCACAAACGGTGCGGCCGACTGGCGTCGCTTCAAGCAGTCGGATGAGCTGTGGGCCATGGTCGAGGAAATCGCCGCCTGGTCCGCGGAAAACGACGTTGAACTCATTTTTCTGATCCCGCCGACCATTTCCGAAATGCAGCGCCGGATCTCCGATTTTGGCCTGACGGCTGCCAATCACAAGTTTCGCGAGCGGCTGTCGACGCTGGCTCCCGTTGTGGATCTGGATTTCGACACCCCCTTCACCCGTGAATTGGCGAATTTCACCGACGCCTATCACTTCGGCTCCGACCCGGCGCGCCGGATCGTCGGCGAACTGCTGATGCTGATCGACCGTGACCCGGAGCATGTTGCCCTGGCAAGCCGCCGTCGCAAGGACATGGTCTGCCCGGTAACGCCTGCCGAAACGGCAAAGTCCCACAAGGAAGGCACTCTCGAATTGCTGGAAGGCGTCTCCTGCAGGATCTGGAG
>JBCBUA010000180.1:0-12104 GCA_039818365.1 Pseudomonadota bacterium
GAGGCCCTGCGCCGCTCCTCGACATCCTGGGTCATTTCCTCCAGGAAGCCTTCGATGCCCTTTGCCATCGTATCGGCAACGGTCTTCACATCGCCGGCAATGGTATCGACCGTTTCCGCTTCGCTCGCGGTTGCCTGGATCGCGCTGTCGACCGTCTCGGCGCTGTCGACGGCGTTGCCTGTCTCCGTCGCGGCCATCGTGATGCTTTGCGAGATTTCCTGGGTTGCAACGCTCTGCTCGCCGACCGCCGTCGATATCGCCCCGGTGACTTCGCTGATCATCTCAATGGACCCGGATATCCTGCGGATCGAATCGACCGCCTCATCCGTCAGCCCCTGGACCGAGGAGATCTGGTTGGAGATTTCTTCCGTGGCCTTTGCGGTCTGCGTGGAGAGTTCCTTGACCTCTGCGGCGACAACCGCAAAGCCCTTGCCGGCTTCCCCGGCGCGCGCCGCTTCGATGGTCGCGTTGAGCGCAAGAAGATTGGTCTGCTCCGCAATCGCGCGGATCATTTCAACAACCGTGCCGATCTTTTCCACCGCCTCGGCCAGACTTGAAACATTGCTGTCCGTCTTGCTCGCGATCGTCGTGGCATCTTCAATGACGCCGTTGGCCCGGTCCGCCTGGTTCATGATTTCCTGGATCGCGGCGGACATTTCCTCGGCCGCGGCGGCGACCGTCTGAACGTTGTTGGACGACGACGAGGAGGCATCGCGCGCCTGACCGGCCGCCGAGGACGCATCCTGGGAAATCGACCGGACACGGGCGGCAATGTCGGTCATGGATGTGGTCTTGTCGTGCACCTCTCCCGTGACGTCTTCCATCAGGCTCCTGAATTTGTTGATCAGCTCTTCAACATGGTTCTGACGCATGCGTTCACGGTCGCGTTCCTTGGCGGCCTCCGCCTCCAGAACCTGCCGGACGCGCGCATTGTCCTGAAAGACCCCGCCGGCGCGGGCAAGATCTCCGATGGCGTCGCCGCGGTCCGCGTAAGGCATCTTGAAATCGACGTCGCCCTTGGAAATCCGGACCAGGTTTGCGGTCAGGCTGGCCAACAGGCCGTTGACGCTGCGCAGTTGCCAGACGCAGATGAGGAGCGTGACAAGGACAACACCAACCGTTTCCGCGATGACGTACTGGAGATGCTTGTTTGCGGCACCGGCCAGTTCCTGGGCGCGCGTTTCGGCAGCTTTCAGCATGCCGATCGATGCCTGGCGGATCAGGTTCAGGCGTTCGGTGGCCTTGCCGAACCACACCGAGCCGTCAATTCCCTGCCCATCCTTCGTTTCGGGCAGGGCTCTGAGTACGGTGCGCCACTCCATGACCTGGTCGACCGCCGGCCCGGACACGGCTTCGTCAAAGGCTGCGATTTCCTCGGGTGTCGCGACGCTTCGGAAATTCTTCAGGAATGCGTTTTCGACTGACAGGCGGTCGAAGTAAGCCAGGAAGCGGTCGTTCGGAACCTCGCCCGTCTTGCCAACGATCGCGAAAAGCTGGCCGCCGATCGCGCGCTCAAGCCCACCGGCCTCAATGGCTTCGGTCAGCAGAAGGAAAGGTGTCATCTTCTGCGCATATTCTGGGTCGGAGCTCGCCGTCTGAGCTTCCTGCACGATCCCGATCAGGTTGCGGACCTTGCCCGAATAAAAGGCAAGATTCTGCTTGCCGCCGAGCGTGCCGTTGTCGATGCCGGATCGGTGGACTGCGATCTCGTCGAGCGCGCTGACGGTCGCCTGAACCTCGCCCAGAAGCTTTGTGTTGGTGATGTGGAAGCCTGCAACCGTTTGCCGAAGGTCCTCCAATGCCGCGTCCGTTGCAGCGCGCTGTTTTGCAAGAAGCTCTTTCGGCGTGTCGGCAAATCCGGATGCAAGCAGCACCGCTGTGCGGCCCCGCTCTTTCTGCAACTCGTGCAGCACGGCTTCCGATTTTTCGGCGACAAGCGCGGTCGGATAGATTTCAGAGGCGATCCTGCTTTCGGTATAGGCTTCGTTGAGCGCAATGAATGTCGCCACCACGTAGGCCAATAGCGGCACGATCGCCAGGAGGGCAATCTGCATGCGAATCGATTTCAGCATCGAACTCTCCCATCACCACAATTCGCCTTCATTTGAGGTCGGCCGGGTTAACAAAATCACCAACCAAAAGCTGAAATCAGACTTGTTACACGCACCATTGGTAATTTTGTCCGGTCGGTCATACCAACTGCCATTGCAACCATTGTCACACCTTTCAAGTGTGCCCGAAATTACTTCATTATCCTGATGTGGACGGCGCATGATTTTACCTATATAAGCCGCGCGAACCCTTGCCCGGCACACGATCGGGCCGATCCGGTAGACTGCTGAATGGGATGCAGATGATCCGGAGCAGTTGAAAGATCTCTATGACTGATTTGATGTCACTCGCCCCGGCCCTGTCGGCCGCGCTGGCGAAACGGGGCTATGAAAGCCTCACCCCCGTTCAGGAAAGCGTCCTGAACGACGCACCGTCAGATGCGGACCTGCTCGTCTCCGCGCAGACCGGTTCCGGCAAGACCGTCGCCTTCGGTCTTGCCCTGGCACCAACCCTCCTTCAGGGCGAACCCCACCTTGGAAAGGCAGCCGCGCCGATCGCGCTTGCGATCGCGCCGACGCGCGAGCTTGCGCTTCAGGTGAAGGAAGAGCTGACCTGGCTTTACCAAGAGGCCGGCGCCGTCACCGCTTCGTGTGTCGGCGGCATGGACCCGCGCACGGAACGGCGGCAGCTGGACCGCGGCGCGCATATCGTCGTCGGCACGCCCGGCCGTCTCAGGGACCATATCGAAAGAGGCGCGCTCGACCTGTCGGAGCTGCGTGCCGTTGTTCTGGACGAAGCGGACGAGATGCTCGACATGGGCTTCCGCGAGGATCTGGAATTCATTCTCGATGCGGCACCGCGCGAACGGCGGACGCTGATGTTCTCGGCAACCGTTCCAAAGCCGATCGCCGAACTGGCCAAGAGATTTCAGAAAGACGCGGTGCGTCTTTCCACCATCAACGCCCGGGAGCAGCACGGCGACATCGACTATGTCGCCCATCCGGTTGCGCCCAACGAGCGCGAAAATGCCCTCATCAATGTGCTCAGGCTGCACGAGGCGGAAAAGGCCATCGTCTTTTGTTCGACCCGCGAAGCCGTCAGCCGGCTGACGTCCCGGCTTGCCAACCGGGGCTTTTCGATCGTCTCGCTCTCCGGCGAACTGAGCCAGGAACAGCGTTCCAGCGCGCTTGCGGCCATGAAGGACGGCCGCGCACGGGTTTGCGTTGCGACCGATGTCGCTGCCCGCGGGATCGATCTTCCGAACCTGGACCTCGTCATCCACGCCGATCTGCCGACCGGGAAAGCCGCGCTTTTGCACAGATCCGGCCGGACCGGGCGCGCCGGGCGCAAGGGAACCTGCGTTCTGATGGTTCCCTTTCCGCGCCGCCGCCAGGCCGAGCGCGTGCTTCATTTCGCAGGCATCAAGGCGACCTGGACAGGTGCGCCGACCGCCGACCAGATCCGTGCAAAGGACAAGGAACGCCTTCTGGCAGACCCGGCACTGTCGGTGGAACTGGAGGACGAGGATCGCGCCGTGGCGATGGAACTCCTTGCCCTGCATAGCCCCGAGCAGTTGGCCGCGGCGTTCGTCAAATTGCGGCAGTCCCGCATGCCGGCCCCTGAGGATATCGCTTCGCTTGATGAAACGTCGCTGAAGGGACGCGATGCGGGATCGCGTGGCGGCCGAGGCGCGGAGATTACCGGAAAATTCGAAGACGGCGTCTGGTTCTCGCTGTCTCTCGGACACCGGCAACGGGCGGAACCACGCTGGATTCTTCCGCTGATCTGCCGCGCCGGGCATGTGACCAAGAAGGAAGTCGGCGCGATCAAGATCTTCCAGAACCAGCTTTACTTCGAGATTGCCGGGAGCCACGGTGAACGCTTTGCCGAGGTCATCAAGCGCGACGGTTCGGGCGAGGACAACGTCACGATCACGCTTCTCGATGCCCGCGGCGGCAAGATCCCGACCGCTCCGAAGGAAGACGGTTACCGAAAGGACAGAGGCGGCCCGCCCAAGCGGCGGCCGCGCGGCGGCGACGTGCCCGATTACGAGAACCTCGGCCCGGAAGACAGTTTGAAGCCGAAGCGCCAGGCCCGCGGTCCGAAGAGAGACTTCGACAAGCCGAAAGGACACAAGCGGCGGCGCGGCGACGACGAAGCGCCCCCGCATCACCCTGCGTATGAGCCGCTCGACATGAAGGCGCTCGCGGGCAACTCGGACGATGAGACCGGCACGAAACGGCGCCCTGCGAAACAGGGCGATGACTGGCGCAAGCCAAAAGCCCGTGCCGCCTCGAAGGAAACAGGTGCGAAAAAGAAGAGCGCGAAGAAAAACAAACCGTCGCGCGCGGCACGCAAAGCAGCTAAGGCAAACAAGCCGTAGAGCCTGCTCTCGCGGCCACTGAGTACAGATCTGCGCCAAGAAATTTATGTGCTTTGCAAGACAGCCAAAACACGCCGACCGTTTGCATACCACAAACGGTCGGCGTGTTGCTGGGCCGGGCGCGGTTTCATTCACGTCGATCAGAACGAAAAGGAAATGCCGAGACCGCCGGAAAACTGATCAGCAGATCCTTCCTCCTTGACGATCGGACTGTCGGCTGCGTCTCCGAGAAGTCTTGAGTAAGTCGCCCTGCCGACGATCCCCCAGCGCTCCGTAACGTTAATGCTGGCAGTGGCCCCAAGGCTGATATCCTTCATGCCCCCGGATGCGGAATACTCCGCCAGTCCTGACCGGAGCGCGCCGGCTTTGTTGACGCCGAAATAAGTGTCCATGTAGCTGTCACTGGCAAATCCAACCGACAGCTCTGTGCCGACACGCAACCGTTCAGTGACCGCAACCATGTAGCCCGCCCCGATCGATCCCGTGACACCATCGTGCACACCGGACACGTCCGCCATGAGTTCAGCGGAAATTTCGAAGATATCCGACTGATTTAAAAGCGCGTTGAACTGATAGGCGACAAATCCACCGGCTTCAAAAGCCCCGTCGATCTTGTCGAGGCGATCAACAACCTTGTTGGCAGCGCCGTCCCGCCCCATGTCGTAGCCGAAGGCCGGGCCAAATTGCAGCGCAGCATCCGGCCGCAGGTTGAGCGCTGCTTCGGGACCCTCGATTTCCAGACCGAGTCCAAACGCCGTCAGATTGGCGTAGAGCATCGGTATGGCCGCATATTCCGCCGCCCCCTCGAAATCGGGTTGCGCACCACCCCCCAACACGATGATGCCGTGAAATCCCGCCCTGTCGTTGTCCTCCTCCACGAGCGCGCCTTCCGGCGGTTCAACCGGGACGTCCGCGGCCAAGGCGGCTGCCCCGGAACATCCGTTTAGCAGCAGGACCATTCCCCATGTCTTTCTGAGATACCGGCAAGTGCGCAACGCTGTAACCTCCATGCCATTCAGGTTTTTGTCCGCCGGCTCTGTTTCAGTGCCAGCGGCAAAAACTTGACCGCAGGAAAGCGATTGCGAAACTCGCGTTCGAAACCCCAGATTCATCTACTCAGCGCTTAGGTGAGGACGAGTAAGCTATTGAATTTTCATTCTTAATTTAAAGTAAAATGAATACATCGCCTTCGTTCGTACCGAGCAACTCGCGTTCCGGTCACAATTCTGACCAAACTTGCCTGCTTCTGGTTTTCCCGACTGAAAAAGGAGTTGTCCTTGCACCTGCAAACGGATCCGAACCAACGGCGTCAGCCAAAACAACTGCGCTCGCGTCTCATGGTCGAAACAATCGTCGAAGCCGCGCGGCAGATTTTCTCAGAACAAGACTTCAAAACCGCCAGTACAAACCTGATTGCGGAGCGTGCCGGTATCAGTATCGGCTCGCTCTATCAGTATTTCCCGAACAAGGATTCGCTTATTCTCGCGGTACAGAAGAAACACCACGATGAAGTCTTGGCGCTGGTCAAAGGCGCAATGGACCGATCACAGGATCTCCCGCTCCGCGACGCGATCAGCCTGATCGTCGGTGCCAATCTTGACATGCACCTTCAGTCTCCCCGGCTTCATGCCGCGTTTGATGAGTGGATACCGACGCAATCAAAACACGTGGACCGGGAAAGCTTTCAGCAAGACATGGCGGCGAACGTTCTGAACTTCCTTTCGGAAAGATCTGATGTCGATCTTGGGGGGCAACTTAAGCCGGCTGTTTTCGTGATCATGAACATGGTCCGGTCGGTGATGCATGCGGCCGTTCAGGATTGCGAAACCGTCCCTGATCGTCACCAGATCATCGAAAGTCTCACCGTCAGTATTCTCGGCTGCCTGACGCCGGGGGCGGAGTCGCGGTCCTGAAACGCGCCTGTTTTGATCGTGAATCGGCTGACGGGACCGCTTCCAACGGGCAGACTCATTCGTTGACGATCGCCGCGATGACCCAGTCGACGCCGTCCTGGATCAACTGATAGTGACAGGTGAATTCAAGCACCGTCTCGCCGTCCGCGCTTTCCTGTGACCAGTCGAGGGTCACAAGCGCGGAGGACCCACTGACATGGCTTGAGACGACCTGAAAGTCGGAATGGGTCACACCTTCCTTTTCCAATGCCTTCAGAAGCGCTTCCACATTCTCGATCTGTTCCTCGTCATCGGCGAAAACATGCCCTTTTTCGTGCTGCCAGATGACGGCAGGCAAGGCGAAACAGTCGCAGATCCGGTCAATGTCATAATCGTTGAAGCCGGCCTGGTAGTCGTCAAAGAGCTGGGCAATCGCCTCTTCCGCACCCTCGTTCGAACCAGCCCCGTTTGCATGGCCGTTGCCAGTGTTTTCGACACCGCCGCTGTTCATATGACCGCCTCCCTCAGGACCCGGACCGCTGTTTCAAGGTCATTGCGCCGCTGAGACCTCGACAGTGTCGGCATCCTCGCCATCGTCGTACCCTATCATATTGAGAGGACGGGCCTTTCGTCCATTCAATTCGCACCAGTGGACAAGCGCTTCCTCGGCCCCGTGGGTGACCCAGATCTGCTCGGCCTCCGTTTCCAGGATTGTCCGGCACAGATCGTCCCAGTCGGCGTGATCGGAGAGGATAAGCGGCAGCTCCGCGCCGCGCTGGCGTGCCCGCGCGCGCACCCGCATCCAGCCGGATGCCATGGCCGCGACCGGATCGCCGAAGCGCCGCGCCCATCTGTCGCTCAACTGTCCCGGCGGACACAGAACGATTTCTCCTTTCAGCTCCTTGCCGCGCTTGCCAACCGGCTCCAGTTTCCCGAGATCCACCCCCTCCGACTGATAATAGGCAGAGAGTTTTTCCAGCGCGCCGTGAAGATAGATGGTCCTGTCGTAGCCGGCTGTACGCAACTCGCCGATGACGCGTTGCGCCTTGCCCAGCGCGTAGGCGCCGACAAGATGAGTCTGATCGGGAAAAAGGTCCACCGACGACAGGAGTTTTGCGATTTCCTGACCAGCCGGCGGGTGGCGGAAAACAGGCAGACCAAATGTCGCCTCGGTGACGAAGGTGTCGCATCTGACCAGTTCGAAAGACGCACAGGTCGGATCGTCCTGGCGCTTGTAATCGCCCGACACCACGGTCCGGTGGCCGGATGCCTCCAGGAGGACCTGCGCCGAGCCGAGAACATGACCGGCCGGATGCAGGGACACATCGGCACTGCCGATCTTGAGGACCTCGCCGCAATCGATGGCCTGAGCGGTGCCGCAGAAGTTTTCACCGTAACGGATCGCCATGATGTCGAGCGTTTGCCGCGTCGCCAGAACCGCACCATGACCCGCGCGCGCGTGGTCGGCATGTCCATGCGTGATGATCGCCTTTTCGACCGGCCGGACAGGGTCGATATGGGCGTCGGCTGCAGGCGAATAGAGGCCTTCAGGCGTTATCGTGAGGAGATCTGACATCAGGGCCATTAGTTCCCGGATCGGCTGCATATTCAAGAGGCCAGGGCACGATAGAACACAAAGTGAACATTTTTGATCGCTCCCCCTCGCCTTTTTCAGGCTGCTATCCTAAAACTGCCAGATGGACGCTGCGCTGTTACCCAACCGATTTCAGAGCTGGTTTGCCTCCCGGGGCTGGGCCGCCAGGCCGCATCAGCTGCAGCTGATCGATCATCTGGCGCAAGGTCACTCGACGCTCCTCATCGCCCCGACCGGTGCCGGCAAGACGCTCGCCGGGTTCCTGCCAAGCCTTGTGGAACTGGACATGCGCGGCAAGGTGAAACCCGGACAGGCCGGCGGCGGCGTCCACACGCTTTACATTTCCCCTCTGAAGGCGCTGGCGGTCGATATCGCCCGGAACCTGGAAGCACCCGTTGCCGAAATGGGGCTGCCGATCAAGCTGGAAACACGCACCGGCGACACGCCGTCGCACAAGCGGCAGCGGCAGAAACTCAACCCGCCGGACATCCTGCTGACGACGCCCGAACAGATCGCCCTCCTCCTGTCCGATCCGATATCGGCGCGGTTGTTTTCATCCCTCAAAACGGTGATCCTTGACGAGTTGCATGCCCTGGTGACCTCCAAGCGCGGCGATCTGCTTTCGCTCGGGCTTGCGCGCCTGCGCCGCATTGCGCCAAGGCTCAGAACCATCGGACTGTCGGCGACCGTTGCCGAGCCGGACGACCTGCGCGCCTATCTCGTCGATCAGCCGGATGTGGACAAGAGAGCCTTGTCGCATGTGGTCGAAGTGTCCGGCGGCGCGATGCCGGAGATATCCATTCTCGACTCCGAACAGAGGCTGCCCTGGTCCGGCCATTCCTCGCGCTATGCGATCGGCGACATTTACGAGCTGATCAAGGCGCATAACGTCTCGCTGCTCTTCGTGAACACGCGCAGCCAGGCGGAGATGGTGTTCCAGGAACTCTGGCGCATCAACGAGGACACCCTGCCGATCGCCCTTCACCACGGCTCACTCGATGTCGGGCAACGGCGCAAGGTGGAGGCGGCGATGTCGTCCGGTGCTCTGCGCGCCGTCGTCGCGACGTCTTCTCTCGACATGGGCATCGACTGGGGCGATATCGATCTCGTCGTCAATATCGGAGCTCCGAAAGGCGCGAGCCGGCTGGCGCAGCGGATCGGCCGGGCCAATCACCGCATGGACGAACCCTCCAAGGCCGTCCTGATCCCCTCCAACAGGTTCGAGGTACTGGAATGCCAGGCGGCGCTTGCCGCTTCCAAACGCGGCGATCAGGACACGCCGCCCCTGCGCAAGGGCGCGCTTGACGTGCTGGCGCAACATGTCATGGGCCTTGCCTGCGCCGAGCCGCTCGATCTGACCGCGACGTTCGATGAGATCCGCTCCAGCGAGACCTACAGGTCGCTCGACTGGGAAACCTTCGAACGTGTCGTCGATTTTGTCGCAACGGGCGGATATGCGCTGAAGAGTTACGACCAGTATGCCAAGCTGAAAAAGGGCAAGGACGGGCTCTGGCGGATCTCGCATCCCAAGCTTGCCCAGCAATACCGGCTCAATGTCGGCACGATCGTCGAGGCCCCGAAACTCAAGGTGCGGCTAGTGCGGTCGAAGGCGGACGGACGGCGCACGCCGGTCGGGCGCGGAGGCCGCATCCTGGGAGAGATCGAGGAATATTTCGTCGACCAGATGGTTCCCGGAGACACGTTCCTTTTTGGCGGCGAGGTCGTCCGTTTCGAAGCCATCCGCGAAAACGAAACCTATGTCTCCCGCGCAAAGACCGACAACCCGATGATCCCGTCCTACATGGGCGGCAAGTTTCCGCTGTCCACCTATCTGGCGGACGGCGTGCGGGCGATGCTCGCCAATCCGAGAAGCTGGAAACACCTGCCGGTCCAGGTCAGGGAGTGGCTCCAGATCCAGAAGGCCAAGTCGGTTCTGCCCGCGCGCGACGGCCTGCTCGTCGAAACATTTCCCCGGTCCAACAAGCACTACATGGTCTGCTATCCCTTCGAGGGGCGCCTGGCGCACCAGACGCTCGGCATGCTGCTCACCAAGCGCCTGGAACGTCTCGGCGCGCGGCCGATGGGATTTGTTGCCAATGATTATGCGCTGTCGGTCTGGGGGCTCGGCGACCTGTCGCTTTTGTTCTCGAGCGGACGCATCCCGCTGGACGCGCTCTTCGAGGAAGACATTCTGGGTGACGATCTCGATGCCTGGCTCGCGGATTCCAGCCTGATGAAACGGACCTTCCGAAACTGCGCGGTGATCGCCGGGCTGATCGAGCGCCGGCACCCGGGTCAGGAGAAGACAGGACGCCAGGTCACGGTTTCCTCCGACCTGATCTACGATGTCCTGCGCACGCATGAACCGGATCACATCCTTCTCAAGGCAACCTGGGCGGATGCTGCCGAAGGACTTCTGGATATCTCGCGCCTTGGGGAACTTCTTGCGCGCGTTCGTGGCAGAATCACGCATAATGTCCTAACGCGCGTTTCTCCACTTGCCGTGCCGATCCTCCTGGAAATAGGCAAAGAACCGGTCTATGGCGAGGCGATGGATTCGCTGCTTGAAGACGCGGCCGAGGATCTTGTTCAAGAGGCAATGGCA
The DNA here is from genome assembly GCA_039818365.1 of Pseudomonadota bacterium. Lineage (GTDB taxonomy): Bacteria > Pseudomonadota > Alphaproteobacteria > Rhizobiales > Stappiaceae > Roseibium. The sequence continues at coordinate 10,527 of JBCBUA010000180.1, forward strand.
TGAATGTCCTGACATCCCATCTGCGCAAATACGAGACAGCGCCGGTATGTCATGACATCCAGATCAACGGTCAGCTCGTCGGCCTGCATGACAGCGGCATCCTATGGTGGCCGGAGGAATCCCTGCTTGTCGTCGCCGATCTTCACCTTGAGAAAGGCTCCAGCTATGCGCGGCGCGGCGTCATGCTGCCGCCGTACGACACCGGGGCGACGCTGGAAAAGCTCGCAGGTGTCATGGATGCCTTCGATCCGGCCCGTGTCATCTCGCTGGGTGACAGTTTCCACGACGCGGACGGGTCCGACAGATTGCCGGCTCCCTATCGCGCCATGCTCACCACGCTTCAGCTTGGTCGGGAATGGATCTGGGTGACGGGCAATCATGATCCGGTCGCGCCCGTGCGTCTTTGCGGGGAAACGGTCGATGAAATTTCGGTCGGGCCGCTCACATTCCGCCATGAACCAGTTGAGGAGATCGGAACGGAAGGCGCGGCAGGCGAGATCTGCGGGCACCTGCACCCGGTCGCGCGCGTGCGCCGTTTCGGACGGTCGATCCGCCGCGCCTGCTTCATCACCGACGGGACCCGCCTCGTGCTTCCGGCCTTCGGTGCCCTGACGGGCGGTCTCAACGTTGCCGACAGCGCCTATTCAACGCTCTTCACCCGCCGCCAGTTCTCGGTGTTCATGCTCGGCAACGACCGGCTCTATCCGTTCACGGCAAGCCGGCTGGTCGGCGACTGACCCGCTTGCGCATGGTCGTGGCCGGGTTCGTTGGCGCAAACCGTCACTTGCCGGCCGTATCAACCAGAGGCAGGTAGTAGAAAGCGCGGCCGTTTTCGCGCAGGCGCTTCATCAACACGATGTCCTCACCGACGGCCGGAAAGTCCTTGTTCCGCGCGCGCACCGTCACCTCTTCGCCGCCTTCCAGCCTGATACGCAAAGTGGTGCGGATGGATCCATCGTCCCGATAGTCGCTAAAGTGATGAAGCAGCACACCGCTGACGGGTTCGCCGTCCTGGTTGTTGACACCGCTCAGCGACACCATGATCACGCTGACGCCGATGGCCAGCGGTATGCCGACCGCGGCAACGATCAGCCCGGTCCGCAGGCGCTCCATCCACATGAGACGGTTCAGCTTCCTGTTTACGCTCACTTTTTGTTCCTGCCCACATCAGATCCCGCAAGGTGCCGCGATGCGACACCGATCAGGATTTGAGGTGGTGGTTCTGTCCGCGTTTGCAAGCGGTTGAGGGAGATCTGTACTACAACATAGCCTTTGCAGGGCTCAAAACTTCAGTCCCCTCACCCGGAGCTGCGCTCCGACCTCTCCCCCAAGGGAGAGGTAACTTTTGGTGTTGCAGCACATCGCGCTTCGCCAGGTTGAATTTTGATACCGGGCTAGCAGGACAATAAGGAAACTCCGTCAGTCGACCTTGAGGCGTGAGTCCAAACACTCACCCATTCCCTCTCCCCGTGGGAGAGGGAATGGGTGAGGGAACAAGGGAAGCCGGTCTGCAAGGTTTCTTTGTCTGAAAGCCGGACCTATTTCCGCCTTTCCAGATGAGCCAGGATATCTTCCAAA
>JBCBUA010000181.1:0-12069 GCA_039818365.1 Pseudomonadota bacterium
TTCTCAACAACGGCCAGGTGATTTGCTACGTCAAATAGGGAGACTTGGATAGGCCCGAATGCGAACCGATGCGCGGCCGCATCAGCCTCCCTTGTGCGCCAGCCTTGCCAGTGGCCCGAGTGAGCAAGCCCGGAACAGACCAGCATCAGCGGCCTGATCTGATGAGACGTGAGAACGGCTCGACTGTTTTGATTTTCGATCACACGGAAAAAATATGGCGGACAGAGAGGGATTCGAACCCTCGATACGGTTGCCCGTATACACGCGTTCCAGGCGTGCGCCTTCAGCCACTCGGCCACCTGTCCGTTCCAGGCTGAACCCGCCTGAGTGCCGCGCAATATACTCAGACTGATCCCAAGTGCAAGCGCTCAAACACGTTTTTTTTGGGCGCATGACAGGCTGTGGAACACGCACTGGAATTCGCGTACGCAGGTTCCCGTGCAGCCGTCTTTCGGCGCGGTTTTTCCGGCGAAACTCACAAGAATGTGTTGCATATCAATTATTGAACAAGAAATCTGAGATATTACTCTAAGGGCGTTGACGCGCACTTTGGATTTTGAAGTGGCCGACGTATTTGAAATGAAACGGATATTAACAAAGGACACCTTGAAAAAGGCCGGTACCGACATGATCAGTATTGTTAAATTTGTTTTCCGCCTGATGGGTCTCGCATTTCTTGCCATCGCCATTATTGCCGCCATCTCCGATGCCAGCACCTCCATCGCACAGTCTCAGCTGCAGCTTCAGCCGCTGGGTCAGCTGTTGTTCGGCTTGTTCCCGGACACGTTTCCGATCCTCCAGCCCGCCATTGAACGTCATGTTCATCCGGCTCTGTGGGATCCCGTTCTGCTGACGCTGATGACGTGGCCGGTCTGGGCCGTTGCCGCACCGCTTGGTCTCGGTTTTCTCTGGATGGGAGCCCGCCGTGGGCGCATTCAGCCGCAATTCGCCTGAGGTTTTGCCAGACACGCATTCGTGAACTCACTTGGAAACGGCGCGCAACTACGCCACATTACGGGCAATGCTTGCGACGCCGTTCCAAATCTGCCCCCATACGGCAGGCAAGGGCCGGCACTTCCAGGAGTTTGCCTATGTCCTTCATGACCATGCTCACCAAGAAATTCTCGCTTCCTGGCAAGGACGAAGCCCTGCCGGGCCGCGACGCGGCCATCGTGCCCGCCGAAGCGCATTTCGTGAACGGCAAATCGATGACCGGCCCCTATCCGGAAGGTATGAAAACCGTGCTGGTCGGCATGGGTTGTTTCTGGGGTGCGGAGCGGCTGTTCTGGCAGCTGCCCGGCGTTCATGTCACGGCCGTCGGCTACGCCGGCGGTTATACGCAGAACCCGACCTATCACGAGACCTGCTCCGGGCGAACCGGTCATACGGAAGCGGTTCTGGTGGTCTATGACCCGGCCGCGATCGGACTGGAGGACCTGATGAAAGTGTTCTGGGAAAACCACGATCCGACGCAGGGGATGCGCCAGGGCAACGACACCGGCACCCAGTACAGGTCTGCGGTCTATGTGAACTCCGCAGACGATCTGGAGCTTGTGCTCAAGACCAGGGACGCCTATCAGGCTGCGCTCTCCAAGGGCGGCGTTGCCGCGTCGATCACCACCGAAATCCGCGAGCTGGATACGTTCTATTTCGCCGAGGATTATCATCAGCAATACCTGGCAAAGAACCCGGCAGGCTATTGCGGCATTGGCGGCACCGGCGTTGCCTGCCCGACCGGAATCGGTCAGCCGGCCTGATCCAGACGAAGACGCACGCGGCTTGCGGCGGTTTCACGGCCGCGGGGAGCCGCTCGCTTTGGGGCATCCGGAATTTTAACAGGGCGTCGCGCGAAGAGCGAAGGTCCATTCTCGTCAACGAGGCGAAAAAGCCCGAAATCCCATTCGCTTCGCGGCAATAATTCAGTTTTTATTAAAATAAAAGCGAGATCCTGAATACCGGAAAAGGTGTACATGGGAGTCTCACGATGAGCCGCTTCGCAAAAGGTTTTGCGGCCGTCTATTTTCTGATCTGCAGCGCTATCGTTCTGTTCGCATCCCTGGTGCCAAGTGGCACCGGTCCCGTTGCCGTTTTTGCGAAGCCCTGGGGAAAATCCGCAATCGAGGTCGTCGCTGCCGCCGAGGCACCGGTGATTTTCGTGCGAAATGGCTCCTGGATCGCGCTGACGGAGTCCACCGATCAAGAGTTGGTTAGCCGGCTTTACGAAGCCGGAGCCGGATTTGTCGCCTCAAGCGCGGTTGCCATGGCATGCGCGCGCTTGTCGGGCCTTTCACTGGAGAAGAATTCATGAGCGATATGGCGGTGGGGGTCTCGGGCCTGGATTGCTTTCGGGAGCGGTTTTCCAAAATCGTGATCTGTTTCACGTGGTTCAATGTCGGTCTCGTTGCCGTCACCGCATGGCTGGTCGGCAATGTTTCGGTCGGCATGGTCGTCGGCGGAGCCTTTCTGCTTGGAGCGGCCGCGACGGCCTGCTGGTGGAAATTCGGCGCAGGTGTCGAAACGCGCCTTGCAACAGCCATGTCGCTGGCCGCGCTTGTTGCGCTCTTCGTCGCTTCCCTCTCGACACCGGACGGGCAGAACTCGTTCCAGCTCGACGGTCACATGTATTTCTTCGCCGTTCTCGCAATTCTGGCGAGTTGGGTCGACTGGCGCGCGCTGGTTGCCTATGCGGCGGTTGTCGCCGTGCATCACCTTGCGTTGAACTTTCTCATGCCCTGGGCCGTGTTTCCCGACGGTGCGGACTTCGCCCGGGTCGTCTTTCACGCGCTCATCGTGGTGGCGGAGGTCGGCGCCCTGTGGTGGATGACCAATTCGCTGGCGACCGCCTTCACCGCGTCCGACCAGGCCCGCGAGGAGGCGGAGAAGGCCCAGGCAGAAGCGCTGCAGCTTCAGGAGGAGAACTCCCGCCACACGGATGCGGAGCGGGAAAAGCAGCACACGGTCAGCGAACGCATTGCCGCATTCCAGCAGGAAATCGGCTCAAAGCTCGACGGTGTCGGGGTCAAGGTTGCCGAGATGCGCGGTTCCGCGGAAGAGCTTGGCGCGGTTGCACAGGATACGACAGGCCGTGCAACGTCGGTGTCCGACGCCTCCGAGACCGCATCGTCCAACGTGCAGATGGTCGCTTCGGCAGCTGAGGAATTGTCTTCCTCCATTGCCGAAATCTCCCGCCAGGTTGAGCAAACCACTGAAATCGTGATGAAGGCGACGGAAAACGCGCAGACCAGCAACCGCAAGGTCGCCGGATTGTCGGAAGCCGCCAACCGCATTGGTGAAGTCGTGACACTGATCCAGGCGATCGCCGAACAGACCAACCTGCTTGCCCTGAACGCGACGATCGAGGCTGCGCGTGCCGGCGAAGCCGGGAAAGGCTTCGCGGTCGTGGCCGCAGAGGTGAAGGAACTTGCGACACAGACCTCCAAGGCGACCGAGGAAATCGGCGCTCAGATCTCGGCCATCCAGGCGGAGACCAAGGGGGCGGTCGAGTCGATCGGCGTGATCGCCGAGACCATGGACGAGGTCAACAGCTACACCGCCGCCATTGCCGCGGCCGTTGATGAACAGGGGGCCGCGACCCAGGAGATTTCCCGAAATGTTGCCGAGGCCGCCGACGGCACCGGCCGGGTTGCGGAAAACATCGGCGGTGTTCGGGAATCGGTGGAACGCACCAGCCGGTCCGCGTCCTCCATGGCGGATGCGACGGAGGTTCTGGACGCGGAAACATCACAGATGCGCCACGCCATCGACACCTTCCTGCAGGATGTTGCTGCCGCTTAATCAACCAAAAATGACGTATCGAATAAAATTGGCCGGCTACACTTCAGCCGGCCATTTTTTTATCCTGCGCACAGAATGTTTGACTTGATGCCGCTCGGATGTCATGAGCCGCACTTCGAAAGACAACTGAGCGGTCTGGCACAGGGCAAAAAATGGTCGATACGTCTGCCTGCATCGGAAACCGGCACGTTGCGCCCGAAGGCAAGCTGACGCCGGGATCGGTTCTGCTGCTGGACCTTTTGAAACAGCGTTCCGCCAGGCTGTTTGCCGATCCTGCCGAAATCGTTACATGCACGACGCTGGAAGAGGTCCCGGCTTGCCTTGCACGGCTTGAAGCCGCGCAGGACGGTGGCAGGTTCGCTGCCGGTTTCCTGGCCTACGAGCTGGGCTATGCGTTCGAGGAAAAGCTCAGGAGCCGCTTCAAGGCGTCGGGCGAGCCGCTGCTCTGGTTCGGCATTTATGACAGCGTATGCGAAATCCCGATCGATGCGGCCAGGGAGCTCTTGTCCCGTTCTTCCAGCGAGGACGGTGCCGCCATTGGCCCACCGGCCTTCGACATGGACCGGGAGACCTATGCGAAGGCGTTCGAGCGTGTGCGCAATCACCTGGCCAAGGGGGATATCTATCAGGTCAATCTGACCATGCGGGCTGAGCTCACCCATGCCGGCGCGCCCGAAGCGCTCTTTCTGGATCTGATGCAGCGCCAGCCCGTCGAATTCGCCGCGTTTGTCAAGATGACCGACAGGTCGGTCCTGTCGTTGTCGCCGGAACTGTTCCTGGAACGGCAGGGCAAGACACTGTGGACGCGGCCGATGAAGGGCACCGCCCCAAGAGGCAGGTTCGCGTCGGAAGATGCAAGGATCGCCAGGGATCTTGCCGTAGATCCCAAGCAGCGGTCCGAAAACACGATGATCGTCGACCTGATGCGCAACGACTTGTCGCGTCTCGCGGAACCGGGCTCCGTCAGGGTGACGAAGCTTTGCGACGTGGAGCGCTACAAGAGCCTTCACCAGATGACCTCGACGATCGAGGCAACGCTACCGGGAAAAATCGGCTTCTCGAGCATCATCCGGAACCTGTTTCCCTGCGGGTCCATCACCGGTGCCCCCAAGCTCAGCGCGATGCAGATCGCGCACGATCTGGAAAGCGGTCCGCGTGGTGTCTATACCGGGTCCATCGGCTATCTCGCTCCTGGCGGGGACTTTCGCCTGAATGTGGCAATCCGCACCCTCGTGCTTCGCGACGACGGCACGGGGCAGGCCGGGACCGGGTCGGGAGTGGTCTTCGATTCCGGCGCTGCGCCTGAATATGACGAGTGCATTCTAAAGCTCAAATTCATGACGGAGGACATTCCGGATTTCGACCTGATCGAAACCATGGCCTTCGATCCGTCCGAAGGGTTTTTGCTGTTCGAACGGCATTTGCAACGGCTGCAGAAGTCGGCGGACTATCTCGGCTTCCGGGCCGATCCCGATGCGGTGCGCGCCGAATTGCTCCGCAAGGCCGCGGACTATACCGGACCAAGGCGCGTGCGCCTGCTCATGAACGCGGATGGCGAGGTCTCGATCACCTCGACCGACCTTACGCCCGTGGACGAAAATACGGTTTTCAATCTTGTCGTGGCAACTGAGAGAACCCGTGCCAGCAACCGGTTTCTTTATCACAAGACGACGAACCGGGCCTTTTACGACGAGACCCGCGCGCGCTATCAGGCAAGCACCGGCTGCCAGGAAGTGCTGTTTTTGAACGAAGACGGCTTCCTGACCGAGGGAAGCTACATGACGCTGTTCCTGAAAAAGGACGGCGTGCTGCTGACCCCGGCCTTGCATCACGGTCTGCTGCCCGGCACATTCCGCGCCGGCCTGCTGGAACGCGGTCTTGCGCGCGAGGCTGACCTGACGCTGAAGGATCTGGAAACAGCCGGGACAGTGTTTGTCGGCAATTCGGTGCGGGGACTGGTGCGGGGCCGCCTTCTGGCAGCGGCGCAGATCCAGGACGAAGACGATACCGGCACCGCCGAACTCCTGGTTGCCCGTCAGGCCGTTTGAAATCCTTTGCTCAATCCTGCTTTGGATGACTTCTGCCACCATGTTGTTCGCTGGTGCAGGCGCGCATAGGATCTTGGGATGGGCCGTATTCTGGAAACCGAACTCTATCAGCCGGTCAAATCGTTTCTCGCCGACCAGGGCTATGAGGTCAAAGCTGAGGTCGGGGCAGCGGATATTGTTGCGTGCCGGGGCGACGAAGACCCTGTCATCGTCGAACTGAAAACCGGTTTTACACTTGGCCTGTTTCATCAGGCAATCGCGCGCCAGACCGTGACCGACGCTGTTTATGTCGCCGTTGCGCGGAGCCCCGGACGGCGCTTCCAGTCGGCTTTGAAGAACAATCTCAAGCTTGCACGGCGGCTGGGCCTAGGCCTGATCACCGTCCGGCTCTCCGACGGGCTGGTCGAGGTCCACGCCGATCCCGCGCCCTATGCCCCGCGCAAGTCGAAACAGCGCAAGGACCGCCTGCTGAAGGAATTCGCCAGGCGTGTCGGTGATCCCAACACGGGCGGGTCGACCCGCGTCACCCTGGTGACCGCATACCGCCAGGATGCCATGCGCTGCGCGGACCATCTGAACGCCAACGGCCCCAGCCGCGGGGCGGAGGTTGCCAGCGCCACCGGCGTTGCCCGCGCGACGCGGATGATGGCGGACGATCACTATGGCTGGTTCGAGCGCGTCGAGCGCGGTATCTACGGATTGACACCCAAGGGCAAGGAATCCGTGGCGGAACGCCAAGAGGACGCGAAATAGCAGGACCCATCAGACGGAAGGCCTCAACCCGGCTGGAACAATTCCACCACATTGCCGGACGGGTCCTCGCACAGGATCTGCCGGCCGCCCGGGCCTTCAACGATATCGTTCTTGAAACGGACGCCGGCCCCGCGAAGATCTTCAACCGTTCCGGCAATATCGGAGACCACGACGACAATCCGGCTCCAGCCGCCCGGCGTTGGTTTTGCCCCGTCGGGCATCGGCCTTGACGCGGAGGCGGGCGGGCCGGCGACCCAAAGCTGCAGATCGTCCTTCTCCAGGATCGCCATTGCGGGGCCGTACTGCTGATCAAGTGTAAATCCGAGCTGATCCCGGTAAAACGACACCGCTTGATCGACGTCGTCGACAATGTAGCGAAAGGTGGCCATGGCAGTCCCCGGCTCAGTGTTTCAAGGCGGTCACGGGATAGATGTTACCACACGCCCTGGGTGCTCTGCGAGCGGAGCGCACGCAATGACGGTTTGCGGGCTGGTGTAGATGAGCCGTTAAAGGTCATCCGGAGGGAAACGCTCACGGACAGGGAATGGCATCTTCCATCGCGCTCAGGAAAAGCCAGGACGCATCGATGTGTCTTTGCGCCTTGTTTTCGCGAAGATACTCCATGAAAAGGTCGACATACTGCTTGTACGAGTAGTCATTGCTTATGCAGATATCCCACGGGTACTCGGTGCCGTCCCGTTTCGCCTTCTGAATGCCCGCTGATATCTGCGCGAGAGAGCCGACGACATATCCGTAGCACACATCCTTGCTGACCGGCCGGCCGTACTGGCAAGCCGAAAACAGATCATTGCCCGACAGGGCCTGTGCCGGTTTTGCATCCATGAGCGCTACCAGGGCAAAGACTGCCACTGCCAATCCAACTATCCGCATTTGATCCGTCCCCTGTGAAGCGATTATCACACCTCTCTACAGACTTTCCTGGTTGTCAATGTGTGATGTCCCGCCAGGCTGCCATGGCACGACCTCAAGCTCCGGCCAGAGGACTTTCATCCGTTCCGCCTTCTCGACATAGGTCTCTTCGTTCGGCTGAGTAAAATTCGGCACGAGCCGCATGGCAAACAGGTTTGCCAGCCCGAACGGGGCGTGGATATCAAGTGTACCGTCTGCCGACAGCCTTGCCGCGACTGCATGGGTGCGGGCCGCGTAAGTCGTCAGCGCATCCATGGAGCAGTCGAGCGGCCGGTAGGGCCGGCCGAAACGCTGCTCGTACCACAGGTGCACACGCGCCTGGTTCCGGACCTCAAGCAGGTCGGCGAATTCCGGCAAGGCATCGTTTACGCGCCTGATGACCTGGTCTTCGGCCTCATAGGAAAGGTCCTGCCCATCAAAATAGATCACGTCGAAATCCTTGATGCCGTGAAGGAGCGCGCGTCCGGTCAGGACGTTCCAGACCGTCTGGTAGAGACCGCCGGAGACCAGCCATGCGTCGGGCAGACCGAGATCACGGATCGCAGCGAGGATCTCCATGATATGCGGCACGGAGGCGATCACCTGTTTCAGATGGGCGACGCGGTCTTCCTCGCGCGCCCGGTACGGATCGCCGAACAGGTCCGTTTTGCTGATGCCAGAACGTTGGGTCATTCAGTGGTCCTCTTTCCAGGCGCTGACGCTATCCGATTCTGGCGACGGAAGCATACGTAGCTTTGACGAGGCCATCGGGCACAGTTGAAAATGAGTGATCAGATGTACATCCGGGTCTTGCTTGACACACCCGTTTCCGGTGCCATGTTTGGGACGGGGCAGCCAGATTTGGATGGTTCGAATGAACATGTTTTCTGAAGACTTCTCAAAATCCCTGCGTAAATGCATGGTGTTGGCGATGGGGGCCACCGCACTCACGGCAGTTTCGGTTCAAGTGTCTCAGGCGCAGTCCGGCAGGCCCGATACGCGCGCGCTCACCTGTGGACAGGTGCAATCGCTGATCAAGCAGAACGGGGCCGCGGTCCTTCGCACCGGGCAATATACGTTCGACCGGTATGTTTTTACGCGGAACTTCTGCCAGCACGGAGAAGTCACGAACAAGCAGTGGGTGCCGACCAAGGATGTCCGGCAGTGCCTTGTGCGTGTCTGTATTGATCCGAATATCCTGAGGTTCAACGACTTCTAAAATGGCCGGAGCCCTCCGCCGCACGGGTTGTTGTCGGCGGCGGCACTGGGACTAAGCGTTCAAATGAGACAGAGGGCCGCCGGAAGCACGTTCGGCGGCCTGCCGATTGGGAGTGTGTTCGATGACCTTTGTCAGACCGTTATGCGCCGGATTGGGGGCCGCCGGGATTGCCGTCGCGACCCTGATGGCATCCGTGTCCGTGACACATGCGCAGGCGCGTCCCGACACGCGTCAGCTTACATGCGCCCAGGCGCAGGCGCTTGTGAAACAAAGGGGCAGTGTCGTCATGACAACCGGCCCGACCACTTTCGACAAGTTCGTCGCAACATCGAACTACTGCTCGCCCGACGCCAAGATGCTTCGCCCGAAATTCGCGCCGACCAAAGACAACAAGAAGTGCGCAGTCGGCAACCAGTGCTTCCGCAGCCGCAACTTCCGTTGAGCCTTTCGGTTCGATGAACGGGCCACCCGCCGGGTCGCGCAGCGCCAATTGAAAAGCCGCTGCGCGTTTCCAGTCTACTTGGTTGCAGGCCGTCAGCCCCGCAGTGTACCGCCGGTCGCCTTTTCGACATTGGCGATGATCTTCTTCGCCACCGCGTCGATTTCCTCGTCCGTCAGCGTCTTCTGGCGCGGCTGCAGCAGCACGTCGATCGCGACCGACTTCTGCCCCTCCGGCACGCCCTGTCCTTCATAGATGTCGAACAGGGTGACATCGGCGATCAGGTTCTTCTCAGCCCCTCTTGCCGCTTTCAGCACGGTCTCGGCCACGACATTCTGGGCGACCAGAAACGCGAAATCGCGCCGGACAGGCATCAGGTGGCTGGCGTTGAGCGCGCCCTTGGACCCGCCGCCCTTTTTCTTCGGCTGCGGCAGGGCATCCAGGTCGATCTCGAACGCCACCAGCGGCCCCTCGATATCAAGTTCGGCCAGGGTGCGCGGGTGAACCTCGCCGAAAACGGCAAGCGTGTTCTTCGGGCCGAGTTTCAGACAACCGGACCGTCCGGGATGAAATGTGGACGGCGCATCGGTGTAGACCTGCAGCCGTTCGACCGGCGCCCCGATTGCGGCAAGCGCGGCCTCCGCGTCGGCCTTCGCGTCGTAGACATCCACCTCGCCGGAGTTACCGGACCAGTGACGACCCGGACCTTGGAGCTTCGCCGTACCCCGGCGCACACCGGCGGCGACCATCTTCTGGCCTTCGGGTGTATCGTCGTGAAAAACCTGACCGATTTCAAACAGGGCAACGTCGCCGAAACCCCGGTCGGCATTGCGCTGGGCTGCGGTGAGCAGACCCGGGAGCAGGCTCGGGCGCATGTCCGACATTTCGTGAGAGATCGGATTGGCAAGGGCCAGCGCCGCGTTGCCGCCGGCGAAGAGTTCGGCCTGTGGCCTGGAGATGAACGACCAGGTCACGGCTTCGTTGAAACCGCGTGCGGCCAGCGCGCGCCTTGCCCGGTTGCGCCGGATTTGTCCCGTCGTCAGAACCTTCTGTCCGACGGTACCTGTGCGCGGCAGCGGCGTCAGCGGCACCCGGTCAAGACCGATGATACGCACGATCTCCTCAACGAGATCGGCCTTGCCCTCAATGTCCGGGCGCCAGCTCGGCGCTGCGACCTTGACGGTGTCGCCGCCGCCGGAAATCCAAAACCCGAGCGACTTCAGTGTCAGGTTCGCCTCGGCGAGCGAAACCTCGACGCCGGAAAGACGCCGGATTTCCGAATAGGGGAACTCGATGATGTTGCTGCTGTCCGGAACGCGGCCGGCCTGGGTGGTTTCCGAAGGCTCGCCACCGCACAGGTCGAGCACCATGCGGGTGGCATATTCCAGGCCCGGCATCATGTAGTCGGGATCGACGCCGCGTTCGAACCGGTAGCGTGCATCCGTGTTGACACCGAGCTTGCGCCCGGTGGCCGCGATGTCGTCCTCGTCCCAAAGCGCGGACTCGATCAGCACATTGACCGTCTCATCCGTGCAGCCGGACGGCTCGCCGCCGAGGATACCGCCGAGGCTTTCCACGGCGTTGTCATCTGCAATCACGCAGACGGTGTCATCGACCTCGTAGGACTTGCCGTTGAGGCCATCGAGGGTCTCGCCCGCCTTGCCGCGGCGGACCACCAGGTTCCCGTTCACCTTGTCGGCGTCGAACACGTGCAGCGGACGGCCCTGGTCGAAGGTGATGTAGTTGGTGATGTCCACGAGAATGTTGATCGGGCGCAGGCCGATCGCCGTCAGCCGGTCCTGAAGCCATTGCGGCGACGGGCCGTTCTTGATGCCCTTGACCATGCGCAGGCCGAACGCCTTGCACATGGGTTTCGTATCGCCGAAGTCGAGTGAGACGGTGACCGGGCAGGGGTAACTGCCGCGGATCTGCTCGTGCGAGCGTTCCTTCAGCTTGCCGAGGCCGGCCGCGGCAAGATCGCGGGCGATGCCGTAGACACCGGTGCAGTCCGGCCGGTTCGGTGTCAGTCCGATTTCAATGACCGGTTCGTCCAGCCCGGCCCACTCGGCGTAGTTCACGCCGACCGGCGCATCCGAAGGCAGATCGATGATGCCGTCATGCTCGTCCGACAGTTCAAGCTCGCGCTCCGAGCACATCATTCCGAAACTTTCAACGTCGCGGATCTTGCCGACCGACAAGGTGGTGTCGAGGCCGGGAATATAGTCGCCCGGCTTGCCGAGCACGCCGACAAGTCCGGCACGCGCATTGGGCGCTCCGCAGACGATCTGCACCGGGTCGCCGTCGCCGGTATCCACCTTGAGCACGCGCAGCCTGTCGGCGTTCGGGTGCTGTTCGGCTTCCAGGACCTTTGCGATCCGGAACGGCTTCAGCCTGTCGGCGCGGTTGGTAACCTCTTCAACCTCCAGCCCGATCATCGTCAGTCGTTCGACGATCTCTTCCAGGCTGGCATCGGTTTCCAGGTGCTCCTTGAGCCAGGAAAGGGTGAACTTCATTTTCGGTACTCTTTATCTCTTGCGCGGCATCGAGCGCCGCAAATCCGGTCAAGTCGAAGGATCAGTTGCCGAACCGGTCCACCTCGGGCAGCACGGTCGCATCGCCGTAGCTCTCGGCGAACCGGCGTCCGATGTCACCGAATTCGCCCGTCCAGCGGCGCACCATGTCCGGCGTGATCTGCTGATTGGTCGCAATCGCCTGTGCGGCCTCCGCTTCGATGCGGTCGCGCAGGATGCCGAGTTCGACCTGGGCCGCGTATTCCGCCCGGTATTTGCCGAGCCAGCCCATGGCGACGATCACGACCATCACAAGCAGCGCGGCCGTGCTGGTCAGGCCCGCCCATTTGGCCGTTCCGCCGATGCGCCGGTCGCTGGCGATCAGAACAATCGAGG
>JBCBUA010000182.1:0-12043 GCA_039818365.1 Pseudomonadota bacterium
GGCATCGAGACGGTCATTCTTGAACGGAAGACGCGGGACTACGTGCTCGCGCGCATCCGCGCGGGCATTCTCGAAACCGGTCTTGTCAACATGATGCGCGAAGCGGGCGTGGCGGAGCGCATGGACCGCGAGTGTTTCGTTCATCACGGAACGTGCATTTCCTACGAAAACGAGATGTTCGACATCGACTTTCAAAAGCTGATCGGACAAAACGTTATCGTTTATGGCCAGACGGAAGTGACGCACGACCTTTACGACGCGCGGGCCGCCGCCGGCGCGAAGACGATTTTCGAAGTTGAGAACGTCGAAATCCACGATGCCGACCGGGACGCTCCTTACGTGAGCTTTCACGCAAACGGAGCCGAGCAGCGCCTTGACTGCGACTTCGTTGCGGGCTGCGACGGCTTTCACGGGGTCAGCCGCAAGACGATCCCGGAAACGGTCCGCCGGGAGTATGAAAAGATCTTCCCTTTCGGCTGGCTCGGCATCCTGTCCGAGACGCCGCCGGTCCACGAGGAACTGATTTACGCCAATTCCACGCGCGGGTTCGCGCTCTGTTCGATGCGCAACGAGAACCTGTCGCGCTATTACGTCCAGTGTGACCTTAACGACAAGGTCGAGAACTGGAGCGATGACGCCTTCTGGGACGAGCTGAAACGGCGGCTGCCTGACGCGATCGCAGAGAAGCTTGTCACCGGGCCTTCGATCGAGAAATCGATTGCCCCGCTGCGTTCGTTTGTAACCGAACCGATGCGCTGGGGCCGCCTGTTCCTGTGTGGCGATGCCGCCCACATCGTGCCGCCGACGGGAGCAAAGGGCCTGAACACGGCCGCATCGGACGTGCACTACCTTTACGAAGCCCTGGTTCAGCACTACCGGGACAACGACAACGAGGGCATCGAGCAGTATTCCGAAAAGGCACTTGCACGCGTCTGGAAAGCGGAGCGCTTCAGCTGGTCGACGACCAATCTCCTGCACCGTTTCCCGGATCAGACCGCGTTCGACCTCAAGATGCAGAGAGCGGAAATCGAGTCCCTCCACCATAATGAAATCGCGCAGATGTGGTTTGCGCAAAACTACGTGGGGCTGCCGTACTGATGAAAATCTCACGCCTCAAATCCGTCGACCTTCACTGGCGGGAGGATGGTGATCCGAACGGCACAGCCATCGTCTTCGCCAATTCCCTCGGCACGGATCTGCGCCTCTGGGACAAGATCATCCCTCTCCTGCCGGCCTCGGGGCTGCGCCTGATCCGCTTTGACAAGAGAGGGCACGGCCTTTCCTCCTGCCCCAAGCCGCCCTACTCGATGGAAGCACTTTGTGAAGACACTGAAGAGTTTCTGCAGCAGATCGGGGTAAGGCGCTGTATTTTCGTCGGTCTTTCCATTGGCGGCTGTATCGGGCAACTCCTCGCCAGCCGCCGGCCGGACCTGGTGCAAGGTCTCGTTCTGTCCAACAGCGCAGCAAAAATGGGAACCGCGCAATTGTGGGAAGAGCGGATCGAGCGCATCCGGGCCGGCGGAATTGCCTCAATGGCGGACGCAATTCTCGAACGCTGGTTCGGGGAACCATTCCGACAATCGGACGAAGCCATCTTGTGGCGCAACATGCTGGTGCGGACCCCTGCGGACGGTTATGTCGGCTGCAGCGCGGCGCTCGCGGCCAGCGACCTTACGGCGTCCACATCCGGGCTTTCTCTTCCGGTTCTCGGCATCGGCGGTGAAAACGACTTGGCCAGCCCTCCCGGCGTCGTCAGGGCCACGACGGAACTCGTCCCGGGCAGCCGCTACGTCGAGATTGCCGATGCCGGTCACCTGCCCTGCGTGGAAAACCCTGAGGACTATGCCGGGCACCTGATGACTTTTCTGAAGGAGGATCTCCATGTCGGAACGGTATGAACGCGGCATGGATGTGCGCCGCGCCGTCCTTGGCGACGACCATGTCGACCGGGCGGAAAGCTGCAAGACGGATCTGGACCAGCCATTCCAGGCCCTGATTACCGAAGGAGCCTGGGGAACCGTGTGGGCCTCTGACGGCATCAGCCCGCGCGAACGCTCCATGCTCACGCTCGCCTTGCTTGCGGCGCTCGGGAACTTCGAGGAAATTCCCATGCACATCCGGGCGACGAAACGAACCGGCGCAAGCAAGCAGGACGTGTTGGAAGCCTTTCAGCATGTGGCAATCTATGCTGGCGTGCCGCGTGCCAACCAGGCCCTGAAACTTGCGAAACAGACCTATGCCGAGATGGACGCCGAGTAAGGCTGCCGGCATGTGAGGAGAGGAACCGATGCTCAAACCAGCTGAATATCATCAGCGCGACCGCGATCGTCAGCCGCCTGCCCTGACACCGGACTACAAGACGTCCGTCTCGCGGTCGCCGCAATATGCCCTGATCAGCCTGGAGAACACGGTCTCGGAGATCACGGGTCCGGTGTTCGGGCACAACGATATCGATCCGCTCGACAAGGATCTTCTGCACAATTACGCCAAGCCGGGGGAAAGCGCGATCGGAGAGCGCATTATCCTCCATGGACGCGTTCTCGACGAGAATGCCAGACCGGTTCCCAACACGCTGGTCGAGATCTGGCAGGCCAATGCGGGCGGACGCTACCGGCACCGGAAAGACACCTATCTCGCCCCGATCGATCCCAATTTCGGCGGCTGTGGCCGGACATTGACCGACGACGACGGGTCTTATTACTTCCGGACGGTGAAACCGGGAGCCTACCCCTGGCGGAACCGGGTGAACAACTGGCGGCCGGCGCACATTCACGTGTCGGTTTTCGGCTCCGCTTTCTGTCAGCGGCTCATCACCCAGTGCTACTTCGAGGGAGATCCCCTGATACCGATCTGTCCGATCGTCAACACCATTCCCGACCCGGACGCGATCGGGCAACTGACGGCAAAACTGGATCTCAACGCGACCATTCCGCTGGATACAATCGCCTACAAGTTCGACATCGTGTTGCGCGGACGCCGCTCAACGCTGTTCGAGAACCGTCTGGAAGGGAACTGAGACATGGCGCAGGAGCTCCCCTATCTGAAGGAATCGGCCTCGCAAACGGCGGGACCCTACGTGCATATCGGCCTCGCTCCGGGCGCGGCCGGCTTTGACATCTACGAGCATGAACTCGGCTGGGATATCGCCGGACCGAACGCCAAAGGCGCGCGTATTCGCGTTGAAGGCGTTGTGACCGACGGCATGGGGTCGCCGATCAAGGATGTGCTGCTGGAAGTCTGGCAGGCAAATGCGGACGGAAACTTCGCGCATCCGGAAGGCGGAGGCCCGGTCGAAGACGGCTTCCGTGGCTGGGGGCGCGTGATCACCGATTTCGACACCGGCGAATGGGGTTTCGACACGATCAAACCTGGTCCCTGCCCCGGGCGCAATGGAGGCATCCAGGCGCCTCATCTGAGCCTTTGGCTGGTTTCGCGCGGGATCAATATCGGCCTGAACACGCGTATGTATTTCGACGATGAAACAGATGCAAACGCCAAGGACCCTGTGCTGAACCTGATCGAATGGGAGCGCCGGCGGGCAACCCTGATCGCAAAAAGGAGTGAACGGGACGGAAAAATCGTTTACCGGTTTGACATCAAACTCCAGGGAGAAGGCGAGACTGTCTTTTTCGACATCTGAGCAAGAACAATGACAAAACCATGCATCATCTGTGTCGCCATTACCGGGTCGGTGGCGACAAAGGAAAACAATCCAGCCGTGCCGATCACGGTCGCGGAACAGCTTGAAAGCACGCATGAGGCCTTCGAGGCTGGTGCCGCCATCGTGCACGCACATGTGCGGAACGACGATCAGTCGCCGTCGTCGGACCCGGAGAAATTCGCCCGCCTGAAAGAAGGCCTGGAAAAGCACTGCCCCGGCATGATCATCCAGTTTTCGACCGGCGGGCGCTCCGGTGCAGGACAAGCACGCGGCGGCATGCTGCCGCTCCGGCCGGACATGGCGTCTCTGTCCGTCGGATCAAACAACTTTCCGACACGGGTCTACGAGAACCCGCCGGACCTGGTTGACTGGCTGGCCGGTGAGATGCGCACCAACACGGTCAAACCCGAGATCGAGGCCTTCGACCTCAGCCACATCCATCAGGCGGCGGCGATGAACAGGGACGGCAGGATTCCGGGCCGGCTCTACGTGCAGTTCGTGATGGGTGTCAAAAATGCGATGCCGGTCGACCGCGACGTTTTCGACTATTACATCAAGACGGTAGAGCGGCTCGTGCCGGATGCGGACTGGTGCGCGGCCGGTATCGGGCGCAACCAGCTGGCCGTCAACGAATGGTGCATTGCAGCTGGCGGACATACGAGAACCGGGCTTGAGGACAATGTCCGCCTTGACCGGGATACGCTTGCGCCGTCGAATGCCGCCCTGGTGAAGCGGGCTGCGGATCTTTGCGACAAATACGAGCGCCCTGTCGCGACCTGGCAGCAGGCCCGCGAGATCCTGGACGTGCCGCTAAAAGCTGCGGCTTGACGCTGCGCCCCGCCTGGCTCTCAAATGAGGGCGTATCCCGATAGTTGAGAGCCATGCCCGTTTCCCTGTTTTCCAGCCAAATCCATTCCGGGCTCTTTTCCGACGAAGAGCTTTCGACGCTGTTCGGCGATCATGGCGACATTGCGCATATGATCCGCTTCGAGCAGGCACTGGCCGTGGTTCAGGGTCGGCTCGGCATCATTCCAGCGGATGCCGCGACGAAGATTGACGAACGCCTTGAGGATGCCTCTCTCGATCCGGCCGGCTTGCGCGAGGGCACCGTGGCCGCGGGTGTCCCGGTGCCAGCGCTCGTTGCCGCCTTGCGCGGGATCGCGGGCGCGGATGCGGGGACCTGGCTCCATTGGGGTGCAACCAGCCAGGACGTCATGGACACGGCGCAGATGCTCCAGTCCAAGGCCGCGCTTGATATCCTGCAAGTCCGGCTCGACCGCCTGATCGACACGCTCGAAACCCAGAGCAACGCGCATGCGGGCCTTCTGCTGGCCGGACGTACGCGCAGCCAGGTATCGACGCCGGTGACACTGGGATACCGGATCGCACAGTGGGCGCATCCCCTGATCGACGCCCGCAACGAGATGGCTGCGCTCCGCCAATCGGCCCTCAGGGTCCAGTTCGGCGGTGCATCCGGCGTCAACAGTGCCGTCGCGCCGGACGGAACGCGCATCGCCGAAGCGCTGGCGTTGGAACTCGGGCTCGCCGATGCCCCTTCCTGGCATGCGAACCGGACGCCCATCCTGCTCCTGTCCGGCTGGCTTCAACGCATTTGCGCCGGGCTCTCAAAGATGGCGGGCGATCTGATCGTGATGGGCCGTTCGGATATCGGCGAAGTCGCCAGCGGAACCGGCGGCGGATCATCGACGATGCCGCAGAAATCAAACCCGGTTCAGGCGGAAACCATCCAGGTGCTTGCGCAGATCGCCCATCATGCGCATGACGCTCTTGGCGCCGCCGCCGATCCTTTGGAAGAGCGTGACGGAACAAAGTGGCCCCTGGAATGGATGATGCTGCCACAGATGTTCGTGGCGACGGGTTCTGCGGTTCATCACGCCCAGTATCTTTCTGAAAGCCTGAGACCGAACGACGCGCAATTGCGTGCGACCTTGGCTGCAAACCCCGAAATCATGGCAGAAGCGGCGAGCTTTGCGCTTGCCAGGGCGGGAGTTTCGCGGAGCGAGGCGAAGGAGATCGTCGCCAGCGCAGCAGCCGACAGTGCCCCCTTCCCCGAGGCGCTTGCACGTCTGAGTTCCGTCCAGCTCGACTGGAACGCGGTGCTCGATCCGGCAAGCGTGATCGAGCCGTGCAGGGAGATGTCCCGCAGGATCTTTGCGCAACGTTCAAACGGCTGACGCGGTTATCTCAGGACCTGTGGCAGCCAGAGGGTGATTGCGGGGAAACTGACCAGCAAGATCACCCGGACGACTTCCGCACCGAAGAACGGTACGACACCCTTGAAGGTCTCGATCATCGGCGTGTCCCTCGCCAGCGAGGAAATCACGAACACGTTCATGCCGACCGGCGGCGTGATCAGCCCCAATTCCACCACGATGAGCGCCAGAATGCCGAACCAGATCTTCAGATCCTCGGTGCTCATGCCGAAACCGGCACCATCCGCCCCCTGATAGATGCCGCCATTGATCTCGACCAGCACCGGCCAGAAAAACGGGATCACGAGCAGGATCATCGAGAGGCTGTCCATCAGGCAGCCAAGAACGATCAGCGCAATGAGCAGGATGATCAGCACCGTCATCGGTTCCAGCCCGGACCCGGCGATCCAGGCAGCCGTTTCCTGCGGCAGCCCCACGCGCGACATGAAGATCTTCAGAAGTTCCGCTCCCAGAATGATCAGGTAGATCATGCCCGAGGTCCCAGCTGTTTCCTTGAGGGCGGCAACGAAGTCCGGGCGGGACAGCTTGCGCTGCACGAGGCCGAAGAACAGTACGAGGAACACCCCGACCGCCGCCGCCGGGGTCGGATTGAAGAAGCCGAAATAGATGCCGCCGATCACCAGCCCGAAGATCACCAGAACCGGGATCATGCCGACGGTTGCCTCGACAAATTCGGTGCTGGTCGCAACACCGCCCTTGGGACCCGAGGCCGGCTTGATGGCAACATAAACCGCGATGGTCAGCAGAAACAGAACCACGGCCAGAAGGCCCGGCAGGAACGCCGCCATGAACATGGTGACGATGTTCGCCTCGACAATGACCGCGTAGATGATCAGAACGACAGAAGGAGGGATCAGGATGCCAAGGACGCCGCCGGCGGCCAGCGTTCCCGTCGCGAGCGCGCCGGAATAATTGTAGCGGCGCAGTTCGGGAAGCGCGACCTTGCCCATGGTGGAGGCGGTCGCAAGCGACGATCCGCAGACGGCCCCGAACCCGGCGCACCCGGCGATGGCGGCCATTGCCGTGCCGCCGCGCATCCAGCCGAGCCAGGCATTTGCCCCCCGGAAGAGCGCCTGGCTGAGGCCGATCTTGGAGGCAATCGCCCCCATCAGGATAAACATCGGCACGACCGACAGATCGTAGATGGAAAACTGGCCGTAAGCCAGGGTCTTGAGCTGGCTGAGGACGAGGGCCGGACCGTTCAGCATCATCGTGCCGACACCACCGACAAGGATCATGGCGTAGGCGATCGGTATCCGGATCGCAATCAGGAAGACGAGTACGGCCAGCGCGCCGAGGCCGAGGACAAGTGCGTCCGTCATGCTGGGATTATCCTTTCGCCAGAGCGCCGGCGTCCCGCAGCAGCGTCACGATGGCCGCGACGGCCAAAAGGGCGAGCGAGACGAGTATCGGAATGAAAGCGATCCAGTGAGGGATCTGCAGAATGGTCGTCGTGTAGTCGTATTCTTTCTGGTCAAGCATGCCGAAATACATGCGCCAGATCAGCAGGCTTGCGAAACCGAGCGCGACAAGAGATCCGAGCAGGGTAAAGAACGCGATTGTTCTTTTCGAAGCTCCCGAAGTGAAGATGTCCGCGGATACATTCGCCCCGACCAGCTGGCAGTAGGGCAGAAAGGCGAAGACCGCGACCGCCACGCCCATCTCGGTGAGTTCGAAGTCTCCCGGAAACGGCTTGCCGAACATCGACCCGATGATCGAGACCATATTCACGCCAACCACGGCCAGGAGCAACAGGCCACCAAGCAAGGCCCAGACCGTGATCAACCGGCTGGCAGCCCCGACAAGTCCGGAGCTGCCCTGTTGTGTATCATCCGTCATCAGTTGGACGCGTTGTTGGCGACAGCCGCCCTGGCCTTTTCAACCAGAGCGGAGCCATCAATGCCCTTCTCGCCGACTTCCGCGACCCAGCGATCGACGACCGGCGCAAGAACCTCGTTGAAGGCAGCGGTTTCTTCCGGTGACAGCGTGATATGCGTGTTGCCGGCCTTGGTTGCGAGCCCGATGCCAAAATCATCGGCCCCCGCCCAGATGTCACCGACTTCCTTGGCCCAAACTTCATCGGAAGCATCGCGGAAGGCCTGTTTCACGTCATCGGGCAGCGCATCCCAGCGCGCCTTGTTCATGGAAACCTGGAACACCGTCGTGCCGAAGCGCTCCTTGTCGGCACCCTCGATCTGGAATTCCGTCTGCTCCTGGATCTTGAGCGGTGGAATGATCTCCCACGGGATCATGGCCCCGTCGATGACGCCTTTCTGAAGGGCCGTCGGCAATTCCGGCACCGGCATGGCGACCGGCGATGCGCCAAGCGCCTCGATCACCCAGGCACCGGTGCGGGTCGGGATACGGATTTTCTTGCCTTCGAGATCCGACGGCTTGCGCACCTCGCTCTCCGTCATGTGAATGCCCTGGCCTGCGTGGACATGCAGGAACATGACCTCGACACCCTTGTAGTCGTCCTTCAAGTCGCTTTCGAAGAGTTCCTTCAAGGCAAGGTTCGTCGCGGCCGTATCGTTCTTGTGAACACCCGGCAATTCGAACACTTCCGAGCGCGGAAACAGACCGGGCGTATAGCCGTTCACCGTCCAGACAAGATCGACGACACCATCGCGGACCTGGTTGATCAGTTCGGGTGGACGTCCGCCAAGCGTCATGGCCGGAAAGATTTCGATCGAGACCTTGCCACCGGAGTTCTCCTCCACACGCTTCGCCCATGGCACCAGCATCTGCGCGTGTGCGGGCGCCTTTTCGCCGATGAAGTGATGCAGCTTGAATTCATGGTCCGCTGCGGCGCCGGGCGTCGCACCCAGTGCCAGCAGGGCGGCACCCAGAACCAGGTTCTTCAGATGTCTCATGTTTCCTCCTCCATGCGGGACCCACTTAAGGATCCAAAATCTCATTCCTGCGTATTTCCTGCGGCAGACTCTCGCGTGACTCTGCCCCGTCTTACAACCGGACATCTTGTCCTTCAGTTCCGGTCAGCACCTTCTCGTCGTGGGCGTCACCTTTCCATTCGTGTGACGGTTCAACCAGACGGGAAGCATCGCGGTCGCCACCAACCACGTTCACGTTTCAAAGCATTCTCACTAATAGATTTCGGAATGTAAATTAAGATCTGAGCCCATATAGTTTCCGTTTTTGGAAACAAATAAACGCTCAGGGATCATGATTTCCGGGACGGGGCGAGGGTCACGCATCAGATCGCGTCACCCCCTCTCGATGACGCCGGCCTCAACCCAACTGTCGAAAATCCGGAGAGCGGTTTCGCTGAATTCAGCGTCATTGATATGCGCGTTTATCTCAACGACTTGAACGCGCTCCGGCAGAACGGCGCGTGCCTCTTCAACAAATGCTTCAAGACCTTCTGGGTCGTGAGCCTCCTGACCCGGGCGGTCCCACTCCTCGATGCCGCCAAGCGGCAGAATGAACCGCGTTTCTCCCTCGGCATTGCCGAGCCTTTTCGCCAGCTCATGAACCCAGCGGCGACGCTCGGCCGCATTGAAAACCGAACTCTTGATCAGCCTGTTGTGTTCATGAAATGGCCGATCCGAGTAGTCCGGCGGGATTTCCTGCCAGCCGGCAAAATCGACAAGATCGAGTGCACCGGGCGCGACGATCTGCGGCGTTCCGTTGCGCCCGGCATTGGTCAGGCGATCCGCGCCGCTGCTGACAAGCGACCCGGCCAGGAGATTGCCGAATTCCTGAAGGCAGAAATCCATCACGCAGCAGAATGCGCCTTCTTTCGCCAGCTTTTCGAACGCCATGCCACCCATGCCGGTTGAGTGAAACACCGCGACCTCAAAGCCTCTTTGCTCCAGCGCGGGCTTCAGGGTCTTCATGTATTTCAGGCAGCTTGAGCCGAGCGAGGTCATGCCGACGAGCGGCTTTGAATTGTCTGGCGGCTGTGCGGCCTTCGCAGCGCCAAGCACCGCGCCCGCAGCCTGTGCAAGCGAGGACTTGCAGATCGAGTTGAGACCGTAAAGCCCCCCGGCCCACAGGATCATCTGGATGTCGGGCGCGAGCCGATCCGGCGGGATCAGCGGAGAAAAACTGACGGTCGAGACAATGAACTTGGGCACGCCCAGGGGCAGTGCCTGCGCGCAATCGAGTGCGAGGTCAGTTCCCATTGTTCCGCCAAGCGCAATCATGCCGTCGATCCGGCCCTCCCGCCAGGCCTCGGCAACAAGGTTTGCGGCCCCTTGGGACATGACGCGGAAAGCCCTGTTCTCGTCACCCTGCGCGATGACCTGATCGATTGTCATGCCACCGGCGCGGGCCACCTCGTGCTTGGAAATGTCCGTCGGGTTTTCCGGATCTCCCAGCACGCTCACATCCATCGTGAGAACCTTGCCGCCTTGCTCCTCAATGCAAGCCTGAATGAACTCCAGCTCCGCATTCTTGGTGTCGTAGGTTCCGATTGACAGGATGGTCTTGGTCATGGTGACACCTCCAGTTGCGGGAATGATGCGTGACGGGATGCAGACAGATACGCTTCGACGAGATCTGTTGCGTCTTCAATCATGCGCTTGCTGCGGCTGCGGCCACCCTCCTCGTCAAGGCGCGCGATAATCCATCCGACATAGCTCACGGCTCTCAACCCGAGAAACAGATCGAGTGTCGATACATCGAGCTTGCGCGCGCTGCCATATCCCGTCAGAAACGCTGTTTCCAGCTCGCGATAGTCCGGTTCCTGCCGGTTCTTGAAGAGCGCCGTCGACACATCAAACATGCGATAGCCAAAGCCCGCATCGTCGAAATCGATCAGATGCAGATCCTGTCCGTCGATCATGACGTTTTCACGCACAAGATCGGCGTGGATCAAGCCGGTATCGAGCACATGGTCCAGTTCCTCGAGCCTGGCGTCTGCCTCGCGTCTGAACCGTTGCAACAAGGTCCGCTCATCGGCATCGAGGTCCGGGTTCTCCCAGAACCGTCCCCATAGCGGGTTCGGTCCGACAAGCGTGTCCCTGTCCCAACGGATCCGCTTGAACCAAGCCGGCGGTGTCCAGCGGTCCGAAACAGCATGCATCCTGGCCATCTGCCGACCGAGTTTGAAAAAGATACCCCTGCGGTCCGGCTGATCGAGAGGCTGCCCGGTGCTGCCCAGGGGCGTTCCGGACATCCAGGTGAGCAAGCTTGCCTGCTGGCCCCGTTGCTCCTGCAGGAATTCGCCACTGTTGGAGGCAACGGGTTGAGGCACGCTGATACCCTCGCGGCCGAGTTCCGCCATCCAGACCAGTTCTGACCTGAGTTCCTCATTGCTGCGAAGTCCCGGACGGTGCAGGCGCAGCGCATAGGTCTGCAGGCCATCTGTCACCCTGAAAACACGGTTCTCGCGCGCGGCAACGAGTTTGAATTCAGCTGATCCCATGTCCCAGAGTGCCAGCAGGTCCGCAACGCCCTCACCCATGGCGCGGCAGCGACGTGAGCACGTCGTCCAGGGTATCGAACAAAAGATCGGCGTGCTCTGCCGCAAAGGGCATTGGCGGCCGGATCTTCAGGGTGTTCTTTTGCCGGCCGAGCTTGCTGAGAATGATGCCCCGGCGGCGCATCTCGTTGACGACACGATCGGCAAAGTCGCCTGCGGGCTTGCGGCTTTCGCGGTCAAGTACAAATTCCGCGCCGAACACCATTCCGCTCTGGCGGACGTCGCCGATCACGTCGTGTTCTTCCGCGAGCGTGGACAGGCGCTCATAGGCCAATTGGCCCAATGCTGCGGCATTGTCCTGCAAGCCTCTTTCTTCCAGTTCATCAAGGACCGCCATCGCAGCGGCGCAGGAAACCGGATTGCCGCCGAAGGTATTGAAATACCGGAACGCCTTTCGGAATCCGGCCATGATCTCAGGCGTGGTGACAAGCCCCGCAACCGGATGGCCGTTGCCCATGGGCTTTCCCATGGTGACCACGTCCGGCACGACCCCCTGCTTCTGATGCGCCCAGAAATGACTGCCGCAGCGGCCGAAGCCGGACTGGACCTCGTCGCAGATCAGCAATCCTCCCGCGCGCCTGACCGCCTCGGCCGCAGGTTGCAGCCAGCCTTCCCTTTGTTCCGTAAAGCCTTCGTTCAAGAACAGCGGGCAGACAACGAGCGCCGCATATCCGATGCCTTGTCTTTCAAGTTCGTCGATCG
>JBCBUA010000183.1:0-12034 GCA_039818365.1 Pseudomonadota bacterium
CAAATGGTCCGTTCGTCCTTGAAAACCAGAATGATCCGTCATTGCCGGACCTGATCCGGCAATCCAAGCCGTTCCGCCACCTCAAACTCCTATCCTTGATCCAGGAAAGGTCACGGCATGGGTCCCATGGTCGAGCCATGGGACGACCGGAGAAATGCGCAGGGCAGCAAGGACATGGGTGAGGGTGCGTGTTTATCGCCTTGTGCTCAACAAGCGCCCTGCACCGTCCCGGACCCGATCCGGGACCTGAGCTGCGCAAGGAAGGAGGCCCCGGCTCGAGGCCGGGGCGGTGACAGGAGGGGCCGTTAGCTGAAGACGCGCGTCAGTGCGCCGTCGATCGCGTCGGTGATGTGGTCGATGTCGCTTTCGCCGGCAATCAGCGCCGGAGACAGGCAGATGACGTTGTTGAGGCCCGGCACGGCACGGTTGCTGATGCCGATGATGACGCCTTGCGCCATACAATCCGCAGCAACGGCCTGCATCTGCTTTTCGGCAACCGGTTCCTTTGTCGCACGGTCCGCGACCAATTCCGCGCCGCAAAAGAGGCCCTTGCCACGGACATCGCCGACGACCTTGTGCTTTTCCATCAGGCCGTTCAGGTTCGACATCAGACGCTCGCCCATGCGCGTGGTGTTGTCCAGAAGGCCCTCGTCTTCGATGATGCGCATGTTCTCAAGCGCGGCGGCCGGTCCGGCGGTGCATCCGCCGAAGGTGGAAATGTCGCGGAAGAAGCTCATCGGATCGGAGGCATCGTCCTTGAACATGTCAAAGACCTCTTCCGTCGTGACCATGCAGGCAATCGCCGCGTAGCCAGAAGCGACGCCCTTGGCCATTGTCACGAAATCCGGCTTGATGCCGTAGTGCTGGTAACCGAACCAGGTGCCCGTGCGCCCGACACCGCACACCACCTCGTCGATGTGAAGCAGGATGTCGTATTTCCTGCAGATTTCCTGGACCCGGTCCCAGTAGCCTTCCGGCGGTGTGATCACGCCGCCGCCTGCCGTGACCGGCTCCAGGCAGAGTGCGCCGACCGTGTCGGGGCCTTCGCGCAGAATGACCTCCTCGATGGCGTCGGCAGCGCGTTCGCCGTAATTCTCGACGTCCCACTGCGCGCGGTATTCGCAGCAATGGGGAACTTCAACGAAACCAGGCGTATAGGGGCCGTATTGTGCGTTCCGCTCCTGCTGCCCGCCGGCGGAGATCGCCGTGATCGAAGAGCCGTGATAGTCGCGCTCGCGATAGAGGATCTTGTGCTTCTTGCCGCCGTAACGCTTGTGCGCGATCTGACGAACCATCTTGAAGGCCTTTTCGTTCGCCTCCGTACCCGAATTGGTGAAATAGACCCGGCTCATGCCCGGCATCTTGGAAATCAGCCGTTCGGAAAACAGCGCGCCCGGGATGGAGCCCGCGGAATTCGCGAAGTAGTTCAGCTTCACCAGCTGGTCGCGGATGGCGTCCGCAATGCTCTCGCGCCCGTAGCCGACATTGACAGTCCAAACGCCACCGGACACCGCATCGAGATGCTCCTTGCCGGTCGCATCCCAGAGCTTCATGCCCTTGCCTTCAACCATGATTTTCGGATCGATCGTCTCCAGTGCCTTGTGCTGAAGCAGATGATGCCAGACGTGGTTGCGGTCGGCTTCAATGATTTCGCTCAGATCATTCGGTGAAGCAGCGACGTTCATGGCGATGTCCTTTCAAAGCTGCGGGTCGTGGACGCGAAAAGGGTGAATTCGTTTCGGACTGCGCAAGCGATTTTTTGTGCGCCTGCTCACAATTCAAGCAGTCCGTTGCATCAATTGTTTTCAGTCAACACGGCCCGGCGGGGACATATAGGGCCAGATAAAGATATACAATAGATCCAGATAAGTGTTTCTATTGTAACCGGGCCGTTCTGTCGTAACCATTTTCGCCATGCAGGCAAGCCGATATTCGAGGAGAGCGGCACGAGACAGGAAAATCTGCGCGTCTGTAATGTATCGAGGGAACAGTGAGAAAAAATCAATGACCTACAGATCAAAACTATTAGGCACTTTTGCAGCTCTGGCATTCATGAGTGGTTTGCCGGCAAATTCCTCTGCAGAAGAACTGACCGTGGCCTACTTCCTGGAGTGGCCGATGCCGTTCCAGTATGCCAAGGAAAAAGGCCTCTATGAAAAAGAGCTCGGCGTTCCGATCAACTGGGTGTCGTTTGACACAGGCACGGCGATGTCCGCCGCAATGGCGTCCGGCGACGTTCAGATCGCGGTCAGCCAGGGCGTACCGCCTTTCGTGGTCGCAGCGTCCGCCGGCCAGGATATCATCCTGACGGATATCGCGGTGAGCTACTCCGAAAACGACAACTGCGTCGTCGCCGAGGCGCTGGAGATCGACAAGAACAACGCCAAGGAACTTGAAGGCAAGCAGGTCGGCGTTCCGATCGGAACCGCGGCCCATTACGGCTTCCTGTCCCAGATGAAGCATTTTGATGTCGACATCACGACGATGGAAATCGTTGACATGGCCCCTGCAGACGGCGCTGCCGCCTTTGCACAGGGCAGCCTGGACATGGTCTGCGGCTGGGGTGGCGCACTGCGCCGGATGGTGGAACACGGCAACGTGCTTCTGACCGGAGCGGAAAAGGAAGAACTCGGAATTCTCGTGTTCGACGGTATCAGCGTTCCGGCCGATTTCGCCGCGGAAGACAGCGAAATGCTGACCAAGTTCCTGAAAGTGACCGCTGAGGCGAACGCCATGTGGAACAAAGGCGAGAACAAGGACGAGATGATCGAGGTCATCGCCAAGGATGCGGGTATGGATGTGGATGCAACTGCTGCCACGCTTGCAACCTTCACGTTCCCGAATGTTGAAGAGAAGCTGAGCGACAAGTGGATGGGCGGCAACGTCCAGACCTTCATGCTCGGCGTGGCGGATGTCTTCCAGGAAGCCGGTTCGATCCCGCAGGCGCTCGACAGCTATGTCGACACCGTGGATTCCAGCTACCTGGCAGCCACCAACACCGAGTAAGATAACATCCCTGCAACACGCGGAGCGGCCGGTCCCGGCCGTTCCGCATTCCCTCCTTTCAAGCTGCAGGAGATGACAGGCAATGGACGGCCTCCATATCGAAAATGTCTCCATGCGTTTCGACCTTCCCAACGGAACACATGTACAAGCGCTCAAGGATGTTTCCATTGAGCTGAAGACCGGTGAAATCATGTCGGTCCTGGGGCCGTCGGGTTGCGGCAAAACCACCCTCTTGAACATTGTCGCTGGATTTCTTGCGCCAACCGGCGGCCAGATACGCATGAACGGCCACGTCGTAACTGGACCGAATGCCGAGCGCGGCATGGTGTTCCAGAAAGGCGCGCTGTTCGAGTGGATGAACGTGCGCAAGAATGTCGAGTTCGGACCGCGCATGAAATCGACACCCAAGCGCGAGCGTGATCAGATTGTCGACCATCTGCTCGAAACGGTCGGCTTGCAGGACTTCAAGGAAAAGGCGGTTTACGAGCTGTCTGGCGGCATGCAGCAACGTGTTGCGCTGGCGCGTTGTCTTGCCAACGACCCTGACGTCATCCTGATGGACGAACCTCTCGGGGCGCTGGACGCGCTGACACGCGAAAAAATGCAGGGCCTCGTTCTGAAGCTCTGGAAGGAAACCGGCAAGACCGTCATTCTCATCACGCACTCCGTGGAAGAAGCGCTGCTTCTGGGTGAGCGTCTGCTCGTCATGGCGCCGCGGCCCGGACGCATTCACAAGGAATACCGTCTGCCATTTGCCGATCGCGGTGTTGAGGCCGACCTTCGCGAAGTCAAGAAGAGCGATGGTTTCGGCGAGACGCGCGAAGAGATCCTCTCGATGATCTGGGAAATGGAAGAGGAAATCATGGGCCGAGCGGAGACAGCAGCATGACCGGATCAGTTGTCTTCCTCGTCTATGCAGGCCTCTTTCTCGCCAGCTATTTCCTTGTGAGCTATCTGAGCAGCATCATGCAGCGCGGGCAGGATTTCACCAGCCTGAAAACCGTGACATTCGGCGATGAAAGCGCCATCCGCCCGAACCGGGCCGCCTCCGTGATCTCGGTCATCGTGATCTTTTTCATCTGGGGTGCGTTCACCGGGTCGAAACTCGTGCCGTTTCATGTCCCCGGACCGTTCACCGGGGAAACCAGCTTCACCTATTCCGTGGTCAATGATGCCGGTGAAACCGGTGACGCGACTGTGGACGTGATTGTCCATGAACCGGGTGCGAAGATTGACGACCCGGAAGTCGCCACAACAGAGGGTCTTGCCCAGAACGATTCCGGCACCGTCGGTGCCTGGCGGTCCGTCCTGTTGCGCGTCACGCGCAACGACGGGGAAGGGGCTCGCGTCACCGCTGTGAACGGTC
Organism: Pseudomonadota bacterium; assembly: GCA_039818365.1. Lineage (GTDB taxonomy): Bacteria > Pseudomonadota > Alphaproteobacteria > Rhizobiales > Stappiaceae > Roseibium. The sequence continues at coordinate 4,373 of JBCBUA010000183.1, forward strand.
AGGCAATCGAGCCTGGCCAGACGGTCTCCGTCGACAACGGCACGGTCAGCATGACCCCGAAGGGCTCGCTGAACTTCGAGCCCAACAAGGGACTGCAGATGGAACCCATCTGGATGCCGTCGCCCGAGGCCGTCGTCAGCCGGTTCACGGAGATTGCGTCCGAGGGCTATCAGAACTTCACGCTCTGGGAACACCTTGGCTGGTCACTGCTGCGTGTTGTCGGAGGCTTCGTCGCCGGCGCCATCGTCGGAATTCCGCTCGGATACGCCATGGGGCTTTCCAGCTGGGTGCGCGGCTGGTTCGACCCCATCGTCGAATTCATGCGGCCGGTTCCGCCTCTGGCGTTGATCCCGCTGGTCATCATCTGGTTCGGTATCTGGGAAACCGGCAAGATCGTACTTCTGTTCCTGGCCGCGCTCTGGATCATGACCATCGCGGCACGCGCTGGCGTCTCGGGTGTGAATATCAGCAAGGTACATGCTGCCTTCTCGCTTGGCGCCAACAAGCGTCAGATCCTGCGCTATGTCATCGTGCCGAACTCCCTTCCGGAGATTTTCACCGGTGCGCGCGTTGCCATGGGTGTCTGCTGGGGAACGGTTGTTGCGGCGGAACTCGTTGCGGCGCAGAAGGGCGCCGGCATGATGATCATCGCGGCGTCGAAGTTTCAGCTGACCGACATCGTCATCATGGGGATCATCCTGATCGGTATCGTCGGCTACAGCATCGACATCCTGATGCGCATGGCAGAACGGGTGCTTGTGCCCTGGCAAGGCCGGGCCTGACACTGCGCACCGAACTGGAGGCGCGGCTTGTGCCGCGCCTCATTCGCTTTTGATGCCGTCTTCCCGATCGGGCACAGACAAGCCTTGCGCTGGATTACATGTCAGATTTGACGTGGTGAAAAAGACGTATTTAGGTCAATCAAAGTTTATCAGATTGATGTTTTGAGTGTATTTAAGTATATTGTGAAAGTAGACATCGGAAAGTTTAAGTGTCTTCTTGCAGTTTCGCCCTGTTTTGATCGGGGTGCACAAGAAATAAACCGTGCTTAGTGTTTTTTGGCAGGCAAGGAGCCGTTCAGTTACCTGAACAGGTACGCGCCTTCATTTGATTGCAACATTGGGTTCGCCACACCGGCCCGGCACCTCGACAGTCGGCCGTTTTGTTCTGGAGGCGAGATCGTGAAACATGCTGCTCCGAAAGACAAACATTTCATGCTGCGGCAGGAATTGGTGAGCGTACTGTGCAGGCACCAGGAGACCCTCTGCGCCGCCGAGCTTCTGGCAGTCTCAAGTCAGCTCGTGGGCAGCCTGATCGCCCTGCAGGACGAAACAAGGATGTCGCCTGATCTTGCGATGGAAATCGTTCTGCAGAACATTGAGGAAGGCAACCGCGCGGCCATCGCCGACCTGCAGGCACGGACCACCGCGGCCTGAACGCGACAAGATACGGGGACGCAGTCCTTGCCTTCTGGAACCGTGTAACGGAAAGCAACCGATCCGGCTGCATGTCTGATCTTGGCCGGCGCGTCTCCTCACGTCTCAGTTGCTCTGGAACTCAGGCAATCTGGCACGCAGGCACGGCGCGCCGAAGGTTCGCGACTTCACTGTCGGTGCCTGTCTTTTATCGCAACCCCCACTTGTCCCTTCCCGCAACTCTGACTAACTTGCGCGCGTTTTGTGCGGTGGTTGGCGTTGCGCGTCCGAACCCTCCAAAACGTCCAGTCGGACAAAGTCAGCAGCAGTCTTTCGGACACCGGAGCAATGGTCTCAATCTCAATTGTGGGCAACGGCCCAGTATCACAAGAAAATGGCGACCTGATCGATAGCGCCGACATTGTCCTGCGGTTCAACAGGGCCCGGTCCTGCGGCGCGGCAGGCCGCAGGGTTGATATCCTGGTGATCAACCGGGCCCGTGTTTACATGAGCAAACGGATCAATCCCCTGGCACTGGACCGGGCAAGCGAGGTCTGGGTCAACGACAGCGAGGCGCATGGCCGCGTCGACTGGTTGTTCGAACAGGAATGCAAACCGAAATATCTCGGGTTCGGCCCCATTGAAAAGGTACGTGCGCAGTTGGAGCGCTACACCCCGGAACCGGGCTATGTTCCAACGACCGGTGTGTGCATTATCGCGGAGCTTCTCGAAACCCACCCCGAGGCATCCCTTCGTCTGTTCGGGTTCACTCACCAGGGCATGCATACCCATGACCTGGATGCCGAAAAAAGGTGGATTGATGACCTTGTCACGGAGGGCCGGATTTCGAAGTATCCGGCAACCGGGAAACCGGCCCGGTTTCCAATTGCCGAGACAGTGGAATATCTCTTCCGATTTACGGAAAAACGGATGAAACACTACATTCAGAACAAGATCGTCCACTCTGGCTCCCAGACAAAAGACCGGATATTCGGGAAATAATCCATCACGGGTCAGACCGGTAGCGGCAATGTCATGCGCCGGTTGGTTCGACAGCGCGTCGATGCCCGGATCAACCGCAGCTGTCTTCCCCTGTAGCCAGATACAGTTTCCGCAAGTATATGCATGGCAGCGAATGGGCCTTTGTGCCGCGTCGCGCAAGAAGCTGCCAAAGTCGCCTTGCCTGACGCCGGGTCGAAGGCACTCAACCGTTAGAGAATATGACCATGAAAACAATCGCAATCATTCCTGCAAGAGGCGGTTCAAAGGGACTTCCCGGCAAGAACATCCGGCCGCTGGACGGGCACCCGTTGATTGCCTACCCGATCTCCGCTGCCCGTCTCAGCGGTGTCTGCGATGAAATCATTGTCACGACCGATTCCGAGGGCATCGCCGACATCGCCAAAAGCTATGGCGCTGCCGTTCCGTTCATAAGGCCTGCCGAGCTGGCGCAGGATCTGTCAACGACAGAGGAAACGTTGCAGCACGCGCTGGAGAGCTACGAAGCGCTAACCGGGGAAACATTCGATATATGCGTGTTTCTGACTGCGACGGACATTTTCAGGAACCCGGCCTGGATCAGGGAGGCGGTTGAAGCGCTGAAGACTGATCCGGACCTTGAGAGTGCCTTTGCGGTCCACGCGACACACAAGAACTACTGGATGAAAGACGATGGCGATGGCTACACCCGTTTGCAGGAATGGATGGCCTCCTATTCATCGCGGCAGGTCCGCAAAAAGATCTACCGGGAAGACACGGGCCTGACATGCGCGAGCAGGGCCTGGCTGTGGCGGGAAGGACGCCGTATCGGTGACCGGGTGTTGCCGATCATCAACGACCGAACGGAAACGTCTCTGGACATCCATGCAGAGTTCGATTTCTTCCTCTGCGAACAAGCCATCGCATGGTTGAAGGCACACGATCCCGCAAATGCACCGAAGATTGTTGACCCCGGCCGCTGAGGGCTTGCGTGCTAGGTTGCACTCCGTCCGGTCCCGTGGTTTACACCGCTGTGCCGCTGCAAGCCTTCAGAGCGCGCTCGGAAGGTGTGAACGGGCGCCGGGGCAAACAGCAGGCAGGTATTGCGCCTTGAGAGTTTGATCTCCTCACATTTGTTTCGAAGGCATCGATTTTGGCTCGCCAGTTACAGAACAACCAGATGAACACTGCACCGCTAGTTTCCATTATTGTCCGGACAAAAAACGAGGAACGCTGGATCAGTTCATGTCTGAAGAGCGTGTTCAGGCAGGATTATCCGAACCTGGAAGTTGTTCTTGTCGACAACAAGTCGACCGACCGCACGGTTGCCAAGGCGAAACAATATCCGGTCAAGGTCGTCGAAATCGACGAGTTCAAGCCCGGGCTTGCCATCAACATGGGCATCGAGGCGGGCAGTGGTGAGATTTTGGTCTGCCTGTCGGCCCATTGTGTTCCGACCAACGAGCAATGGCTTTCCAATCTCGTTGCGGACCTGAAGGATCCTGCCGTCGCCGGTATCTATGGCCGGCAGCAGCCGCTGTCCTTCAGCTCACCATTCGACAAGCGCGACCTCATGATCGTGTTCGGTCTCGACAAGAAAGTGCAGCACAAGGACAGTTTTTTCCATAACGCGAACTCCGCGTTTCGCCGTGAGATCTGGGAGCGGTTTCCATTCGACAACGAGCTCTCGAACATTGAAGACCGGCTGTGGGGCAAGACCGTGATCGATGCCGGGTTCAAGATCGTTTACGAGCCGGAAGCATCGGTCTACCACCACCACGGCATACATCAGGATCTCGACGTGAACCGGGCGAAGAGCGTTGTCCGGATCATGGAGCAGATCAGCGGAGCCGCCGATCTCGGCCGCCATGCCATGCACAAGTCCCAGATCTTCGCGATCATACCGGTGCGCGGCAAGTCCATTACCGGCGCACACGGGCCGCTGTTGACCTATGCAGTCAAGCAGGCCCAGGCGTCGCCGTCGATCGACCGGGTTATCGTCAGCACGGATTCGGAGGAAACCGCGGAGCTTGCCAGAAGCCTCGGCGCAGACGCACCGTTTCTGCGCCCCGATCATCTCAGCGACGACTTTGTCGGGATTGGCGACGTCCTGCAATGGACGCTTGAAGAAGTCGAGCATCTTTACGGCGTTCCCGATCTCGTCGTTGTTCTGGGAGAAACCTACCCGTTCCGGCCCGGCACGTTGATCGAGGACATGATTTCCCTGACCCTGGACCAGGGCTTTGACGCGGTTATCGCCGGACAGAGCGAGAGCCGGCACATCTGGTTCCGGAACCAGGACGGTCAGATCGAAGACACCAGCGAGCCGATTTCCACACCGCGCAACCTGCGCGACAAGCACGCACTGGTCGGATTGTTCGGCCTTGGATGCGTGACCCATCCGATGAATATCCGGCTGGGCGAGCCCTTGTCCGGGCGCCTTGGCATTGTCGAGGTGGACGACCCCTTGTCGCGGATTGAAGTGCGGGATCAGAAGACAATGAAACTCACGGAACCAATGCTGATGAATTGGCGCTCCGCAAACGGCAACGAGACATCATAGAGATGAGTGAACCCAAACTTCGCGTGGGCCTGTTGGGCTGCGGGCGCGTTGCGCAACACTATGTGAGCATTCTGAACGGCGATCCCGGTGTGTCCGGCATGGACATCGTGGGATGCGCCGATTCGCGAAGTCAGGCCGCGACAGCAACCGCCAACGCGCTCGGATCGACCGCATACACCTCTCTTGACGCGTTGATCGACGGAGCTGCGCCGGATCTTGTCCTGATCCTCACGCCAAGCGGCGATCACGCGGTTCATGCGCGCGCGGCGCTGGAACGCGGCTGTCACGTGATTTCGGAAAAACCGATCACGCTGCTGCCCGGCGACGCCTACGAACTGGCCGATCTGGCAGCCCGGCGGAACCGCATGTATGGCTGCATTTTCCAGAACCGGTACAATCCCGCGGTCAGAAAGCTGAAAGAGACCTTCACCGAGGGGCGCTTCGGCCGGATTATCTCGGCTTGTGTACGTCTGCGCTGGTGCCGCGAACAGTCCTACTATGAGGACGAATGGCACGGCACCTGGGCAATGGATGGCGGGGTCATCAACCAGCAGGCCATTCACCACGTGGACGCACTCAACTGGATATGCGGCCCGGTCGAGCGCGTCTCCGCCGCAATGGCGAACCGGATGAACAATCTTGAGGCCGAGGACACGATGGTCGCCGCCTTGCAGTTCTCGAACGGAGCGCTTGGCACGATAGAGGCGACCACGGCCGCGCGTCCTAGGGACTTCGAGGCGTCTCTTTCTATTGTTGGCGAAAAGGGCATGGCGCAGATCGGCGGCATCGCGCTCAACATGATCGATACGTGGGAATTCATGGAGCGCCGGCCGTCTGACGAAAATGTCTTTGCCGAATTCAGCCAGTCCGTTCCCACGGGCTACGGCTTGAGCCACGGCCCGCTGCTTCAGGACATTGTGGACCGTCTGCGTGCAGGTGACCTTGAACCGCCGGTTCAGGCCCGCGATGCGGTTCGCAGCGTTGAACTGGTTCACGCACTTTACAAAAGCATTGAAGCCGAAACCTGGATAAACCTCTGCGACAATCCGGTTTCTTCGCGACTTGGTGCAAGCGCACCCACTGAAAAGGAAGACACGTGATGGCCATTGAAAACAAAGCCCCCGGTAAAGACATTTCAGCATCTGATCTTGAATCCAAATTCCCGCTGGCAGCGAAGAAATCGGAAGATCATTTTTCGACATTCGAAATCGCGGGCGCCCAGTTCGGAGGCGGCCACATTCCGGTATTCGCCGGGCCGAACATGGTTGAAAGCGAAGAGCTGATTGTTGAAACAGCGCGGGCGGTCAAGGCCAGCGGCGCCCAGTTTCTCAGGGGGGGCGCTTTCAAACCACTGTCTTTTCCTTACCGTTCGGCCAAATACACCGAGACGCGGGAAGACGGTATCGCCTGGCTTGGTACGGCGAAAAAGGAGACCGGGATCGGGATCATCACGGAAATCATGGAGGAACGGTATCTCGACCTTGTGTGCGAGGTTGCGGACATTCTTCAGATCGGGTCCCGCAACATGCAGAATTACCCGCTGATTACGGCGGCCGCGAAAACCGGAAAGCCGTTGATGATCAAGCGCCACTTCGGCGGATCACTGCGGGACTGGCTCGGTGCGGCGGAATACGCGCTGGTGGAAGGCAATGAAAAGGTCATTCTGTGCGAACGCGGTGTGAGCGTCCCGCACACCCATAGGGAATCCTCGCGTTTCCTGCTGGATCTGCAGGTCGTTCCGGCTGCAAAGGAAGTCACGCATTTGCCGATCGCCGTCGACCCGAGCCACGCAACATTCTGGCGCAACTGGGTCAAGCCGATGTCGCTCGCCTCGGTCGCCTCCGGCGCCGACGCGATCATGCTTGAAGTGCACCCCGATCCGGAGAACTCGGCGGTCGATCCGCTGCAGCCGATCAATTTCGATGCGTTCGATGAGCTGATGGGATCCATGGAGGGCATTGCCAGGGTCGTCGGCCGGACGATGGGGCGGAACCTTGCCTAACCTGCAGCCGCGCCGCGCGACCGAAAGAACATTGCTCAGGAACAGCTAACAATGAAAATCGTGCAACTCCTGGAAAACGACCCCGGCCTTCGCGAAGGCGAAAGATATGCCGGGATTCTCGGTGCCACCCCGTCCAAGGGGGCAAGGTCTCCAGTGCTCTGGAATGCGGCCTTTCAGGCGTTCGGCAGGGCGGAACGGATGGTTCCCATGGACATTGCCGCCGAGAAGGTGAACCCGGTGCTTGAGGGGCTTGCCGCCGACACCAATTTCATCGGCGGCGCGGTGACGATGCCGCACAAGGAAACCATTGCCGCCTGGCTCGGTAGCGGGCGGCTGACGCCGGAAGCGGAAAAGATCGGTGCGGTCAACTGCCTGTTTCGCAACGAGGCCGGCGAGCTCTGCGGCACGAATACAGACGGTGAAGCCGCGCTGTCTGTCGTCCGGGAAAGGGTTCCTGACCTGAAGGGTGTGAAGGCCGTGTTGATCGGACCGGGCGGTGCGGGAAAGGCTGTCGCGGCCTTTCTGGCGGGCGCGGGCACAACCCTGACACTTGTCTCAAGAACGCCTGACGCGGTGGCGGATTTCTGCGGCAGGATCGGAGCGAGCGCCATTTCCCATGAGGATATCGAAGAGGTGCTCCCCGGCTGTTCGCTGATCGTGAATTGCACACCGGTCGGCTTTTCAAACGGGGTAGAGGGGGAAAG
>JBCBUA010000184.1:0-11924 GCA_039818365.1 Pseudomonadota bacterium
TAAATTCAATGAGTTTCCTAAAGACTTCATAAACCATTCTCTTCGGTTCAAGCATAACGCCGCTCTCCCAGCCTGTGCGCATAATAGGCATGGTCAAGTTGTGTGACTGGATTTGGCCGTTGCTCGTGCCGGGTAACCGTCAGGAGCCTTGGAAGAGGTTTCGGATACTTTTATGACCCAGCGCGCGCCATAGGAAATCCAGCGAGGGATTCTCGGAGGAACTGCTCTCGCTCAGAAATGGATGTGTTGTTGCTTAGGAACTTGATAAAATGATTAGCTGGCTATTTTCATATTTTTTTCAGGCAAAGAGTCTTCCGCGCATTTTTTCACACGGACAATCTGTCTCGCGCGACAGGCGCAGCGATTTTCTTATGAACTTCGCAGTCTCAACCCTGCAGGCACGTCGATTTTCGACAGGTCTCGCGACGCTTCCGGCCACGGAAGCCGATACGCCCGACGATGTGGTTCTCGACGCCTGGCGCAGGGAATTGGGAACGTCCCAGGGGAACACACGCAACAAGGGCGATTTGCCCTTCCTGTTGCTGAAGAACATTCTCTATTGGGGATCGGTTGCCTTGTCATTCTACCTGATCTTCACGGTCTTCAGCTTCTTCTGATGCCCGTCTGAGGCTTGTTCAAGGCACGCGCGACAATCGCGGCGGGTCCCATGTGCAGACGGAAACTCAGACCACTCGCTTCTCTCGGATTCTGAAGGTCAACCCACTGCTGTCCGGTCTGTCTCTAAATGGGTCCCATAGGGCGCGCCCGCATCTGCAGACTTGTCTTCCCTGCTGAAGCGCAGCGGAAGGCAGGGACCAGGTACCGCTTGTTTCTCTGCCTTTTTCCAACTTCAGCTAGACGGCGGACTGGCTCCCGGTCTTGCCGCGCGTGCGGCAAACCGGGATGGCAAACCGGAGAATCAATTCAGTATTCCAACTTGGCTCCGCAAAGAATTAAACCGCTTTCTCAACGGCACAAGTTCGACAGCACATCCCAAACCGGACAACAGTGAGGTCAACCGCGGAAACAAACGGAAGCTGGCAGTTGCGCAACGGCAGGCGTATGCTTTCCCGGGTTGCCAGGCGTTTCCGCGCGAGAGGCCGGATAACGTCCCGGCACTCGGTCCGATCAGATCAACGGAATTGCGAGAAGCGCGAACCAGCGGAACGTGCGGCGCGGGTGAGCCTTCATGCCGCCGGTCTTGACATCCTGTTTACTGCGAACGACGCATGGCGTAGGCGACAAGATGAACCGCGACAAACATTTCCAGCCAGGCGAGGGGCAAGGCAACCAGCAGAACGTCTGGCGTTGCCAGGTTCATGTTGTAAAGACCGAGCCACAGAATGACGAAAATGCTGGCCCAGATGCCGCTTGCCACCTTGAAGACCGTCGCCGGGGCGCACCCCAGCCGTTCGAGGGCCAGGAATGCGATCAAGGTTACGGACAGCACGAGGATCGTATCCCACAGCCCCCAGATCAGAAAGATCGGCACACTCATCGGAGCGACATCGGGCAGGGCAGGGAACGCTTCCTGCATCATGGGCCTGACGAAAACGAAATACCGGAAGACCTCTGACAGGTTGATCCAGACGAAGTTCAACACCAGCGCGATCCCGATTGCCCGGCTGTCCGTCTTCGCGGTTTGTGCCCTGTCCATCGCACTCATTTCAGTTCTCCCTCGACCATATCCAGAAACGTCGTGACGGCCCGGCGCAAATCCCGTGCGTCGGAAGTCACGCGCGACATCGCCCAAAGCCCCGTTGCGAAGACGAGCATGGTTTCCGCCAGTTGCCGGGAGCGCCGGGGCGAAATGCCGTCCGCGGAGTTCCTGATTGCCGATGCAAATCCGCGCCGAAGGCGGGTGTTGTGAGCGTCGACCTTGTGTGCGACGTCAGCATCATGCGGGGCGACCTCCGTTGCCGAATTCGCGACGAGGCACCCGGGTCCGGGAAGCCCGTTTTCTTCCGCAAGAGAAATCTGCCGCTCGAAATAGGCAGCAACATCTTCAAGCGTTGCGTCCTTTTGTTCGACCTGCTCGAAAGCCGGGCTGACGACCAGCTTCTGATAAAGCTCGAACGACGAAAGGAACATGTCTTTCTTTCCACCGAACTCCTTGTAGATCCCGTGGCGGCTGACCCCGGTCGCACGCACCAGGTCGTCCATGGACGTTGCATGATACCCGCCCTGCCAGAAGGCGGTCAGGGTGCGCAGAGCCAGTGTCTCGCTGTCATAGGATCGGGGCCGTGCCATTCCTTATTTTAACAGAACGATCATTCTGAAATCAAGCCAATGACTGTCTTCTCAAGACCGAGGGGGCGAACATGCGCATCACAGGCGGTTGTCATGCGCATGTTGGTTGCCGTCATAGCCGGGGCCGCGTGTAACATGCCGGTGCTGTCCGCTGCGGCTTCGTCGCACGCCTTCCTCGGGCCGGCCGCGGATCACGCCTGATTTTCGCGCCACTTTCGGTAAGCCCGTGTCCGTTTCCTTGTTTTCATCTGATTGCCAATGAGTGCAAGAAACGGGAGACCACCCTTGTTCGGTGGTTTACCACGCGAGAGGCGTTCCAGTTGCACATAGGCGAGCACCATCGAGGCGAAGCCGGCCACTCTCTTGTTTTTCCAGTGGACTTCAGGGATATCGACACGCAGTTCCTTGCCGCTCCGCCAATTTGCGATGACGTCCGGCTCAAAGGCCATGGCGCGGGCAAGACCTAGTACTGACACGCCGATGCCGCCGGTCTGGTTTCTGATGGCCTCTTCGGCGACATCGCGCGACCTGATACCTCCGGTCACCATGATCGGCATCTTTGCGGTTTGTGCGACTTCGCGGGCGAATTCAACAAAATAGGCCTCGCGCCGGGCGGTGCTGCTGCCGTCCGAATCGCGCCCCTGCATCGCGGGGCTCTCGTAGGAGCCGCCTGACAGTTCAACCAGATCCACCGACATTTCGCCAAGTCGGTCGACCACCCATTTGGCATCCGACATGTCGAAACCGCCCTTTTGAAAATCTGCGGAATTCAGCTTGACGGAAACACAAAACCGGCTTGATACGCGCGATCGGACTGCGTGTATGGTGTCGAACAGGAAACGGGCGCGGTTTTCGAGGCTGCCGCCCCACCGGTCGGTTCGCCGATTGGTGAGCGGAGACAGAAACTGGTTGATCAGGTAACCGTGCGCCGCATGGATCTGAACGCCGGTAAATCCGGCCGCCTCGGCGCGTTCGGCAGTGGCCGCAAACCGATGAACAAGCGACAGGATCTCGTCTTCCGTCAATGCTCTCGGCTTTCGGAAATTCTGCGACATGCCCGGAATATCAACGGAGACATCCGAAGCGGAAACCGCGTCTTCGCCAAGTGCTGCCAGCACCTGACGCCCCGGATGATTGATCTGCATCCAGAATTGCGCGCCCTTCGAGCGGCCGGCCTCGGCCCATTTTTTAAACGGGCCGAGGTCGGTGTTTGCCTGCAATACGACACTTGCAGGCCCGGACAAGGCGTCAGGCGCAATCATCACGTTTCCCGTGATGAGCAAACCGGCTCCGCCGTCTGCCCACCGCCGGTAAAGTGTGAGCAGGCGGGGCCCCGGCAACTGGCCGTATTCGGCAAGGCTTTCTTCCATGGCCGCCTTGGCAAGCCGGTTTTCGAGAACTGTGCCATTTGGCAGTTCAAGCGATTCAAAGAGGGGAGAGGGTGTCATTTGGGGATCCTTGCTTTGTGGACCCCGGGCATATAAACCTTCAACAATGGTTGAAGGTCAAGAGCTATGAAAATCGGCGAACTCGCAAAAGTGACCGGTGTGGCGACATCACGCATCCGGTTTTACGAGAAACACGGACTGATGCCACAGCCGGTCCGGCAGGAAAATGGTTACCGGGACTATCCGGAAGCCATGATCTCGCGGCTGCATACGATCACGATGAGCAAGGCCCTCGGGTTTTCGCTCTCCGAGATCAAGCGTTTCCTCCCAGATGACCCTGGCGACATCATGGAGCGCGCAGATGTCATATCCAACCTGGAAGCCAAGCTCCAGGACATCGACCAGCGGATCGCCGACCTCAAGAGCATGCGGAAAAACGTCAAGGAGATGGTCGTCTACCTGAAGGATCCGAATTCCAAGGCCTGCTGACCGGATTGCACTCGGCTGGGCGTACGCGTGGACGATCGCGCCGAAATGCAGCGCCGGCTCGAGCAAATCGAAGGTTTTCCGTCTTTGCGATGAGTACCCTGCCGGTTCCGCGACCGATCAGGACCGGTCACGGATGCAGGCTGCCATCCGGCTTTCCGTGTGGACCGAAGCATGCCCCGTTTCCGGCCGCGCTTCACGACCACATGCGTCCGGCGAATTCCATCTCTTCCTTGCCGACCGCGTTGGTATAGATCGCCGTGGTCTCGATCGAGGCATGACCCATCCATTTGCGCAGCATGGTGAGCGGGACGCCGCACCTGAGGGCGTAGACACCGTAACCGTGCCGGAGGCCCTTGGGCGAGGCCTGGGCGCCCGAAATGCCAGCGGCGGTCATCACCTTCTTGACCCAGCGATAGCCGGTGATGCGGCAGACAGGACGATTTGGATTTTCCGGCCAGAGGAAGTTTTCGTTGGCCTGGGCTTCCATCAGCGACGCGAGCGTTCGGCTCAGAACCGGGGGGATCGGGATCTCCCTGACGTGATGCCGGTCGCGCTTCTTCAAGGTTCGAATCGACACGAGGTCACTCATCGTGTCCACCGCTTCCGATGTGAGTGCGAGCGCTTCAGACAAGCGGCACCCGGTATGCAGAAGGGTCAGGCAGAGGGCCTTTTGCGGCAGGTTCTGATCATTGGCAACGGCGATGAAACGCCTGCGCTCTTCCGCGTTGACGTAGAGGCGGCGGTTGGTTTGGTCATACAGCCGCATCTGTGCCGGCTGCTGGCCGCAGGTAGAGATATTCATAAGACTAACACACCCATTCTCAGTAGTGTTTCTTTTGTGCAACACTATTATTCATATTGTTGCAGTCAGAAATACTCAGCGAAATGCAGCGGTTAGAAGCGGCTAACCAAATGACTACTCAATTTTACCGGGCTTGACAACCGCAGCATCCTTCGAATTTCCTGTGTTCGTACAGAATGAATAATTTTGTTGCATCCCGGAGTTCGGAAAAACAGGCAAGACCAGCATTTCATCGGTTCCAGGAAGTGGGCAACTGACCCCTTTCGAGGAGAATCTTTAAATGTCTGGAATGAAACTCAAAACACTCTTGCTTGGTGCGGCAGCAGCAGCCACTGCCACCACCGCACAGGCAGCCGATCTTCCGGTCGCTCCGGAGCCGGTCGACTACGTTCGCGTCTGCGATGCCTACGGCTCCCGCTTCTACTACATCCCGGGCACCGAAACCTGCCTGCGCGTCGGCGGCCGTCTGCGGACGCAGTTCGTCGTGAACAACGTCCTTGATGACGGCGACTGGGGTGAACGTGATGAAGACGGCTATGATTGGCTGACGCGCGGTTACGTCTACCTCGATGCGCGGACCGCTACTGAGTTCGGAACGCTGCGTGCCTATGTTGCATTGCGCATGGATATCACCAATGGCACCAGCGGCTACAAGCTGGATGCAGGGTACATCCAATGGGGCGGCCTGACTGCCGGTTACCTCGGGTCGAATTTCAACATCTATACCGGTCAGGTTTATGTTGGTGTTGTCACGCGTGACTGGTCCGACGCTTCAATGAACCAGATCGCGTATACGGCCGCTTTCGGCGATGGTTTCTCCGCAACGATCGCGCTTGAAGACCGCAGCGGCCGCGAAGTTGGCGATTACGGTGGTACGCGCGCTCCTGACGTCGTCGCTGCACTCGGCGTTTCCCAGGGGTGGGGGTCTGCCCAGCTTTCCGGTGCCTTGCACCAGGTTTATCCGGATGTCGCCAACAACAATCCAGCTGCCGGTGAAGACAATTATGGTTGGGCGATTGGTGCCGGTGTGAACGTCAATCTGCCGTTCGCGAACTCCGGGTCCAATGTCTATTTCCAGGGCTTCTACGCCGATGGCGCGCTGTCCTATATCGGAAACGGGATCACCGATGTGACCGGTGTTTCCGACTACACCGGTGACGATACCAACAGTGGTTACTCTCTCTCCGCGGGTCTTTACGTCCAGGCGACGCCGACCGTTGGTCTGGCCGTTGACGGATCCTATGCACAGGTCGACATGGACCAGAGCGCAGACATCGGCGACGTTAGTCGCTGGGCGGTTGATGGCTCCGTTGTCTGGGAACCGGTATCCGGTTTCGGCATCGGTGCCGACATTGGTTACAGCAACACCACGGTTGATGGAATCAACGGCGATGCTGACACCGAAACCGATGAACTCCTCTTCGGTGTGCGTATGCAGCGGACCTTCTAAGGTCAGCACAAAAAGTTCTGGCTGAGACCTCCAAAATTTTCAGTCAGTCAAGCGGCCCGGCTTTCTCCAAGTTGCCGGGCCGTCCCCCTTTTCAGGTCTTGTTGCGCAAACTGATGTAACAGTGTGCTCAAGACCTGTGTTTTCTATGCCGCTGCGGATGGGAGCGGCTAAATTCTCTTCTGTTATCAAACTGACCTGTACAATCGTGGTTTGTTCGGTCAGTAAAGACTTGCCTTCGGCGGCGCGGCGCAATGACGTTTCCTCTGCGCCATGGGCGCGCCAATCTGGTCGATTTCGTTTCGGACGTTCAGCGCTTCCGCTCATGAACCGCGATGCCAGGTATCCGGCCTTAGATTTCCAGCCCCAAGGCCTCCAGTCCCAAGGCCTCCGGTTTCAGGGCTCTGGTCCCAGGCTTCCGGTCCCTTGCTCCCGATATCGGCCGCGATGAATCCCGGGTCTTGATCCGGGCAAGCAGATCCGACGTGTGGCTTGGTCCTGTTTCGTGCCTCAGGTCGCGTGCGCCGAAAAGAGGTTTGCTGATGCCCATCACCGAAACAGGCGCATTTCCAAGATTTCAGGACCCATGCTCGTAAGGTACTCAGCAATGAATTGCGCTAAATGTGCATTCGGGCGTCTGAACTTTCGTATTTTGCAGCGCAGGGGAAGCAACGACGAAACGAGTATACGTTCGGTTTCTGCATAACACCTCACAGTCTAAAATTTGTATCAATTACATGTTGCTCAGACACCATTGCCTTGACGCGAACGCATCAGTGATTTGAGCGTGGGCATTTACTGCCCGGGATGCATGAAGAGCTGGTGGTGAACAACAAGCATGGAACCGTCGTCCCCTAATCGGAAACGGACATATCGCTCGGCTACCTAACACACTCTGCGCCGAGACAACTGCAGTCAGCATTGCTTCAACCCACAATGCTGACTGCATTTTTCTTTTTTGGTCTGAAATGCCTCACGGTGCCATGGCAGTGCTGTTCGATTTCTTCCTGTTGCAAAGGTCTGAAGACCGGCGGTGCCGGCACGCATACGCTTCCGGCAAAGGCGTGAACAGTATCTCCCGTCCCCTGATCAGCAGACGAACAGATTTTCGCGCCGCCTTGCGCTGTTCAATGCGCGGTCTTAGACGCTGTCTCAGGCGCTGCCTGTTTCTTGCTGGCACGTTTGTCCTGCCGCTCCTTGCCTTGGATACTGCTCAGGCCGGGAGCTGGAAGATGACCAGTGTCCCGCCATACGCGAAATCGGTGCATGCTCTCGCGCTCGGTGATGACGGCAGGCTCTATTCTGTCAGCTCAAACAGGCACGGCTACTTCTTTCAATCCGTCCTGCCGACCTACAGGCTCGAAGCGGGTGCGGGGAAAGATCGTGCCGGCCAGTTGCTTGCGCGCCGCAACATGATCTTTCTGGCCGAGAGCTGCGACGCCTACACGCCGGAAACATCCGGTCGCTGGACAGGCGACGGCAGGCCAAAGACCTACAGGCTGACGCTCGCCGGAGGCGATGTGATGACCTTCCATCTGTTTTCAGAAAACCCCGATCCGCGCCACGCCTGTTAGGCCGCGAAAAACCTCTTGAACGGAAAGACCTGCAAACAAGAGGTTTCTTGCGTGCCCCCTCAAACCAACACGTCGTTCTCGGGCAGGTCCCGGCCTTCATGGAGCGCCAGCAGATTGCCGATCATTCTTGTCACGCTCGGTTCGAACGTATCTGCCGAAACGGCGGCGATATGCGGCGTGTTGATGGCAGTCTCCAGTCCGATCAGGGGATTGTCCGCCGCGACCGGTTCTTCGCTGTAGACGTCGCTGGCCGCACCGCGCAAATGTCCGGATTTCAGGGCGTCGGCAAGGTCCGCCTCCACCACAATGCCCCCGCGCGCGACATTCACCAGCAAAGCGCCTTGTTTCATCAGGGCGAGCGTGCGCGCGTTGATCATCCCGCGTGTCTCATCGGTGAGCGAACAGTTGAGGCTCACCACGTCCGCTTCGCGCAGGAGTTTTTCCAGCGTGACATGCCGGACACCGAGCGCCGCTTCAGTTTCGGCGTCCCGGCGCGTGCGCCCCGTATAGAGAATCTCGCAGCCAAAACCGCCGAGCAGACCCGCCAGCGCCTTGCCGACATAGCCGAGCCCGACGATGCCGACCGTCTTGCCGGAAAGGCGCATCGATGTCGCGCCGAGTTCGGATTTTGGCCAGCGCCCGTCGAGCACGGCCGTGTGGCCGCGGACCAGGTTTCTGGTGAGCGCCAGGATCAGGCCGAGCGCCGATTCAGCAACGGAGACCGCGTTGGAGCCCGTCGTGCGGAACACGCGCACGCCGTGAGCCCTGGCGGCTTCACAGTCGATGTTGTCATAGCCGACGCCCCATTTGTGGACGGCGCGCAGTCCGGGAACCGCCATCATGTCCGCCGTTACGGGTACGTCGGCCGAGATGGCAAATTCGGCGCTATTGAGCGCTGCAAGCTGATCGCCGGGTGAGCGCGAAGCCGCATTTTTCAAGTGCCAGCCCTCCGGCAGATAGCCGGCAAAGCGTTTTAGGCGATCTTCGGAGACGGGGTCGAGTAAGACAAGCTGAGTCACTGTTCTTGTTCGTCCGCGTTTTCGGTTGTGCTGTCGTCATCGGGCGCCTTGTCCGGCCAGAAGCGAACGCCAGGACGGGCAAGGCCGCCGCCCATGCCAATTGCCGTCCCGTCTGCGCGCCAGCAGGCGGCGCCGGTCATTGTGTTGTCCTTGAAGCCGATGGCATTCATGCCGCCGCCAATATGCGGCACCACTTTCACATCATGACCGGCCTGTGCGAGCCCTTCGGCCACCGCCGCGAAGGGCTTTTCGATTTCCACTTCCTGTCCCTGCGTCCAAATGCGCGGCGCCTCGACGGCCTCCTGCAGGCTCATTCCGTGGTCGATGAGGTTGACGATGGCCTGCATCGCGGACGGGAAAATCCTGAGGCCGCCGGGAAGGCCAAGCGCGAAGCACGGCGCGCCATTCCTGCTGATGATCATCGGTGCCATCGACGTCGGCACCCGTTTGCCGGGTTCTATGGAGAGCGCCCGGCCCGGATGGGGGTCATAGTTCATCATGTAATTGTTGGGAATGATCCCGGTTCCCGGCACCATGATACGGGCTCCGAAAAGTCCGTTTATGGTATGCGTGGCGGTGACGATATTGCCGTCCCTGTCGGCAACGGTGACATGCGTCGTGTTGCTGCTCTCCGCTTGAGGAGCTGATTGCAGGTGCGACCCCAGGCGCTTGCGGCAGTCGGCGGCGTAGTCCTTGGAGGTCAGGCGAGCGACCGGCACGTCGACAAAATCCGGGTCTCCCGAGGCGGCCCGCCTGTCCTCGAAGGCGAGCGCGACCGTGCGTGCCAGAAGATCCAGCGCCTCGACGCTGCCGAATCCCAAACCGGCAATATCGTAATCTTCCAGAATATTCAGCATCTGGACAATGTGGACCCCCGACGAAGCCGGCGGCGGCGGGCCGATGATTTCAAAGCCGCGGTAGGTGCCGACGATGACATCGCGCTCGACAGGTCTGTAACTCCGCAGATCGTCCTCGGTCACCCATCCGCTGTCCGGTTCACCGGTTGCCAGGCGGTCGGCCAGCGCGGCGCCAAGCGCGCCGCCGTGTAGCGCAGCGGCGCCTTCCTTTGCGATCAGGCAGAGGCTTTCGGCATAGTCATGCATGAAAATCCGGTCGCCGAACCGTGGCGGCCGTCCTTCGGGCATCAGGACCCTGGCAGATTCGGGATCGTTGCCGAGATCTTCCCTGAATTCGTTGACCGCGCCGCTGAGATAGTGCGTCGCCAGAAAGCCCCGGCTGGCCGCGCGGATGGCAGGTTCCACGAGATCGGCGAAGGGCAGCTTTCCGTATCTCTCATGAAGACGGCACCAGCCGGCCAGATTGCCGGGAACGGCGACCGCCGACGGGCCGACCGTGTTGCGCCTGTCCCTGACCTCCATGTGGTTCGGCGGCGTATCCGACAACGGAACGTAGATATCGGGATGCATGGATTTCGCGGCACAGGCCAGCGCGTCCATGACAACATGCGTTCCGTCCTGCAGCCTTATATGAGACATTCCGCCACCGGCGATGCCAACCATCATCGGCTCGACCACGGTCAATGTCAGCAATGCGGAAACGGCTGCGTCGATCGCATTGCCGCCGGCACTGAGCATTTCGGTCCCGGCCGCGCTTCCGAGCGGGTGGTTGGTGACAACCATGCCAATCGACCCGGAAGCCGGTTGTTTTTCGCATGAAAAGGGGAGGGGACGTGTCATCAAAGACCCATTTGCCGGATGTGTTCAGGAAGGATATCCGCAGTCTCGCCTACTTGGCAAAAGGGACATCTGTTTTGCGGAAACATGCGCCAGGATCGGCGTGGTCTCGGGGTGTCAGCCGGCAGCTCGTTTTCGTGTGTCCGAAGGCCGCTCTCCGAACTGCCGGCGGTAATAACTCGAAAACCGGCTCCAGTCCCAGAATCCCTCTTCGGAAGCGATGTCGCCGATGCTGTCCTTCAGACGACTGCGATCAAGTAGTTTCTGCCGTGTCCTGTTCAGGCGCAGCGCCCGGAAATATCGCATGGGCGCAAGCCCCACGTTCCGGGAAAACATGTTTTCAATCGTGCGTTTGGAACTCGTCTTGTTCGGTGCGAGTTTGAAGAGGTTCAAGTCGGTGTCACTCATTTGCTCCAGCATGGTGGCGCGCATTGCCCAGAACGTCTCGAAGGAGGGAGGCCTTTTGATCACATTCTCGTATCGGCGCCTCAAAAACTCCAGCGAAAGGGCATTTGCAATACCCGTTACCGCGAACGTTCCAGCCACCTCCTGGATGCGTGCCGCGTTCGCTGAAAGCGAGCATTCCATCAGATGCCGCAAGTCATCGCGCAGGCGATCCGCCAGCCAGGACGACTGGATGAACTCACCGCGATTTTCGAGCCTGACAAGCCAATCTGCAGCTTCGGGCAACAACGCTTCGGAGGAGAACAGGTGCACAGGATCCATTAGAATAACACCAATTGTTCCGTGCGCCGGGAACATCGTGTGGATCGTTGAGCGTGGCGGCAGAACAAGGACGGTATCAGCATCTCGCCGCACACCATAGGTCGACATTTCACGCCGATGATCCAAAACGAGACTGAATGAAAACAGATCTTTTGCCGCGTGAGATTCCATCTCGATATCTCGAGAACTGTGTTCGATCAGATAGTCGATTCCACCGACACGACCGTTCAGGATTTTCCCGGAATACCTGCCCGCGCCCAGCTGGGCGCGTAAATGATCTCCGGGATAATGCTCGGCGACCTGTTCAATTTCACTGATGCTTTGCACATTTGCAAATGGGGAAGTGTCGGCCAGATGTTTGGGAGGAAACCAAAAACCCATGTCGAACCGCATTCTTCCTTTTGCCAAGCTGAGACTGTCCACTATCAGAATAAGCGAATTTTGCGAAATTTTCCGCTTTTGTTCAGTTTCTAGGGCTCAAATGAAAGCCCGTTCACCGAAAATATTTGTTCAGAGTTTCAAATTTTCGTTGGGT
>JBCBUA010000185.1:0-11863 GCA_039818365.1 Pseudomonadota bacterium
CAAGCCTTTCGCGACGCGGCAGATGGCCAAAACGGCCAAATCCGAAGGACGGCAAAATGGCTGTACCTCGCAGCGTCGCCGCGCTTGACCGGGCAAAAAGCCCACTCCGCACACGCTTCCTCCCGAGATTTTGCCATTTCTGCCGCCAAATTGACTTCATTTATGGGTCCGTACCCTAGATTGTGTCTTTGGCACGATTGAGCAGACTGAGGTTGCAATGGTTGATCACGGCACATTCTACTGGAACGAACTGATGACCCGCGACACGGGCAAGGCCAGGGCGTTTTACGGCAAGTCCCTCGGCTGGACCTTTGCCGAGATGCCAATGGAAGAAGGCAGCGTCTATGTTGTCGCCAAGCTGGGTGACAAGCCGGTCGGCGGCATGTTTCAGATGAACGGATCCCAATACGAGGGCGTTCCCGAACACTGGATGTCCTATATTGCCGTCGACAATATCGACGAGCGTCTCGAACTCGCGGTGGCGCATGGAGGCGAAGTGATCAGGCCGCCCTTCGATGTCGCGGGCATCGGAAGAATTGCGATCCTGAAGGATGTGGGTGGCGCCGTGCAAGGCTGGATGACGCCATCCGAAATGATGGACGCCTAGGTCTGTTCTTGGATTTTCAGCAAAAAACAAAGCCGGTTCCTTGGGAACCGGCTTTTTGTTTCTCCTAGAAGACAAGCCCCGACGTGGCTGAGACATAGAAAATCAGGCCAATCGATATTGCTGGTAGGCTTGCCGAATAGGCAAGTGTCGTCAGCATTGTTCTGCTCCTTTGCAAAACGCTATGGGGAAGCGCTGGTCGCTCTGCCTTATCCGGCAGATCAGCTGAAAAGCACTTCGAAATTCTCCCCTCTGCTGCTGACTAATGTGGTGTCTCGCGGGTCAAGTTCCAGATCTCAGGATCTCAAAAAAACGTGTGCTGCAAGTGCGTAGTCTTCAAGACCGGTTTTGGCGCTCGGCAGAAAGAGGGTCCTTTGACCGTAGTAGCGCCGTCCCGCCTTGCTGCCTTTTGCGAGTTCGAAAAGGTCGGCGGCCCACTCCAGATCCGGGTTTGGAGGTGCTGACATGTCGGAGGAAAACAGGCGCGCTTCCTCCAGGAATGCGGACGGGACCGTTGCTTCCGTATCCAGGACATCGACGTGGCAACCGACGGGTGGATCAAGATAAGTCAGGGCGTGGAACGTGCCGCTGTTACTGTCCGGGCCAGCGATGCAGATCATGTCCGCGCCTTCCTGAGCAGCATGAATTTCCGTTGTCTCTCCAAGGGTGACCTTTGCAAGTGACGGCTGGTTCGCCGCTTTCCTGCGTGTTTCAGCAGACGTTCCCGCGAACAGGATCGATGTCAGGTTCCGGGTCGTGGCGAAGGCCGACAGCACACGTGGCAGCAGCGGGTTGTCGCCGATGACGAGGAGCCGCGCCGTATCTTCGCGCGAGAGATAGGACGCCGCCAGCGCGTGCAGCGCGGCGGTCCGCCATGCGCTCAGCCGCATGCCGTCAATGAGGGCGATCGGCTGTGCACCGGTGCCGGAAAACAGAATGTAAAGACTTGAGGCACTCGTCTTTTGTTCCGGCAAATCGAGCGACAGACTGCAGCCGACATAACCGCGGGTAACGTCCCGCTGGTCCGCGAAGTTCGTCCAGGCCGGCTGAACGTTGAGGTGACCGGCCGACTGGTCGAGACGGTCTATGCTCTGCACGGGAAGGGCGGGCGCGATGGTGTTGGACCGAAAGGCACGGCGCAGGGTTTCTATGACGTCCCTGTCTTCCAGGCAGGCGTCAATCTCATCACTTGAGATAATCCGCATTCATCCGTCCGTACCCTAGGCGGCCGAGCGCTTGTCCGGCGCAAGCAGGCCTTTTGCGTTGGCCGAAGGCTGCGCGGCACCTGTCATTTCACGAAGCTGGTCTGCTTCCTTGTGCCACTTGTCGGCCTCGCGGCGCTTGAGCCGCGCCTCTTTCCGCCAGCGTCCCTGTTTCGCCCATGCGCCCAGGCCACCGACAACGATGCCGACGCCGAGGCTCGCAAAAATCACCCAGAAGAGCGGTATGTCGGGAATCGTCAGGCGCGGATCCTGCGGGTCGAACGGATTGAGAGCCAGATTGACTGTGTGCCTGTTCGCGACGGACAGGGGTACGAGAACCACCGCGATCGCCAACAGGATCAGATTCTTGATGAAACGGGTCAAGTCGGTCTCCCCGGACGTGTCAGATCAATGCTCAATTTCGAACGGTGGACCGGCAAGACGCACTCAATCGTCGCCGTGGTCGACACCGTCATTCAAACGTATACGCATTTCCTTGCCGGTTTTGAAGAAGGGGACGTGTTTCTCGTCAACTTCCACTTTTTGTCCGGTCCGGGGATTGCGTCCGACGCGGGCGGGGCGGTTTTTAACGGAGAAGGCGCCAAATCCGCGCAGCTCAACCCTGTCTCCACGCATGAGAGCCTCGGTGATCTCATCGAGAATTGCGTTCACGATATTCTCGACGTCACGCTGGTAGAGATGCGGATTCTGTTCTGCAATATGCTGAACCAGCTCAGATTTGATCATTGAGAGCCCCCTCGCTTACGGTTTTTGTTCTGCCGCGTCTGAAGCCTGCCAAACGGATACGAGCCCGTCAAGCGTAAGGCCTCGAGGAATCAGCCCCTTAGCGTCATTTAGCGGGTTTAAGATGGCAGATCCGATGCCTTTTCCGAATTCTCGCGAGATTCGGGAGGAAAATGGGAGCTCTTCAAGGTTTTCGTTTGTCGTCCAGGTCAGGACCGGCAGATCCTTGGAAACCCCCTTTTCGGTTTCCAGCCATTCAACAGCCTTGTCTTCGCCTCCGATGGCATCGACGAGCTTGTTTTCCAGCGCGCTGTGCCCCGTCAGGATGCGCCCGTTGGCAAGGGTCTTCGCGGTTGCTTCTTCCAGCTGCCGCCGCTCGGCGACAAGCCCGACAAACCAGGTATAGGAGTCGTTGACCAGCGACTGAAGCATCGCGCGCGCCTGCGGTGTTGTGGCCGAATAGAAATCCGGCTCCGCCTTCAAGGGCGCGCTTTTGACGGCCTCCATCTCGACACCAACGGTGTCCAGCAGCTTTTCGAAGTTGCCGAACTGGAACAGGACACCGATCGATCCGGTGATCGTGTTGTATCGCGCGACGATGTGATCGGAGGCGAGCGCCACCATGTAGCCGGCCGAGGTGCCGATTGTCCGGATTTCGGCGACAACCGGTTTCTTTTCCGCCAATTCACGCAAGGCCTGGTAAAGAGCTTCGCCGCCGGTGGTGCTGCCGCCAGGCGAATTGATCGAGATGACGACGCCCTTCACCGCATCCGCCTTGCCGATCTTTTCGATCATCTTCAGCGTTTTCCGGTTCTCCGTGATCACACCCTCGATCGGGATCCGGGCAATGTGCGCGGAGCGTTTCGACAGGCCCGACACGCCGGATACATATGCCAGGCCGGCAATCAGCGCACCTGCGATAACGATGAACGTAGCCGCGCGCCAGAACGTCACCTTGCGCCGCAAGCGTCTTCTGTCCACGAGCGCATCAACATCAACAGCCATGTACCGGGCCTCTCCGAACAAGATCTTTTGAAAACCAAGCACCTACATAGGGTGAGTGTCCTGGAAATTGCAATCGCTTATCGGACCTTGGCACCAGAATGCGGCAGATTGGGGCTGCGCGCCGAACAAATTTTGTGCGCTGGGGCCCTCGGCGTCACTGCGACAGCGAAACCAGAAACGCGATCCAGAAATAGCAGACCAGCAGCGATACGACCGTCACCGGCAGGACAAAGCGTGTGAATTGCCAGAACTGAAACGGTGTCACGCCGTGTTTTTCCGCTTGTTGCACGATGATCACGTTGCTGGCTGCGCTCAGGATAAACAGATTGCCCGCCAGGGTCGATATGCCCGACAGCAGCATCAGCGTCGGCGTGTCATGCCCCGACAGAAGGTTGAGGTAGATTTCGACAAGCGGAACGTTCGAGAACACCTGGCTGCCGAAAAACGCGATCGACGTCACCATCAGCGGTTCGCCCAGCTGATCGTGCCAGGGGCTCAGCCAGTGCTGGAGGGCACCGGATTTCAGGACCGCTCCCGTGACAATGAACATGGAGACGAAGAAGATCAGCGTGTGCCAGTCGACTTCCTTCACCAGCTTGACGCGCTGGTCGGTGAACACAAACAGCGGGATGGCCGCAACCAGGCTGAGAACGCCGAGCGGCAGATCCGGCAGGAGATCGCTCTCATGGGCGATACTGTCCACGATGACGAGCACGCACAGCAGACCGGTCGAGACAAGCGCCGGCCAGCTGCGCGCGGACTGCTCGTCCGGAGTCACATGCTCCGGCGCATTGCCTTTCGGTGCCTTTGCGAAGCAGATCCAGAACCAGACCAGTGTGAAAATGAGGGAGATCAGGGCGGGAACGGCAAGCCACTCCAGAAAGACGCCGACCGGGTTCTGGAAGTGGCCGTCGGCGACGATGAGCAGGTTCTGCGGGTTGCCGACCGGTGAGAACATGCTGCCGACGGTGACGGAGACACAGAGCGCGATCAGCGGCAGGGCGGCCGCGATACGCAGGCTGGCGGCGATCGCAATCGCGATCGGCGTACCGATTGCGGCTGCGGCATCATTTGTCAGCACAGCTGAGATCAGGGTTACGAACACGATGAAATAAAGCAGGATCTGCGGGATGGACCGCTGGTCTGCACAAATCCAGTTGCTGACCCTTTCCGATATTCCGGAAGCAAACAGGGCATGCGAGATAGCAAAGACGCCGAACAGATAGGCGATCACATTCCAGTCGATCGCATTCAAAGCTTCAGATGGAGAGATATTGCCCGTAATCAGTAGAAAAACGGCGCCAATAGTCATGATCATCCAGATTTTTAGCCATTCTGGAAGCCATTGCCGGATCGCAATACAGAAGAAAACCAGAATTGAGACAATTAAACTTAAAGGCATCTAATCGGTTCTCAAGTTTTTGACGCAGGGTATGGATATTCGATTATTGAGTGTATTCCCATGAATGTTTAAATTTTTGTTTGTGGTCGTTGTGTACGAAAAGAAAAGCCCATACCCACAACACCGAGGCGAAGAACATGCAGTTGAACAAACCCTTGCTGGGCGTGAACTTTTTCGCCGGAGACGTTGTCGGGGGGATCGGGCCTTATCTGGCGATCTACCTCCTGTCTTTGCAGCATTGGTCGCCCGGGTCGATCGGCATAGCGCTTGCTGCCGGGAGCATCGCGACGGTTGTCATGCAGTCGCCTGCAGGGGCCATCGTCGACGCGGTCAAATGGAAACGCACGCTGCTGATCATATGTGCCGTCGCCATTGCCACGAGCACCATTGGCATTCTGGCCTTCAACGATGCCTTTGCGGTCTATACGGCGCAGATCCTGATCGGGTCGTCATCCGCCTTCATGGGGCCGCTCATCGCGGCGGTGACCCTGGGGCTTGTCGGTCATGCCTATTTCACGAAACAGACCAGTGCCAATCAGGCCTGGAACCACGCCGGCAACATGATCGCTGCCATGCTTGCGGCCATTCTCGCGTTGACATGGTCGGCGCTTGGAGTGTTCTGGCTCGTCGCGGCCATGGCTTGCGGCATGATCGTCTGCGCCCTCTTCATCAACAAGGACGACATCGACCATGAAATGGCCCGGGGCGGAGTCGCGGAAGAAAACACCGGCGCAAAGGCGCCGGAAGGCATATTGAGCCTGTTCGAAGACAGGCGCCTTCTCGTTTTTGCCATCTGCATCTTCCTGTTTCACTCTGCCAATGCGTCGATGCTGCCGCTTGTCAGTCAGAAACTGTCGTCCAACAGCGATGCTGAGCACGGCGTCGCGTTCACCGCGGCCTGTGTCATCGCCGCCCAGCTGGTCATGATCGTCATGGCGATCTTCTGCGGCAAAAAGGCGGATGTCTGGGGCCGCAAGCCGTTGCTGCTTATCGCGTTCCTCGTTCTCCCGGTAAGGGGGATCCTGTTCAGCCAGTTCGACAACACCTATGCGCTTGTGGCCATCCAGGCGCTGGACGGAATAGCCAACGGCATATTTGCAATGGTGTTTCTTCTGGTACTCGCCGACATCACCGCCGGTACGGGCCGGTTCAATTTCGCGCAAGGGGTTCTGGCGATGCTGATCGGGATCGGGGCGTCCCTGAGCAACATTGTCGCGGAATACATCGTCCAGTACACGAGCTACACGACGGGCTTCCTGAGCCTTGCGGCAACGGCGACCGTGGGCCTGGTCATCTACACCCTCTTCATGGAAGAAACCCTGGAGAAAAAATCCGAACCGGCACCGGAGACGGGTTCAGTCTGACAAATGCAAACCGTTTGCCAGATATGAAAAGCCCGCCTTGCGGCGGGCAAATCGAGATTTGCGATCATGTCATACGGCTATTTGATGCCGGTCAGTGTGATGGCAAAGGTCAACGCTTTTCCCGCAAGCGGATGGTTGGCGTCCAGGACAACCTCTTCGTCGGAAAACTCGACCACCGTGACGGAGATCATCTGTCCGTTCTCGGTCTGCGCCTGAAGCTGCAGGCCCACTTCGAGCGGCACATCGGGCGGGATATTGCCGCGCGGCACGGTTTGCCGGGCTTCGGGATTCACCGCTCCGTAAGCTTCCTCGGCCTCGACCCGGACGGTCTTTTCGTCACCGATCTTCATGCCCGGGATGGCCTTGTCGAGACCGGGGATGATCTGGCCCGAGCCAACCGTGAATTCGAGCGGCTCGCGGCCCTCCGAACTGTCGAAGACCGATCCGTCGTCCAATGTGCCCTTGTAGTGAAGTTGAACCGTATCGCCGGCCTTGGCTTCGCTCATGTTGCGCGTCGCAATTCTGTCTGGGGGTGAATTTGGAGGCTACGCGATCAGCGCAGCTGCTCGTTGAGAGCGGAAGCGTAAAGCAAGCGGGAGAAATGTAAACCTACGTACATTTGACCTGACGAGACAAAACCCGGCCGATGGGCCGGGTTTCGATTTGAACGGTGCCGTGACGATCAGCGCTTGGGCAGCGGGATCCATTCCGCGACGGACACGTCCGCATGCTGGAACTGAGGCATTTTCTCGCCGAGATCTTCCATGTTGCGCACGTCCTGCTCGTTGAGGAAGGATTGCGTGATCAGCGTCGGCGGCACGATGACCTGCTTGCCGGGGTCCTCGCCTGCAAGCATCAGCGCAAGCGTACGGACGCTGACTTCGCCGACAACCGCCGGGTTCGTCGCGACCGTTGCCGCCCAGGCGGAGTCCGGCTCCCGCATGGCCGAGATATCCGCGGTTGAAACGTCTGCCGAATAGATCTTGATGTCCTGGTTCAGGCCGGCTTCGTCGACCGCAATCTTGACGCCCTTGGCAAACTCGTCATAGGGGGCGAACACGACGTTGATGGTCGGATTGGCCTGCAGCACGGAGCGTGCCTGGTTGGCGACCGAGTTGGCGATCGGGTTGTCCAGCGTGCCGAACATCGCGGCTTCCTTGATGCCCGGATTGGCCTCCTTCACTTCCTTCCAGGCCTTGTCCCGGCGGTCCAGCGGCGCAATGCCCGGAACATAGACATACCCGGCCGTAAAGGAATTGCCGTTGTCCTTGATCGCCTGGTCGAGAGCCATTTTCCCGAGCAGGTAATCTGATTGTTCGACCTGCGGGATGGCATCGTTTTCGACATTCACGTCAAAGGCAACGACCTTGATGCCCGCATCGACCGCGCGCTGTGCGGCCGGTTTCATGGACTCCGTCAGCCCGTGCTGGATAACGATGCCGTCAACACCGAGTGCGATTGCCTGATCCACCATATCCGCCTGAAGGGCGGCATCCTGGCGGCTGTCGAAGACACGCAGATCGACACCGAGCGCTTCCGCCTGGCTTTCGACGCCGGCCAGGTAGGACTGAAAGAAGTCGCCGGTCGACAGGTAGCGGACCAGAGCGATCTTGACCTCTTCCGGCTTGTCGAAGGGTGCGGGCATGTCCGCTGCGATGGCGGTTCCGCCGGTAAGACCGATGCCGGCAGCGAGGGTCAGTTTGATGAATTCACGTCTGAGCATATTGTTTCCTCCCAATATGAACGGCGCCTTGCTGGCGTCACGCTGTTCTCCTGCCGCCACGCCGTGACGACAGGTAGAATGTGAAAACGAGGGCTGCGACCAGAACGGCTCCCTTGACGAAATCCTGCATGTAGTAGGGGGCGTTCATCATCGTCAGGCCCTGAAGCAGGATCCCGACAAAAAGGGCACCGGCCGCGGTGCCGAATGCATTCGGGCGCGCAGCGCCCAGAACGGCAAATCCGATCAGGGCCGCGGCAACGCTGTCGAGCAGGAGATTGTTGCCCGAAGCGATGTCGCCGCGCCCGAGACGGGCGGCGAGCAGGATGCCGCCGACGGAGGCGAGCATCCCGGAGATCATGTAGGCGACCACCTTGTAGCGGTGCACGTTGGTTCCGACCAGCCCGGCGGCGCGCTCGTTCGAGCCGATCGCATACATCAGGCGTCCGTGCCGCGTGTATCCCAGGAACAGCCAGATCAGGACGGCGATCAACAGGAACACGACAACGGGAACCGGCACCAGCCGATCGAGAAAGAGGTCGAACCTGTGACGTCCGAGCCAGAGGAACGCAGCGGAAAAAGTGCCTTCTGCGACAGACCCGTCCGCGAGGCTCATCCCGGTGGCAATCGAATTGCCCTGCGTCGGAATACGCTGCAGACCGATCAGCAGGAACATCATTCCGAGCGTTGCCAGCAGATCGGGGACGCGCATCTTGACGATCAGCAAACCGTTGACCAGTCCGACAAGCGCACCCATGAGCAGGCACAGCGTCACGGCGACAAAAGCGGACTGTTCGAGGATGACCATCGTATAGGCCGACAGCATCAGCGCGGAGGTCGCGACCGATCCGATGGAAAGGTCGAAGCCGCCGACGACGAGCGTACAGGTAACGCCGAGCGCGAGAATGCCGGTGATGGCGACGGACTGGAGAATGAAGACGGCCGAACGGGGGCTGGCGAAGCCGCTGGCGTAAAGCGAAAAGAAAACGGCAAGCCCGCCCAGCAGGATCAGGAAGCCGTATCGGATTGCGAAATCGAGTGCGTCGTTGTTTTTCATGTGTCGAGTATCATCCTGCGAGGGCCAGTCGCTCGCCGGGGCCGGACACGTCCGCAACCAGGCTGTTCAGATCAATGTCCCTGTTCAAGTATTCACCGGCGATCGCCGCTTCGTTCAGCACGATAATGCGGTCCGCGATTTCCAGCGCCTCGTCGATCTCCGCCACGAAGACAAGGGTTGTGCGGCCCTTCGCCGTTTGCCGGATGTAATGGCCGATGTCGCGCCGCGCGCCGATATCGACACCCTGGAAGGGTTCGTCGAGCAGCAGCACCCGCGAGGCCTTGAGAAGCCAGCGGCCGATCATCACCTTCTGCTGATTGCCGCCGGACAACGTGTTGATGTCGTCGGCATTGGACTGGCAGACGACGCCGATCTTGTCGATCATCCCGTCGCACGCCTTGCGCTGCGCCCTGTCATTCAGAAAGGAAAACCCGCTGAACGCGCCTAGAAAGGGTAGCGTCATGTTGTTGGCAATGTCGAAGTCCGCCACCACCGCATTCACGCTCCGGTCCTTGGGCGACATGAACACGCCCTTTTGAACCGCATCACCGGCGCCCCTGGGGCTGTAGTCGCTCCCGTCCAGAAGAAGCCGTCCTGCGTGCGGTTCCGCGAGACCGTAGATGATCTCCGCGAGCCGCGTCTTGCCGGATCCGAGGAGGCCGGTAAAGGCAACCACCTCGCCCTCCCGGGCTTCGAAGCTGATATCCTTGCTGTCCTCGAACAGCTTCAGGTTTTCAGCGCGCAGCACCGGTTCGCCGCCTGGCACCGGATCGATGTCGACCTCGGTCATCTGGTGTCCGAGCATGGCGTTGACGGCGCCGACATAGTCGAGCGGTTCGCTCTCAAAGAGGCCCGAGATCGCGCCGTCGCGCATGGACACGATCCGGTCGGCAACACGCCTTATGTCCGACATGCGGTGGGATATGTAGAGGATTGCGACCCCCTCATCGCGCAGCGTGTCGATCAGGGCGAACAGCCGTTCGGCTTCCGAAGAGGACAGGGACGAGGTGGGCTCATCCAGGATCAACAGTTTGGGTGAACGTGCCATGGCGCGCGCGATCGCGATCATCTGCCTGTCGGCGACATCCAGATCGGCGACACGCATGCGTACATCCATGGTGAGGCCCATGCTTTCGGCCACCTCGCGCGCCTGCCTGCGCAGCTTGCCGTCATTGACGAAAAAGCCGACGCCGGGTTCGGTCAGCCGGTCGAGGGTGAGATTGGTCGCCACGTCGAGATCCGGGATCACGCCATCGTCGATGGACTGGTGCACCGTCACCACGCCTTTCGCGATGGCATCGGCTGCGTCTGTCGGGGAAAAGGGGGTGCCGGCCAGTTCAATCGCGCCGGCATCGGCAAAGTGATAGCCGCACAACACTTTCACAAGCGTCGACTTGCCGGCACCATTGGCGCCCATCAGCGCGGTGACTTCCCCGGATCGCAGCTCCAGATCGATGCCCTTGAGAACGTGGTTCTGCCCGAAGGACTTTTCCAGACCGCGGAGTTTCAGGGTGACGTTTCTCACCATTCCTCCCAATTTTTCACGAGCTCCTCTCCCGCTGCGCAAAGTTACAGCACGCAATATAGTCATTTGTCAACCAAGTTGACTTTTGAACAATCTTGATCATTATCAGGGCGAAATAGGGAGGAACAATCGCAGTCATGGAAACGCCTGAGCAGTATCGGCCGTTGACACCGGAGGACCTCGCAACGCGCCTTGCCTCGATCGGGGCTGTGGCCGAAAGGGTCGGGACCGACCCGACAGCCTGGGAGGTCAAGGAGGTCGGCGATGGCAATCTGAACCTGGTCTTCATCGTCGAAGGACCGGCCGGCGCCGTTGTCGTCAAGCAGGCCTTGCCCTATGTCCGCCTCGTCGGAGACAGCTGGCCTCTGCCGCTCTACCGCGCTTTTTTCGAAAACCATGCTCTTGTCAGGCAGGCACAGCGGGATCCGGGTTCGGTGCCGGACGTGTTTCATTTCGATGAAACGCAGGCGCTGATCGTCATGGAGTTCCTGGCGCCGCACAAGATCCTGCGCCGCAAGCTGATTGACGGCGAAAGGGTCGAGGGGCTCGGCGACTTCCTCGGCCGCTTCTGCGCGCGCACTGCGTTCCGCGGCTCGGAACTGTCCATGAAAAGCGCCGACAAGAAAAACGATGTCGGCCTGTTCGCAGGCAATATCGAGATCCCGGCGATAACCGAAGCGCTTGTCTTCACCGATCCCTACTACGAAGCGGAAATGAACCATCATACCGACGGGCTGGATACGGTCGTCAGGGACCTCCGCTCGGACGCACGCCTGAAGGCGAGGGTTCAACGGCTGATGATGAAATTCGCCTCCAACACCGAAACGATGGTGCACGGCGACCTGCACAGCGGATCGATCATGTCCACGGGAGACGAAAGCCGTGTGATCGACCCCGAATTCGTCCAGTACGGCCCCATGGGCTTTGACCTCGGCATGCTGTTGGCGAATTTCCTCATGGCCTATTTCAGCCAGCCGGCGCACCGGACTGACGCCGATCTGGAGGCTTACCAGGAATGGCTGCTTGACGTGATCTCGGAAACGGTCGCCGCCTTTGAGGACGAGTTCAGGCATCTCTGGGCGACGGAGCGCACGGGCATGCTCTACCCGCAGACGCTGTTCGAAGGGCAGGGACATGAATCGGATGAGGTCTGCGACGAGCTGCTTGCAGAGATCCGCGTCGACGCGCTCGGCTTCTGCGGCATCGAAATGCACCGCAGGACGCTTTCGCTGGCGCATAA
>JBCBUA010000186.1:0-9385 GCA_039818365.1 Pseudomonadota bacterium
ATCGACGGAAACGAAACCCTCGACCGCATTGGTTGTTTCAGGCGCGTTGCGCAGATGGAATTCCGCCTTTTCTGCCGCAAACAGCCCCCTCGACACCGGGTTTTCAAAGGCCGCTTCGGGCTTGCTCAGAACGGCATCGAATGCACCGAGCGCGGTACTGGAAAACTTGACGCTTGCCCGCGCCGTGTCCCAGCGCATCTCGCCGAGCAGACCGCTGAATGGTTCGGTGATGGACGCCGGCGCCTTGGCCTCGAAAATGATATGCCATGGGTTGTAGATCAGCGCGACCGCATTGAGACCCCCAAGTGATCCCTTGGCTCCGAACCGGTCGTTGGACGCGAGATCCCTGCAGTAAACCTCGTACCGGAACGGGTAGCCTGCGATGGCAAGGTCCGAACAGGAGAGATCCAGCCCGTTGGATTTCAAAGCCTGCAGCTGCGTTTCCAGCTGGTCGGCCAGCACGGACCGTCCGAAGAACCAGGCACCGGACCATCCGGCAATGACCAGCCCGATGGCGCACAGAAGCAGAATGAACCGGCGTCTTGACGGCTTGCTCGGCTTGTTCTCGTGTTCTGACACAGTTTTCATCACTCTCCGTTCGGGCAATCTTGATCGGACCGGCATGCGCACCAGATTGAATCATCTTCCCGGTATTGCTATCTCCGCCGGCGGCATAATGATAGACAGGACGATATGAGCAATTTTTGGGTATTTGGCTACGGGTCTTTGATGTGGAACCCGGGATTCAACCATATTCGATCCGAACCGGCGCTCTTGAGAGGCGCTCACCGGGCGCTCTGTGTTTATTCATGGGTCCATCGCGGCACCGAGCAGCGCCCCGGACTGGTGTTCGGACTGGACAATGGCGGCGCCTGCCGCGGCATGGCCTATCAGGTCGCTGAAGATATCTGGCCGGACACCCTGGACTATCTGCGCGCACGCGAGCAGACCACGATGGTCTACAAGGAACACTGGCACAATATCGAACTGGAGGGCGGCGAGAAAGTACCTGCGCTTGTCTACATGGTCGATCACGGCCATCCGCAATATGCCGGCGCGCTGCCGCTCGAGGAACAGCTGAAAATCGTGGACGGGGCGGTTGGCAAATCGGGTGAAAATCCGGAATACGTGATCAACACCGCCGCCCATCTTGAGGAAATGGGAATTGCCGACAGTAATCTGGCCTGGCTGGCCGAACGTCTGAAGTCACTGTGAGGACATGACCTCGGCCCCTGCGGCCTGCTTGCCCCCATCGATGTGCTTGAGCACGGGTGACGGCTCCGGCGCACTGCGGGCTTCCTCGATCAACCTGTTGCTGGCCGTTTCGATCGTCTCGACAAGCTGTTCATAAAAGACATCGTTCGAAAGGCCGGGGTCAATGGGCGGCAGGATTTCGACGATCACCGTCCCCGGATAGACCTTCCAGGACGAGCGCGGCCAATAGAGCCCCGCATTATGCGCAATCGGAACAACCGGACATTTCAGATCCCGGTAGAGATGCGTGATCCCGTATTTGTATTTCGGTTCCGCGCCTGCGGGACGGCGCGTTCCTTCCGGGAAAATCATGATCTGCCGTTCTTCGGCAATCGCCTCCTTGGCGGCTTCCATCATCGCCGCCAGCGCTTCTGAGCGTTTGCCGCGGTTGATCGGAATTTGCCGGTACTTCGCCGTGTACCACCCGAAAATCGGGATCCAGCGCAATTCACGCTTCAAGATGAATGTCGGGCTTGAAAAAAGCGGGATGAGCGCAACCGTCTCCCAGGCCGACTGGTGTTTCATCGCCGCGATGTATCCGCCCTCCGGCAGGTTTTCCCGGCCCCTGATCTCCACCTTGAGACCTGCAACCACACGCATCAGCCAGATGAGGCTGCGTGACCAGAACGGCACGATGGGCCAGCCCCATTTGCGCGGCAAAAGCATTACCGGCGAGAACAGGATCATTTCGATGAAGGTCACCGCGTAGAACAGCACCTGGAAAAGGGTAGATCGCAGAAGAAGCATGGCACCAGAAACGAGAACAGAGCAATGTCGCCGCCGAACCAGGATCCGATTGAAATCAGCTCATGGCCCTTACGGTGTTGCGGAGTCTGGCGAGGATATACTTCACATATTCGCGCATGAGAAGCCGTATCGTGGCAGGCTTCTGATACCAGGTGTCCAGTTCGAGGTCTTTTGCGAAGACCGGGTAGGCGATCAGGTTGACGTCCGGCAACACGTCGGACAGTTCCGCCTTCGCTCTTGGGATATGATACGCGCTGGTCACCACCAGAAGCGAATTGAAGCCGTTCTTCTGCACCCACACCGCGGTTTCCGTTGCATTGCCGGCAGTATTGAGCGCAACTCTGTCAAGATCGACGCTGGCCTTTTCAAGCGGCATGCTTGACGATGTCACCGCTGCCAGCTGCTCACGCGTTGTGCCGGGATGCACACCGGAGATCAGCAGCCGGTCGGCGTGACCTTCCTCAAGCAGACGCAAACCTTCGCTGACGCGTGCCTGGCCGCCGGTCAGCACAACAATCGCATCCGCGCGGGCCGTGTCGGGCACCGTCGCTGTCGATATCTGATGGGCGAAAAAGAGAAACTGGCCGAGAATCCCGGCGGCAAGCGCAAGCAGCACCGTGACGAAAGCAACGCGCAGCCCGAACCGCTTCTTGCGGCCGGCACCTGTTCTGGAACGGGTGTTTTCGGCCGACACGGACTCCCGACCGGCACTGCTTTCTTGAGCTGCACCTGCCTCCAGGCCATTCCCTGTGGCCGAATCAAACGCCGTGTCGACACGCATCATCCGGTGAATGTGCCCTCCGATTGAGCCAATTTCACGGCACCCACCATTAAAATCAATCCACTTTTGCCAGGTGCGCCTTGACCGCCAGCCCGGAGGTCAGGGCCGTCAGGATCGCGACAAGAAAGACAACCGCCAGGACACCCAGGTAGCCGGGCAGGCTGACCGAAACCGAGCCGAACAGGGCCGACAGCTGATCGGACCCCGCCTGGCCGGAAGACTGGCGTGTGAGCAGATCCACAATCACGAAGCACAGGATCGCGGCAACACCGCCCGACACACCCCCCTTGAGACCAAGCAGCAGGAAGTGCCGCTGAAACTCGCGCGCGATGAAACCGTCTTCAGCGCCGACAAAATGAAGCACGGAGACCACATCCTTGTTGCCTGCCATGGCCGACTGGGTTGCAAACACCACACTGAGCACCATGGACCCGAGGACGAGGATCATGATGGCAAAGCCGCCGGCAACGACGGCTCCGGCCATGGCCGACAGACGCGACGTCCAGATGGAATGATCATCGACGCTCGCACCTGTGACCTGCTGGGACACCGCGGTGCGCAGCTGTTGCAGATCGAGAAGCTCCGGATCGCCGACCGAGATCTGGATCAGCCGGGGGACAGGCAATCCGTCGAGTTCAAGGCCTTCGCCCAGCCACGGCTCCAAGAGCGATTTCGTTTCCCCATCCGAAAGGGCGCGGACCGAGGCGATGCCCGGAAACTCCTGGACCAGCGCGACAGCCTTGTCGATCTCGCGCAGCATGTCGACGCCTTCCGTCGGGCGGATCTGTATCGTGATCTCCCGAACAAGATCATTCTGCCAGGCATCGGCAGCATCCCAGACGACGGACACGGCGCCAACCGTGAGGCAGGCCAGGAAACTCATGATGGCAACCACGAGGGTCAGCGCGCGCCCGGCGACCGATTGCGGCGGCACGATCGCAGCCGACGGCCGAAGCTTGGCGTCGTCGCCCTGTTCCGGTTTCTCGGCTTTCGGGCTGGGCTTCTTTTTTTTCTTGGACCGCCTGGGACGGCCCGGCCGCTCCGGCGGCTTGACTTCGACGACAGACGCCTGCTTGTCATCTTCTGTGTCTGGTTGGGCCATTCTGTTGCCTGGTTGTCTGTCTGCAGCCGAAACCCTTGCCGTGAAGGGGTAACGGGTTAGTCGAAAATCGAAAGGCGTCCGTCCGCCAGCACCATCCGCCGTGCATCCACCTGTTCCAGCAATGCAATATCGTGCGTCGCGATAACCACGGACGTGCCGAGTTTGTTCAATTCTATGAAAAGACGCAACAGACGGCGCGCAAGGGGTGGATCCACGTTCCCCGTTGGCTCATCGGCAAGCAGGACCTCCGGCCGCGTTATCAGCGCCCGCGCAATCGCCGCGCGCTGTTTTTCACCGCCGGACAGGACAGGTGGCAGAACATGCATCCGGTCTCCCAGTCCGACCCATTTCAGGAGGTCTATCACGTCGGCCCGGTAGTCGGACTCGTTCTTGCCGACAACACGCAGCGGCAAGGCAACGTTTTCGTAGGTCGTCAGATGGTCGAGCAAGCGGAAATCCTGGAAGACGACGCCGATTTTACGGCGCAATCGCGGCAGTTCCTGCTTGTCGATAACGCTCAGGTCGCGGTTGAAGACCTTTATCAGTCCGCGCGTCGGCCGGAGCGACATGAACAGGAGCCTGATCAGGCTGGTCTTCCCCGCGCCCGAAGGTCCGGTCAGGAACTGGAACGACTGCGGCTCGATCTGAAAGGTCAGATCCCGCAGGATTTCAGGCCCCATGCCGTATCTCAATCCGACATTTTCAAAGCGGATCACGAATATGTCTCCTGTTGATGGACCGACGCTATAGCCATGCCGTTAACGGTGCATTAATCATATAAAGGTCCATTAGAATCCTGAAAGCCCATCACCAGATTTGCTGGCATTTGTCCAACATTTCGTGCTGGAAACCGCCTGATCGGTCATACGAGAACAGCCCTTGAGCGCGCCATGACGAAAGGTCTTCACAGATGAAGATCACATGTCCGGATTGCAGTACGTCCTACGAAATAAAGGCGGAAGCTGTAGGCCAGCAGGGGCGCAGCGTCAAATGCGCCAAATGCGGCAACCGCTGGTTTGTGTCGGCGGATGATGACGATGCAGCCGAGTTCAAAAGCGCCGATGCCGGATCGGCTTCGGAACCTGAAGACGACGGAGCCGCCCAGGACGAGGCGGAATGGGCCGCGGACACCGAGGCAGACGCCGGCGCTTCCGATGGCGCGGGCACCGATGACGGTGACGATACCTTCGATGCCGGCAGTGACGATGACGGCTTTGCGGCAGATGATGACGATCCGCCTTCGAAGAAGGACGAGGACAGCTTCGCCGCGGATCTCGAAGCCGACGAGAAGAGCGACGGGGGCGAGGAAACCGAGGACATTGAGTCGCAAGCCAAGCGTCCGAAGATCATCGTCAATCCGGACAAGTTCCGGCGCAACCATATCGGAGCCGTCGTCGGCTGGCTGGCGCGGCGCAATTTCCGGCGGATCGGCGGTATCGCGATCTTCGGCATCGCCCTGACTGCGGTGGCCTCCTTCGTGTTCCTGCGCGACAGCATGGTCAAACAGTCGCCTGACCTTGCCAGCCTCTTCCAGATCATCGGATTTGAAGTCAATCTGCGCGGGCTGGAATTCAGGAACCTGCGGACGTTTTCCGAAATCGAGGCGGGCAAGCAGATCCTTGTCGTCGAAGGTTCGATCCGCAATCTTCTTGATGAATCCAATTCGGTTCCGGCCGTTCGGCTGTCGATTCGCAATTCAGACCTCCAGGAGGTATACGCCTGGACCGTGGAACCGCGGACCAAGGCCTTGAACGGGCTCGACGAGACCCGCTTCAGGACAATCCTGGCCGATCCTCCGCAGGATGCTTCCGATATTCAGGTCCGCTTCATCGAACGCGGCCAACGCCAGATAGTACTTGAGTGACCATGACGACAAACATTCACACGCTTTTCGACGAAGACGCCATTGCCACGCGGGTCGCAGCGCTCGCACGGGAAATTGCAGAAGGCCAGCCCAAGGACCTGCTCGTCGTCGCGGTACTGAAGGGCAGCTTCATTTTCGCAGCAGACCTGGTCAGGGCCATGCACCGTGCCGAGCTGGAACCTGAAATGGAATTCATCCATCTGTCTTCCTACGGGGCCGGCACCGAAGGGTCGGAAAACATTCGCGTGCTGCGCGATGTTGAAAGCGACGTGACCAACCGGGACATTATCCTGGTGGACGACATTCTGGAATCCGGCCGCACGCTGGCCTTCGCGCGCGAGCGGCTGATGGAGCGCGGCGCGCGATCCGTCAAGATCGCGGCCCTGCTGGATAAACCCGAGCGCCGCAAAGCTGCCATATCTGCAGACTATGTCGGGTTTGCCTGTCCTGATAAGTTTGTCGTCGGATACGGTATGGATATGGGTCACGCGTGGCGGCAGTTGCCCTTTATTGGATATGTTGCCCCTTCGCAGGACGAAGCGGCAGCTGACGGCAAGACAGGAGAGTGAGCATGTCTCGCATTCTTCTCACAGAAGACGATGACGCGGTAAGAAGCTTTGTAAAGCGCGCGTTGGAGCTTGACGGGCACAACGTCAGCGTCGCCGAAGACGGCGGCGAGGCCGTGGAAGTGCTCAGCCGCGAAGAAGGCGGTTTCGACCTGCTTGTTTCCGACATCAAGATGCCCGTCATGGACGGCATTGCGCTCGCGCTGCATACGGCGCGCGATTTTCCGGACATGCCGATCCTGCTGATGACCGGCTTTGCCGATCAGCGCGAAAGGGCCAACGGTCTGGACGCCCTGGTACATGATGTGATCACCAAGCCGTTCTCCCTTGCGGACATCCGCAAGGCAGTGCGTGATGCCATCTCCGGAGTTCTGCCGGAGGACACACGGAAATACGCCTGAACCGCGCGGTCATTGGCGGTTTCGGGCACACAAGTGTGCCGAGCGTGAAACCGCCGGGATGCATCGCCGTACCCGATTGACGCGCTTTCCCCCATCTTTTACCACGCTTGCATGATCACATTCGCGCTCGCGGTCTTCGCTCTCATCATCACACCCGGACCTGGTGTCCTGTCCGTGGCCGGCGTCGGCTCCGCCTTCGGCTTTGCTCCGGGCGCACGCTACATTGGCGGCTTGTTCGTCGGCAACAACCTGGTCGCGCTTGCCGTCGTTTCCGGAATGGCGGCAATCATCCAGGCGAACGAGAACATCAGGGTGGTCCTGATGGTCGCGTCGGTGGGATATCTGACGTATCTCGCCTACAGGATCGCTTTTGCCGGCTCGCGTATCGGCTTCAGCGAAGCGAACAAGGCTCCCGGTTTCTGGTCCGGCTTAATCCTGCAACCGGTGAACCCCAAGGCCTACGCGGTGAACACGGCGTTCTTTACCGGGTTCCCTTTTTGGCCGCAGAGCCTTTTCGTCGAAACGGCTCTGAAGATCGTGATCCTGAACATGATCTGGCTGCCGATCCACTTCATCTGGCTTTACGCAGGTATGGCGCTGCATCGGCTCGACCTGGATCCGCGCGTGCAGCGCCGCATCAATTTCGCAATGGCCGCTTCGCTTCTCGCCGCTGTCGCTTTGGCGTTTTTCGCGCAGTCCCTGACTGAATGAGCACTGTTCTCTTCCAGGTCATGAACGCCCTGGGCTCGGCAACGCCGCTCACCCGGGTCGAGCCTGCAATATCTGCATAAAGGAGACTGACAGTCAGCCGTCGGGACACGGGTTTGCCCCCGATCAGGATCTGCGCTCTTTGGAACAGCTTCGAAAGCGCGCCGCCCAAATTGGCCGCAAAAACAAAGGCGGCGACGGAGTGCAGATTTGTAGGGCTGGCTGAAACGCCGATCAGTAGCGTTTCAGGAGCCGTTCCAGGTAGTCCAGTTCCAGTTGCGGACGGGACGGATCGGAGAAACGTCTGCGCAGTTCCTCAAGAATGCGCCGCGCGCGCTGCACGTCGATTTCGTCCGGGATCTGCACCCGGTTGTTGAAATCGGGACCTTCCGTGCGCCGCGGGCGTCCGAGCGGATCTTCGTCGAGCGGTGAGGGGCCGTTGGGATTGCCAGCGCCTTCGCCCTGCCCCATCATCTGTTCAGTCATGCTCTGGGCGCCGCGGCGGAGTGCATCAAGGGCATCCCCCTGCTGTCCAAGGGCCTGCTGGCCCTGACCCTGCCCAAGCGACTGCTGCGCATCTCCCATGGATTCGCCCGCCTGACCGAGCGCTTCATTCTGGCCCATGCCGTTCTGACCGAGCTGATCCATCAGTTGCTGCAACTGCTGCGCCAGGTCTCCCTGGCCCTGCTGCAGCTGCTGGAGCATCTGTTCCAGTTGCTCCTGGGTCATCTGCTGGCCCTGACCCTGTTGCCCTTGCTGCTGCTGGCCCTGCTGCTGGTTGCCGCGCTGGCGCTGCTGATCCTGGTTGAACCTGTGGGTTTCATCCATCAGCTGCTGCTGTTGCTGGATCATCTCACCGAGCTGGTTGAGCATCTCCATCATTTCGCTGTTCATGCCTTCCGGCATCATCTGCGGTCTGCCGGCCTGAAGATTTTCCAGCATCTGCTGCATCTGCGCCAGGAGCTCGCGCGCGGCATCCCGCGAGCCCGTCCGGGCAAGCTCCTCGATCCGGTCCAGCATCTCGCTCAGATCCTGCTGATTGAGCGTCTGCTGGTTTCCGTCGAACGGCTGCATGGCCTGCGGGTTCTGCCGCATCTGCTCCGCCAGCGCCTGCATGTATTCGTTCAGCGCTTCGCGCAGTTCCTGGGTCAGCCTGGCGATTTCCTCGTCGCTCGCCCCTTCCTCCAGCGCCTTGCGCAGCGTTTCCTGGGCATCTCTCAGTTTGCGCTCGGCAGCCGAAAGATCACCATCCTCAATCGAAAGCGCCAGGTCCCAGAGGAGCGGCAGCATGGCCTTGAGCTCGTCATCGGTTTCCGCCCGGATCAGTTCGCCATAGGCAAACCGCATGCCCAGATAATTGCGCGCCCTGAAGTCAAAAAGGTCCGGCGCAAGCATCAGGGCATCCATCGCCGTGATCACCTGCGCATGGTTCTGCGCATCCAGTGCAAGATTGCGGCGCTGTTCGACGATCGCCCGCGCCAGCGGTTTGGCAAAGCGGCGCTGCGGCAGGGTGATACGATAGGGCGGAGAGAGCCCTTCCTGCGACGCCTGGTCCCGCGCCAGCAGGGTCAGATCGACTTCGGACCCCGCCCAGGGGTGGGATGTCAGATCCCGGATCGTCTCGGCCGTCTTGGCGGTGCCCGTGCGCGGCGGCAGGGACAGCGGAAACTGCGGCGCTTCAACAAGCGGACGGGGGACCCGGTCCTGATGATCCGGATTGGGCAACGGTGTGATGCGCGCCTCGGCGGCAACGACACCGTAGTCGTCATTTACCAGGTAGGAAAACTTGAGCGCGCCGCTCAACTGCGCTTCCGGGTCATCGACAAGGCGGATTTCAGGCGCGTGATCCGGCTTCACCGCGAATACGAACCGCAGGAACGGTTCTTCCGGTGCATCCGTGTTCGCAAGCTCGACAACGCCGGTCGTTTCAAGCGTCAGCCGTCTTTCGACCGGCAGCAACGC
>JBCBUA010000186.1:9485-11779 GCA_039818365.1 Pseudomonadota bacterium
GCGAGCTCGGCATCGGTTTCGTCCCCGATGGCCTGGTCCGGTTCAACGACATTCGGCTCGGATTCGTCCGGGCCGGCAAAGGTCATGCTGATTTCCTGCGCGCCTTGCGAGCGGACGACAAGAACGGAACCCTCGGGCACGGATATCGGCGCTCCGGCCTCGCGCAGCTGCGCACTTTCGCCGGTCAGATAGATCGGCGGTTCGCTGGTATAGATCGGAGGCGTGACCCAGGCATCCAGCCGGCTCGGCGGTTCAACCGTCTTGAACGGGTTCTGAAAAGCGGATGTCAGACGGCTCATATGATCGCCGTGCGCGGCGCCAAACCCGATCACGAGCAAACAGGCTGCAAGAACCCGAAGTGCCCACGGATCGCGGCGGAACGCCTGCGGATCCGGTGCTTTCGAGCGGATTGATGCAACGGCTTCGGCAGTCCGGCGCTGGTGGAGCGCCCAGATTGCCCGGCTTTCCGCATTGTCGGCACCGACCGAAAGGTCATCTTCAAGGGTGGTCAGCGGTCTGTGCTTGTAACCGGATGTCTTTTCGACGCGCTGCAACGCGTCTTCGCGCGAGGGCCATGTCAGGCGGAACAGGTCCCTTGACGCCCACACGACCGCAGCGGCAAAAACCGCAATGCCTGCCAGTCCGATCCAGACGGGCAACGCCATCCACAGGCCGAGCCACGACAGGCCGACATAGATACCGACAACGACGAGCACGGGCAGGAGGGCGCGCCACAAGCGTTCCACGAACAGGTAAACGCGGCTTTGGCCTATGAGCGTATCAAGCCGTGACTGGATATAGTCCCGCCAACCGGCCGCACGGGTGTCTTTCGATCTGCCTGGATCCTGATCGCTGTCTTTCGGGCTCAAAGGCACCTCCGGTTCATATCCCGGGGCTACGGCAACCGCAGCTGCCGGCATCGGGATTGGCCCACCACCTTATAAAGTGAGGCATAAGGTGCGATCCGGCAACAGGTCGGCGCAACTAATTGCGCGCCGATTGCGTCACGAAGCCTTGAGCCAATCCGGCATCTGATCGAGTCCGAGCAGCTCTTCATAGGACGGACGGGGCCGCACGACCGCGAATTGATCTGCGTTTACGAGGACTTCCGGGACAAGCAGGCGCGAATTGTAGGTGCTTGACTGAACCGCGCCATAGGCTCCCGCGGAATAAATCGCCAGGATATCCCCAGCCTCCACTTTTGCCATGTCACGATCCTGGGCGAGAAAGTCCCCGGTTTCGCATACCGGACCCACGATATCGGCCCTGATTCGGTCAAGATTGCCGCGATCTTCCTTCATCGGCCGCACTTCATGATGGGCTTCATAGAGCGTAGGCCGGATCAGGTCGTTCATCGCGCCGTCGACAATCACGAAGGTCTTGTCGGCGCCTTCCTTCACATAGATCACGCTCGTCACCAGGAGACCGGCATTTCCCGCGATCAGCCGGCCCGGTTCGAACATGACCGTGCAGTCGAGTTCACGCACGTGTTTCTTGACCACTTGCGCATAGGCATCCGGATGTGGCGGCGGATCGTTGTCGCTGACATAGGGAATCCCCAGCCCGCCCCCCAGATCGACATGCGCGATCTTGTGACCCTGGGCGCGCAGATCGGTTATCAGCTCACCGAGGCGCGCAAACGCGTCATCGAACGGTCCGAGTTCGGTGATCTGGGAACCGATATGCATGTCGATACCGGTAACCTCGATACCAGGCAGCCTTGCCGCGTGGGCATAGACGTCTCGTGCGCGCTGCCACGGAATACCGAACTTGTTTTCAGCCTTGCCGGTTGCGATTTTCGCGTGGGTTTTGGCATCGACATCCGGATTGATTCGCATGGAAACCCGGGCAGTCCGGCCCATTTCGCTCGCAACGCGGGAAAGCTGGAGCAGCTCCGGCTCCGATTCCACATTGAAGCAAAGAATGTCCTCTTCCAGCGCATAGGCCTGTTCGGCCTCGGTCTTGCCGACGCCGGAAAACACGATTTTGCTTGCAGGAACGTCTGCCGCCCTGGCCCGGCGCAGTTCGCCTTCCGAAACGACATCCATGCCGGCCCCAAGCTGTCCGAGCGTTTTCAGAACAGCCTGGTTGGAATTCGCCTTCATCGCGTAGCAGACGAGCGACGGAATATCGTCGAAAGCGGACGCGAACACCTGGTAGTGCCGGGTCAGCGTCGCGGTCGAGTAGCAATAGAAGGGCGTGCCAACCGCGCGCGCGATCTCTTCAATCGCGACATCCTCGGCGTGAAGCGCGCCGTTTTTGTAATCGAAATGATGCAAGACTGCCTCGCTGAG
>JBCBUA010000187.1:0-11719 GCA_039818365.1 Pseudomonadota bacterium
CCATGATGATCCAGTTCGTGTCCTATTTCCTGGATGCGATCGCGGACATACGTGGTGAGCCGGGCGGCCGCGACCATGAAAACCATCCAGTCAATTAACGCCTGACGAGATCTTCTGACATGGAACTTTTCTTTCTCGCTCTTCTTGTCGTCCTGATGGCGTTTGCACTGGGATCCGGATTTCCGGTCGCGTTCGCCCTGCCTGGGGCGGCGATCCTGACAATCGGTCTTGCAGCCGGAGCCGGTTACCTGTTTTCAACCGGGACCGATGCCTTCTTCGATTCCGGCGGTCCCGGGCAATGGCTGAGTGCCGGTGTCACCAACTTCCGTGGGATCTACTGGGAAGCTGAACGCGATACGCTGATCGCCATTCCCCTGTTCGTCTTTATGGGGATCATGCTGCAGCGATCCAAGATCGCCGAGGATCTGCTTGTTACGATGGCGCGACTGTTCGGTCCCGTCCCCGGAGGTCTCGGCATTTCCGTCGTGTTCGTGGGCGCTCTTCTGGCCGCGACAACCGGAATTGTCGGTGCAACGGTCGTGGCAATGGGTCTGATCTCGCTGCCGGCGATGCTGCGCAACAACTATTCGGTTCCACTCGCAACAGGGACGATCGCCGCTTCCGGCACGCTTGGCCAGATCATTCCGCCATCGATCGTTCTCATTATTCTCGCCGACCAGCTCGCGAGTGCCGTCGATCAGGCGGGATCGCTGCGTCAGACACTGTACAAGGACAGCACCGGCGAACTCTCAATGCCGTCGGACTTTTCCGTGGTCTCGACCAGCGCCGGCGAAATGTTCCTGGGCGCTTTCCTGCCGGGCCTCGTTCTTGTCGGCCTTTACATGCTGTTCATTCTCGGGTTCGCGCTGATGAACCCGAAAGCCGCGCCGGCCGTCCACGAGGAAGGCACCTTCACCCGCAAGTTTGCGGTCAAGGTGGTGATCACCCTTGTTCCGCCCCTGGCACTGATCTTCCTCGTCCTCGGATCGATCATCGGAGGCATCGCCACCGTCAACCAGGCTGGTGCAATCGGTGCCGTCGGCGCGATGGTCATGGCAGGCTATCGCCTCAAGGAAGGTGAAAAGGGCGCTTATTCGCCTGCAATTCTGGCCATCCTTGCGCTTCTCGGTCTTGCCGTTGTCATCAGTTTCTTCGGCGAGGTCAATATCAAGCGCATCGAGAGTTCGCAGGACGTGCTCAGTCTCATCCTTGCGCTTATCGCGGTGTCGCTCGTCCTTATAGCTATCTTCTGGTCCGGCTGGCGAACGCTGAAACTGGATGACACGCTGCGCGGCGTCATGGTCGAGACGGCCAAGACCACGTCGCTCGTCTTCATCATCCTGCTCGGTGCCGCAATGCTGACCTCGGCCTTCCGCGCATTCGGCGGC
This sequence comes from Pseudomonadota bacterium, assembly GCA_039818365.1. GTDB lineage: Bacteria > Pseudomonadota > Alphaproteobacteria > Rhizobiales > Stappiaceae > Roseibium. Next base: position 1,389 of record JBCBUA010000187.1, read on the forward strand.
GAGCACCTCGTCAAGGAATTCCTGCAAGGCCTGCCCGGTGGTTTCTGGGCTCAGTTCCTGATCGTGATGCTGGTGATCTTCATCCTCGGTTTCTTCCTCGACTTCATCGAGATCGCCGTGGTTGTCGTTCCGATCGTGGCACCGATCCTGCTCTCCGATCCCGGGGCGAATGTCACCGCCGTCTGGCTCGGTGTCATGATTGGCCTGAATATCCAGACCTCGTTCCTGACACCGCCATTCGGGTTCGCGCTGTTCTATCTTCGCGGTGTTGCACCTGCGGTGGTCAAGACCATCGACATGTACAAGGGCGTGATCGCGTTCATTGCATTGCAGCTGTTTGCGCTCGGCATTGTCGGGTTCTATCCGCAGCTGGTGAATTACCTGCCGAACCGGTCGTCGCTGCTGTCGGAGACCGCACCGCCACCGAAAAACCCGCGCCTGCAATATTGCATGGAAACGCTCGTCTACGAGGATTTCCGTCAAAACGGCGCGAGCATCCTGGCGGCGATCGACAAGGTCGAAGGCGTCGACATGAGCTACCTGCCGGAAGACCTGCAGGACGATCTTGCCGAGGGTTTTGAAAAGGCGAAAGAAGCATTGCCGATGATGACGGCGATCCGCGACGCGGAAGATGCAGTCGCAGAGGCTTCAGGTGATTTCAAACCCATCCACACGGAAGTCAGGGCCCTTGAGCGTGATGCGCGCCGGATCGATGCGCGTATCGAAGAACTGAAGGTGATTGTCAGCCGGTCCGGTGACGGTGCAGTCTACTCTGCGGAGCAGGGTGAGCGCGCACAGGCACAGATCGATGCGCTCCAACTGGAACATGATACGATCCTCGCCAATATCCCGGACAATTGGGACGAGGTTTACGGGGAGTTTTCGAAGATCCAGAAAGCCGAGACGACCGCGCGGCAGATGTACCGCCGCACGGTTGATCAGGCCTACGAGCCGATCCTGGAGGTCAAGGCCATTCTTGCGGATGCGGAAACGGTTGCGGCGTTCGGTCCGGAGCTGGAAGAGCTCAAGGCGCAGGTTGCGCAGCTGGAGCCGGAAGCGGCCGTCGAAGCCATCGCGGCCATGCGCTCGAAGGTGGGAGAGGCTGAAGGCACTAGCGATATCCGCAAAGGCCTGACCGAAGCCCGCAAGATCATGCGCAGCCGTGAGCCGAATGCGGAAGAGGCCTTGGCAGAAATCGACAAGTCGATAGCCGCGCTCCAGGCCGATCTTGCGTGGCGCGAAAGAGCCGCACAAGAGCTGCTGCCTGCATTGCAGGAATACGACGCGGCGGTCGTCAACAATATCGGCCTGAGGCAACAGGACAGACTGCCCACAGACATGGCCCTTGACGTTGCCGCATGTCTTTCCAGCCACAGGGATGTTTCGCTGAGCTTCTAAGGAAGGCGATGCTGGATTTGAAGACGGCGGGAGGAGCAATCCTCCCGCCTTTTTTGATTTTACCGGCCGGCGATAGCCGCAGCTCCGGCTTGACCTCAGCTCCAGGTCACCGCCGTCGCGAACATGTATCCGGATCCGTAGATCGTCCTGATATGCGCGGCCTCGTTCTTGCGATTAAGCTTCTTGCGCAACCGGGAGATACGGACATCGATCGACCGGTCGAGGCTCTCGTCGCGGCCCCCATGTTCGAGCAGGTAATCCCGCGTCAGGACGCGCTTGGGCGCGCGCAGGAAGGCTTCGAGCAGCGTGGCTTCGCCGGTCGACAGGAAGGTTTCTTCACCCTCCGGCGATGTCAGGCAATGGGAGGAGGGGCGGTACGACCAGTCCTCGAACGTTGCGAGGTCCACTTCGCCCTGTGCCGGTGCCCGGTCCGAGGAGCGCCGCAGGATCGAGCGGATACGGGCAACAACCTCACGAGGGTCGAACGGTTTGACGACATAGTCGTCCGCCCCCAGTTCGAGCCCCATGACGCGGTCCGTCGAATGACCGCGCGCTGACAGGACGATGATCGGTACCGAAGAGATCCTGCGGATCTCGTTGATCAATGCCATGCCTTCCATATCCGGCAGGCCGAGGTCGACAATGCAGGCGTCGGGGTTTGCGTTGGCCAGCGCCGCCAACATGGAACTGCCGGTGGAAAATGTTTCGCCGGCCATGTCGAAATGCGCCATGGCTTCGCTCAAGAGCTGGCCGATCTCCGGCTCGTCATCAACGATGAAGACGGTCAGTTTCGCCGATGGTGCGAAGCTCTTCTGCAAGATATTCACTCACTCGCTGAATCGGATCAGATTCGATCACCTGTGCGATGTTCGATGGGGTCCAATTGAGCATCTGTTGCATTTTCGAGGATCTTCCGGAGCGTCTGCGCCAGCTGACCGTCGGTGAAAGGTTTTGACAGAACCGGAAACTGGCAGTCCCGCTCGTTTCCCGCAAGATCGGTCCAGTCCGCGTAGCCGGACATCAACGCGATGCCCAGATCCTTGCGCTGCCGCCGGATTTCCCGCGCAAGCATCAGCCCGTTCATCTGTCCGGGCATGATGATATCACTGAGAACGCCCTTGAGCTCGGGAAGATCAAGCGCAAGGGCGCGCGCATCATCCGCGCTCTCTGCCCTCAGCACGGCGTAGCCGAGGTTCTGCAACTGATCGGTGACCGCGTTGGCAACATCCGGGTCATCTTCGACAAGCAGCAGAAGCTCGCCCTTGCCGCGATCCAGGCCGTCCTCTCCGGTTGCCTTGTCACCCGGGGTCCCGGAGGCCGATACCCTTCGGTAGGGCAGATAGAGTGTCAGGCAGGTTCCGTTTCCCGGTTTGCTGTCCACCGTCACGGCACCTCCGGACTGACGAATGAAGCCATAGACCATGGACAGTCCCAAGCCGCTGCCGGTGCCGAAGGCCTTTGTGGTGAAAAAGGGCTCGAACACCTTGAGACGGGTTTCTTCATCCATGCCGTTGCCGGTGTCGGTCACGGTGATCCTGGCAAAGCGGCCGGAGGCCACGCCGAGATCGTCCGCCTCGCGCCTTTCAAGGACCGCTTCGCTCAGGGCTATCTGAAGCGTGCCGCCGTCCGGCATGGCATCACGGGCATTGAAGGCCAGATTGATCAGGGCCGTTTCCATTTGCGTCGGGTCGATGCAGGCGCCGATGCTCGGATCGGTGACTTCGGTTTCAAGCCGTATGGAGGAGGGAAGAGAGCCATCCAGCAGGCTTCCGGCATTGCACACGAGCCGTGCCAGGGAGACGGTTTGCGGGTCGATCGCCTTGCCACGGCTGAAGGCCAGGAGACGCTGAATGAGATCCGACCCCCGTTTCGTGGCTTCGAGCACCGGTTCCAGCTTCCGGTCCACATCGGCCTTTTCCAGCGGAGCTTCCATCCGGCTGATGGACAGAAGGTTGCCCATAAGGATCGCCAGCAGATTGTTGAAATCGTGCGCGAGACCACCGGTCAGCTTGCCGACGGCATCCATGCGCTGGGACTGCACCAGCGTGGCCTCGGCCTGCTTCTGATCCGTCGCATCAAGCGACAGGACAAAGATACCGAGCGTGCGTCCATCCGCGGTCATGTCGGGGATCAGCGTCGATCGCATATAGGCCTTGGTTCCGTCGGGCCGTTTGCGCTCATATTCGTAACTGACGGCATTTCCCTTGAAGGCGTGGTTGATATGCGGTTCGAGCTCGGCAAAAAGGTCCGTCCCGACGACCTCCGCGGCGGCGCGGCCTGCGATGGAAGCCACCGAGTGCCCAAACCAGTCCGCGTAGCGGCGGTTGGCAAAACGGAACACCGGGCCTGGAGACAGATAGGCGATCAGGGCCGGGATGTTGTCGGTGACGAGCCGCAGCCAGTCTTCACTCTGTTGCAGCGCGCGCGTGCGTTCCTCGACCGTCCGTTCCAGCTTTTCCTGCTTTTTCCGTTCCTCGGTCACGTCGGAATAGATCGTGACGAAGCCGCCCTGCGGCAGCGGGGTGCCGCTGACCGCAATGATCTGGCCGTTCGGGCGCACGCGCTCGAAGTAATGTGGCTCGAACAGTCGGGCGCGCTCAATGCGCCGGGCGATCTTGCCCTCAATGTCGCCTGGGCCGTATTCGCCGCGTTCCGCGTTCACGCGGATGAAGGCTTCCAGATGCGAGCCGCGCCGGATGATGTCCTCCGGCATGTCGAGCATGTCAGACAACCCGCGGTTCCAGGCGACCAGCCTGAGGTCGTTGTCGAACACGGTGAAGCCCTGGTTGATGTGATCGAGCGCCGCCTGCATCAGATCAAGCTGCGCCTTCAAGTGCTGTGTCTCCTCCATGCGGGCAAGACTATACCAACCGCCGCGTTTGAGAAGCTGCCTTATCGGATTACCGGCGTCTTATCGCTGCAAAGAACCGGTGCGGGATCCCCCGACGCTTCTGTCGGAAGCGGCCTTCGCCGGGCGCGCATTCCTCACAATTGTGTCGGGTTTGGCGCGTCGCCATAGACTTCCCCTGGGTCAAAGGCTTTCTCGGTTTCCGTAAAGTTCAGTTGGACGGGGCTGTCCGCTGCGCCGGTCGGAACGGCTCGATAAAAACACGAGCGGTAACCAACGTGGCAACTGGCACCGCCTTCAACGGCAACACGCAGCCAAACTGCGTCCTGATCGTCGTCGATCCGTATTTCGACCACCTTCTGAATGAGTCCACTTGTTGCCCCCTTGTGCCAGAGGCACTTGCGGCTGCGGCTCCAGTAGTGGGCCTCGCCGGTCCGGATCGTGCGCAAGAGGGCCTCTTCGTTCATCACGCCCATCATGAGCACGTCGCCTGTCCCGGCATCCGTGGTCACAACGGGCAAGAGGCCATTGGCGTCGAATTTCGGCGCAAGAAGGTTGCCTTCTTCAACCTGTTCAACTGTCTCGCGGGGCGCGAAGGGGTTCCGGCCAGCCATCATGCAAATCCTTCATTGGAGACAGTGACCGAAGACAGGAAATCTCTTCTGAGTTCGGGATCGGTCTGAAAGTCACCCAGAAGCTTGCGCGTCAACATGGAGACGCCGGGCTTCCGGATCCCCCTGGTGGTCATGCACATGTGCGAGGCTTCAATGACAACTGCGACGCCCCGGGGCTGGAGCACGTCCTGAATGGTGTCGGCGATCTGGGAGGTCAGCGTTTCCTGGATCTGGAGACGTTTTGCATAGACCTCCACCACGCGTGCCAGCTTGCTGATGCCGACCACGCGATTTGCCGGAAGATAGGCAACGTGTACTTTCCCGATAATCGGTACGATGTGATGTTCACAATGCGATTCCAGCCGCATGTTCCGGAGAGCGATCAGATCGTCATAACCGTTGGTTTCTTCGAATGTGCGGGCCAGCAGCTCCGCCGGATCGATCCTGTAGCCTTCGAAAAATTCCTCGTAGGCACGTGCGACCCGGGCAGGCGTGTCAATCAGCCCTTCGCGATCCGGGTCATCGCCGCTCCATTCCAGAAGAACACGAACGGCCGCCTCAGCGTCCTCGCGTGAGGGCCGCAGCCCGTGTTCCTTGCGATACTCTGCCATGGCCGCAACACTCGCAGCATAAGTCATACTCTTCAAAACCTCTGTCGTTGAATTTCAAGCTGAAATGCATGGTCTTTGCACAGCTCCGGAACGGCATTTCCGGCCAAGATCCGAACACCATGGCCCGATCTGTTTGGCAATGATCCGTTCCAGGTTGAACGCCGTGCGATTGTTCAGAAAAACAAAGCCGGACATCCTTGATTTGGACATGATACGATATAACATTACAAATCAAGTCAGAAATGGGTTTGAAGACTGATTGCCGCGCTCCGCGATGTTGAACTGCATATCGTGGTTCCGGCTTTTGTCTTCATGTCCCAGGCACAGGGAAAGATCAGGAGCGGACTCTGGTGGACACTCCGGCTGAACATGCGCAGCGGCCTGACGCGGGACGCTCGGACGCCGCGCGCGCGACGTTGACACGGTGGACGGAAGAAGTTGCGGCCGGACGGATTGATACAATCCTGGAGCTTTACGCACCGGATGCGATCCTCGTGCCCACATTGTCCAACGAGATCGTCGTCACCCAGGTTGGCCGACGCCGGTACTTCGAATTTTTTCTGTCGGACGGACACCCGACCTGCACGGTTGAAAGCGAAGAAAGACGAACCGATCAGAGACACGGGACGATCGCGATCGGCGGGATTTACTCATTTTGTTTCCCCAGATCGACGGGTGAGGAAATCGTTCCGGCGCGGTTTCTATTCACCTTCGAGGAGGTCAACGCGCGTTGGCTGATCACCGGACATCATTCCTCGCGTTGCATCTGATGTCCGAAAAGCAACAACATTCCCGATCCATATAGTGAAGAGCGACAGATCAGACGTCATGGACTTGCCCGACCGGATACCCGTCTTCCTGCTGAGTGGCTTTCTCGGCTCTGGAAAGTCGACGCTTTTGAATGCGTTCCTGGATGATCCCGGCGTTCAGGATACGGCCGTGATCATCAACGAATTCGGGGACGTTCCCGTCGACCACCTGCTGGTTCGCCGGGGCGAGACGACCATCAGTCAAGTTTCCACCGGGTGCCTGTGCTGCTCTGATACGACCGACATCCGCAAAACGCTCGACGATCTACAAAGTGCCGCACGCGACGGACTGACGGCACGTTTCACGCGCGTGATTGTCGAGATGAGCGGCCTTGGAGACCCGGCGCCGCTGGTCAACGCGTTGTCGGCAGATGACACCGGATCCTTGGCTTTGCGCGCGGCGCGACCAGATCCGGTGTTTTATCTCGCCGGTGTCGTGACCCTGTTCGACATGGTTGAGGGGAGCAGCTCTGTCGAAAATCATTTCGAGGCATTGAAACAGATCGCCTTCGCGGACCGCATTGTTCTTACCAAGACAGACGTTACGCGGGCGTCTGGGGAGACTCATGACATTGGCCTTCTGTCACAGGAACTGCGCGCACTCAATGCAAGTGCCGAGATCATCGACCGGCGGAAGGTCGACTTTTCAACCCTGTTTTCACCGAGACCCTATGCAGCCGTCGATCAAGGAGAAGATGTGATCGGCTGGCTGGCGCTTGAAGCTGCAATGGCTCAAGAAGCCGGCCACGGCGCCCGGCCTGATGAGGCGACGGGTTTATCGCGGCATGGTGCGGGCATTCGAACCTTCAGCATCGTGCGTGAGACACCTTTGCCGGAAGACCGGTTCGACCGGTTCCTTGCCCTTCTTCAGAATTCGGCCGGGCAGAGGCTGTTGCGCGTCAAGGGGATCATTGCCAGCGCGGACAGGCCCGGCGAGCCGCTGATCGTGCATGCGGTCCAGCACAGCGTGTCCGATCCTGTCAGGCTCCCGGCCTGGCCCGATGACGATCGCCGAACACGGCTCGTGTTCATCACGGACGGCGTCGACCCCGAGCCGGTTCGGGCGCTGTTCACTGCCGTGATCGATACAACACCCCTTTCGATCACGGCATTTCTCAAAAACGCGGGGCAGGCCTTCATCGGGCCGATCCTGCGTACCGTTTCCAACCTCACCCGTCTTTCTCGGAGGTCACAATGAACGAATTGCAGAGGACACCGGTTACCGTTCTCACCGGATATCTGGGCGCCGGAAAAACCACGCTGCTCAACCGCATACTTTCTGAAAATCATGGCAAGCGCTATGCCGTGATCGTCAATGAGTTCGGTGATGTCGGGATCGACAACGATCTCGTCGTCGACGCGGACGAAGAAGTCTTCGAAATGAACAACGGATGTATCTGCTGCACCGTGCGCGGCGATCTCATCCGCATTATCGAAGGCCTGATGAAACGGCGGAACCACTTTGATGCGATCCTGATCGAAACGACAGGTCTCGCAGACCCGGCGCCTGTCGCCCAGACATTCTTCGTCGACGAAGATGTGCAGTCCAAGACCAAACTGGATGCGATCGTGACCGTTGTCGATGCCAGGCACCTTTTGGTTGAGATCGACAAGGCGCATGAGGCCCAGGAACAACTGGCGTTTGCCGATATCGTTCTCCTGAACAAGATCGACCTCGTCAGCGATGAGGAACGTGCCGAGGTTGAAAAACGGATCCGCAGGATCAATCCGACGGCCGTGATCCATCGCAGCGAGCGCTGCCAGGTGCCCCTGGAGAACATACTCGGGCGCAATGCCTTCGATCTGGACCGTGTGCTTGAGATCGAGCCGGAGTTTCTGAAACACTTTCACGATCATGATCACGATGATCACGTCACAAGTTTTTCGTTGCTGAGTGATGCGCCGCTCGACCCGCAACGGTTCTTTCCGTGGATGCAGACAATTGCGCAGGAGTTCGGTCCGGACATGCTGCGCATGAAGGGGATCATCGCTTTTGCGAATGATGACGACCGCTTTGTGATGCAGGGCGTCCACATGCTGCTGGAAGGCGATCACCAGCGGCCCTGGAAACCAGACGAGCCGCGGACGACACGGATCGTCTTTATCGGACGGGACCTGCCGCGCGACATAATCGAAGCCGGCTTCAGAAGCTGCGTCTATCAGGAAGGCGTCGCCGCGGAATGAGCAAGTTCCACAATCCGCTCGCGCCGAAATTCGGCCGGTTGAAGGACAAGTCGTCCGAGATCAAGGCCTGGACCCGCGAGCTGATGAACCTGCCTGAAGACACGCCGGTCACCGTTGCCGAGCTGGCGTGCCGGGATGAGGGTTGTCCGGACATCGAAACGGTCATCGGCGTGCTGGAGCCTGACAAACCGATTGCGACCTTCCGGATCCACACGACGATGCCCGAAGTGACGCGGGCAAGCATCGCGGATGCAATTGGCGTGACGACGTAAAGCGAAAAAGGGCAGCGAATGGTGCCAAAGACCAAATCCGCTGCCCTTCAAGATCAAACATCAGCCGTGACTGTTGCGGCCTAGCCGGTGACGATTTGCCCCGGGAGCGAATTGACCGTCAAAGTCTCGCTCGGACGGAAGTGGATCACCGAACGGATCGATTCGCCCGCTTTCAGCAGATCGAACGCCGTGTTGATCTGCTCATGGTTCATATGGTGCGTGATATAGGGATCGACACTGAAATCTCCGCGCAGCCATTCATCGACCATTCCCGGCAACTGGCTGCGGCCCAGGACGCCGCCAAAAGCCGTCCCGCGCCAGACACGGCCGGTCACGAGTTGGAACGGACGTGTCGCGATCTCCTGTCCGGCACCGGCAACGCCGATCACCGTGCATTCTCCCCAGCCCTTGTGGCAGGCTTCGAGCGCGGATCGCATCAGTTCCACATTTCCGACCGCCTCGAATGTGTAATCCAGTCCACCGTTGGTCATCTCGACCAGAACATCCTGAATGGGGCTGTCAAAGTCTTTCGGGTTGATGCACTCCGTCGCGCCAAGTGCCTTGGCGAGCGGGAACTTGGAGGTGTTGATGTCGATCCCGATGATCCGCGCGGCGCCGTTCAGAACCGCGCCCTGAATGACGGCCATGCCGACAGCGCCGAGGCCGAAGACGCCAACCGTCGAACCGGGCTCAACCTTGGCGGTGTTGCGCACGGCGCCAATGCCGGTCGGGACCGCGCACCCCATGACAGAGGCCTTGGAAAGCGGGGCTTCCTTGGTGATCTTGGCCACGGATATTTCGGGCAGCACCGTATACTCGCTAAAGGTGCTTGTGCCCATGTAGTGGAGGATCTGCTTGCCCTTGTAGGAAAAGCGGGACGTGCCGTCGGGCATTAGCCCGGCGCCCTGGGTCTTGCGGATCGTCTGGCAGAGGTTGGTCTTGCCCGACTTGATATAGGGGCAGTCCGGATCTTCGGGAATGTAGAGCGGGATCACATGGTCGCCGGGAGCGACCGAGGTAACGCCTTTTCCGACTTCTTCGACGATGCCGCAGCCCTCATGACCGAGAATGCACGGAAACAGCCCTTCCGGGTCTTCGCCGGAAAGGGTGAAGACGTCCGTGTGGCAAAGACTGGTCGTGACGATACGGACAAGGACCTCGCCCTCTTTCGGGCCTTCCAGGTCAATCTCCTCTATTTCGAGGGGCTGGTTCGGCGCCCAGGCGATGGCTGCACGTGTTTTCATTTAGGTCTCCCTTAACTCATTGCCTTGAATTCATCTGCGGTGCAGGACGCCGGGACGCTTTGTGCGCGTATGGGACATGAGGCTTTCCGCATATCCGTTTCGCACAACATGCCCTTTCAACATCTCTGTGGTCAGATCCTACCTTAAGGTAACTGTATAACATTACAATTCAAGCAAGCGGAAAGTATGAATTTTGAGACACTTCCCGGTCCCTTCCGGACGCAACGAAGCCACTCTTCCGGATAGAGCCGGCGAACAGGCACGCGTTCTGAGAAGGTTGACAAGATACAAAGCAGCGGTGTTTTCGTCCTTGAGCCGAATGGTTTCGGATGTTGAAACGTGTTCGAGGAG
>JBCBUA010000188.1:0-11673 GCA_039818365.1 Pseudomonadota bacterium
CGGAATTCCATTCAGCGGGGAAATGAAATCGTTGCTGCAGCCGCGGCAGTCAGGAGCCAGGGGATCTGGCACGAGATTGCCTACAGGTGCCGGCTCGCGGCGGGCGGGCGCGAGGTCATCGGCTTCGAGTTCGCGCTCGGCAATCCGATCGACCGGTCCCTCTGGGACGATCACGGTCTTGCGCCCGTGCACTGAGACCGGAAAGGCAAAAATCATTGGTGGCAAACAAAATCGCGGCAGAAGTTTCCTCTGCCGCGTCAGATAAAATTCAAAGGTTCAGGTGCCGTTTGGCCGGCAGCCTTCACCCTGATCAATGCATTGACAGCCATTCGCGCGCGGAGCGCTGAGCTTCGGCAATCTGAGACGGGCTCATCTCACCGGAGATTTCCTTACGGTACTGAACGGCATCCTTGTTGCCCTTCAACGCTGCGATGTTGAACCACTTGTGCGCCGTGACAAGATCGGTTTCGCCGTTGCGGCCGCAAGCGCTGTCCAGACCCATCTGGAAAAGAATGTCGGCAGTTACGGGCTTTTCGCCCATGGCGGCCATATCAGCCGAATGCATTTCAAAACGAGCCATGATGCTCCCCTTTTCGTCCTCTGTTCAGACTTCCCCGAAACGCAAGTATTTGCGAGTTTTTCCCCGGCGTTTCTTGATGTCTACTTCAGCAGGAGCAGTTAAATGGCTCGTAAAAAAACAGGTTTAACGCAAACAAAACAAAAGTTTAAACAAGTCTGAAATTTACCTGCCGGTAATCATGCACAGCCGATTTCATGTTGTTTTTCAACGAATTTACCCCCGAATTTCAGAAGTCGCATAAACCCTCTGTTCACCACGCTGGGAGTTTGGGTATTTTTAGATCCGCTCAACGCGCCGACCATCAACGGGGGAATCGGGAATTCATGTCAGAGCCGACAATCGTCTTTCTTCACGGCACCAACGCATCTCCCTGGACAATGGAGCCCTTCCGCCGTTTCTTCGAGGACAAGGGTTACACCTGCCACGCGCCGACATACCGCCATCACGATCTGCCGGACGGAGAAGACCGCACCGAAGCGCTCAGAGGCGCGAGCATTGCCGACTATGTCGCGGACGTTTCTGACTTTCTCGCAACGCTGGACGCAAAGCCCGTGGTCATCGGTCACTCGCTCGGCGGGCTGATCGCGCAATTGCTTGCCGCGCGCGGCCTGATCACGGCGGGCGTCCTGATCAACAGCAGCATCATCAACGGTACGGTGCCGACCACCGAGATGGAACGCGCATTGGGCAAGATGTTCATGAGCGTGGGACCGTTCTGGAACGAAGTTCCGGGACAGGACTTCGACCTGCTGGCAACCTATGGCCTCAACACAATGCCGGTCGAGCAACAGCACGAGATCTGCGACCGCCTCAAGACGGAGTCCGGCCAGGTGCTGTTCGAGCTGTTCTTCTGGATGTATGACGTCAACCAGACCACGTGGATCGACGTCGACCGCGCCAGCACGCCCCTGCTGTTTCTGTCCGGATCGGAAGACAAGGTCGTTCCACCCTCCACCGCAAAAACAATGGCGGACCGGTACGGCGCGCTTGCAACCTTCATCGAGATCCCCGGCCGGTGCCACTATATGCAGCTCGAGGAAGACCACGACGATTTGGCCCAACGCTGCCTCGACTGGATCCGCAGCATGTGAGACGCGCCTCAGGCGCGACGCCAATCGCACTCGGCGCCTGCCCCTCCGGCAAAAAGTTGCCGACATGACCTTGGGTGACGGGTTTTCAACCTGAGCTCAAGCCGATACCTTCCGTTTTCGTAAACGGAAGGTAGGATACAGGGAGGAATGATGCCGAAATCCATTTTGACCGCTGCGCTGTGCGCGGCGGGAATAGTCTCGATGAGTGCGGTGCCTTCGCTCGCGGGCGATGCCGAGGGTGACTGGGTCAGACCCAACGGAGCGTCCAAGATCCGGATCAGTTCTTGCGGGAATGCGCTGTGCGGCAAACTGATCTGGCTGAAAACGCCCAGAAACGATACGGCCAATCCCGACGCATCCAAGCGTGACCGTCCGCTTGTCGGGGTCCAGATCGTGCAGTCGATGAAACCGACCAAAAAGACCGATCAATGGAAGGGCAAGGTCTATAATGCGGAAGACGGCAAGACTTACACGGGCTTCATCGAGCTGACATCGGCCAACAAGCTGAAACTCGAAGGCTGCGTGATGGGCGGTCTGATCTGCAAGGGCGAAACCTGGACGCGAAGCAACTAGGGTCCTGACCATAGTCTGCGGCAAGCATGAGCGGATTGCCGGATCCCCGTGATCTGGCTGCCCCGCCATCTCGTTTTTCCGATTGTGTGGCGCATCGGAGCAAGTGGCATGGCGGGGCCGAATGCAATAGGCGGCACGCGCCCAGCGTGGACGTCAGATCATCATCTTCTTGTAGCCGAGATGGCTCTGATCGTAGTCCAGCCGGCGGTAAAAGTGGTGCGAGCCTTCCCGCTCGCGATTTGACGTGAGCTGGACCAGACACGCATCTTGCGCGCGCGCCAGGGCCTCCGCATGTTCCATCATGCGCCGACCGACACCATTTCCCCTTTGATCCGATCGCACATGCACCGATTCAAGTTCGACACGGGGGCGGCCACGGAAGGCAAGACCTTTCAGAAAATGAATCTGATAGGTTCCGATCACCTCGCCGTCGCCATTCAGGGCGACATAGATATCGGCTTCGGGCGCTGCGACGAGCGCTTCAAATGCCGGACGGTAGTCCTGCCAGTCGTCGAATTCCTTGTCCTGGCGAATGGTTGTCGCACCGGCATTGATGATGGCGACGATCTCCTGCAAATGGCCGGACCCGGCTTTCCGGATTTCTATTTCGGTTCTCACTTTTGTTCGTCTCTCCGATGACGTGCCCAAGCGGTCCGGTAAGCGACGTGCGTGTCGGCGGGACCGCCTTGCCGTTCGATTCAAATTTGAATCAAACTCTCCTCAATTGATGTACCAAGATTTAAAGCAGCATCCATAGTGTTTCATCGCAGCAAGCCGGATTGCAGGAAGCAAAGCCCGGCTACCGGAACCTTTCAAGGGGTATGACCTGGCATGTTTGACTTGGGCGGTTGGGCGATGTCTGTCGGAAGTGGAGTGATCAGCGCGGCCTCCGTCTGGGGCCTGTCCGCGATCGCGCGCCCGGACGGGAACACCAGGGGCCACATCTGCTATCTGACCTACAGCGGTCCCTGCAAATGGATTGCGGCCGCCCTCGTGCCCCTTTCCGTGCTTGTCGTTCTGGCCATGGCGCACGCCCCTGCCAAACACATTGCGCTTGCCTTTGTCGTCACCGCGGCATTTCTCGCCGTGACGCTCTTTGTCGTCTACCAGGTCTTTTTCGTTCGCTTCGGCTATGACAGGGATGCGATCTACTTCGACAGTCCGTTCCTGCGGAACAAGAAGGTCTGCTGGGATGACCTTGAATATGTTGGCCATTCCAACGCGCTTCAGATCAACTATCTGGAAGTGTCCGGCATCGGCCGCATCTGGTGTTCCAGTTTCCAGAACGGTCACCGGGATCTCGGTCGGTTTCTGGAAATGAAGGCCGAAATGCTTGTCGCCAGCGAAAGCTGACCTGTCGGGTCAACGGCAGATCGCCTCCTGCGGCTCCAGCTCCGCAACCCCCCACCAGGTGGTTCGCCAACCATCCTCTTTCCAAAGATGCGGCCAGGAGCCGGTCAGGTAAGTCGCCGAAACGGGGGCACCGGGACTTGCAAAGGCAACCTCCGCGAAGCGCTTTTCTGCAGGTGTGTCCGGCTGCGCGTCCCCCTCTTCCCAGACAAAGAAGCACTTGTCCCTTGCCGGGACGCGTGCCGGGATTGCCTTGGTCACGACGCGGGCGTTCGGAAAGAGCACGCGCAGATTTCCGCCGGTATATCCGTCGACGGCAACAAGTGTCGCACCATCGGCCCCAAGCTGGGAGAGCGGCTCCTTCAGATCGTCATAGGGTTTCATGTGACGGCACTTGCCGCCGCACCAGAACCTGTCGGGCGCAACAAGACCGGGGATGCGCGCGAAAAAAACGACGGCAGCCGTCGCGGCCGCAATGGTTGCCAGCCAGCGCCACTGCCGGTGGAACCCGAACCGCTCCAGATCGGCGAACATGTAAACCGGCAGCAAAAGCATCAAGGGATGCATGTGCCGCTCCTTGACATAGGTTGCGCCGGTGACTGCAATCATGACCGCCGTGAGCAGGATCATCGCGACAACGGTGCGGCCGCACAGGCGCGCGACATCGTTTACCGCCGGTGTTTCGGCCTCTGCCTTTCCCAGGTAACGGGGCCAGAACAGCAGCAGCAGAGCGGGAACAAGGAGTACGGAAAACCCGACGAGACCGAAGGCGAGCTTGCCCAGGCCTTCTGCCGCCCTTGCCAGATGCGACGTCTCGGACGCAACGCCCATCGTTTCGGAAACCGAGGCGAAAAGCTGCAGGCCTTCCGTCAGGATCCAGAAGCCATAAGGACTGTAGACGATTGCCGCGGCCAGGGGCACGAGCACAAGACCGGTGAGCTGTATCCGTGGACGCCAGGCGCTGTCGCTGAGCGCTGCAAGGAGAAGGGCGAGCGCGAAGATCGGATAGGAATGCTTTCCGATGAGACCTGCGCCTGCCGCCGCGCCGAACAGCAGGTAGAAGGACAGACGGCCGCTCTCCATTGCCTTAATGAAGAAAAAGGCGCTTGCCGCGCAGGCCGTGGTCAGAACCACCGTGTGCGTGACACCCTCATGCAGGTTCCAGCCGAACTGGTAGTAAAGCGAATAGCAAAAGGCGCAAAGAGCAGCCAGACGCGGTGCCCGGATCGCCTTGCGTGCGATCAGAAACAGGAACAGCGCGGCGACGGAAATCAGGCTGTACTTGACGAACAGCGCGGCCCAGATCGTCGGGCCGAACGCCTGTTGCGCAGACCACAGAAGCCATTCGTAAAGCGGTGGCTGGCGCAGCATGTAACCCGGTTCAAGGGTTTGAACGAGGACATTTTCAAACATGTCGTCGGTGCCGAGAACCGGCGTCGACAAGGCCCTCAGCAATAGATGCAGGGCACCCCACAGGGCGACGATGGCCCAAACCCCAATCGGGGTTGCGTAGAGCGGAACTTCAGATTCGCGATGTGAGGATTGCAAAGCGTTCATGGCAAGCGGGATACATGATTTCCGATTGCCTGTAACCCTTCAAACGACCTGAGAGCCGGAGAGCGCTGCCGGGGACAGCGCTCCCCTTTGTTTTGAATTTGCGTCAGAGCGCCGGCAGTGGCGGCAAAGGTGTCTTGAGCCACTTTTTGGAAAGCTCATCGAGTTTGCCGTTGAGCTTCTTGTGCAGAACAAACACGTTCACCCACTGCAGCAGATCGATGTTGCCCGTCTTCACGCCGATGTAAGACGGGGAGTTGGCGATGATGAACTTGGTCTGAAGGTTGAAATCCGGATTGTCATTGGCAATCCCGAGGGCAACCATGTTGCCGGTCACGATGACGTCGGCCTGGCCGGACACGTAAGCAGCAATGGTTGCGGCGTTGTCCCCGAAACGGATGATCTCAGCGCCGCCTGGGGCGTCTTCCGTGATCGCAAGATCTTCAAGCGTTCCGCCGGTCACGGCAATCTTCTTGCCGTCAAAGTCCGCAATCGATGCTACGGCGACATCCGGCTTGGCGAAGGCGCCTGAGAAGAATGGCGCATAGGCATGCGAGAACCAGATGGACTTTGCCCGTTCCGGATTTGCACCAAGTGTCGAAATCACCAGATCGACCCGGTCGGTTTCCAGAAACGGAATCCGCTGCTTCGAGGTCACCGGAACCAGTTCCAGTTCGACACCGAGGTCTTCGGCAATCATCTTTGCGACGTCGATGTCGTAGCCTTCATATTCACCGTCCGCCCCGAGCGAACCGAATGGCGGGAAATTCTCGGGCGTTGCGATCTTGATCGTTCCGGATTGCAGGATGTCTTTCAGTTCTGCCGTTGCCGGGCTGGCAAAGACCAGAGCAGCCGACAGCAGGGCTCCTCCAAGACCAGTCAGTTTCTTCCACATTTCGCGACCCTCCTTTTTGGTTGAACAAGCGCGATTTTTCAGGCGGCGGCCTTGCCGCCGCTCCTTGACGAGGCCGAGCCCAGACGCCTTTCCAGGCGGCGCGACCAGACGGACAAGGGAAAACAGAGACTGAAGTAAATGATCGCCATCAGGGGATAGATGACGAATGGCTGGGTTCCCGGCACCGGCGAATTCGCCCAGCGCTTGCCCACCGTCATCAGGTCATGAAAGCCGATGATATAGGCCAGCGACGTGCCCTTGATGATCTGAACCATGAAGCCGATTGTCGGCGCCACCGCCAATCGGACAGCCTGCGGCAGGATGATGAGCAGCATGATCTGGAACAGCGTCAGACCGAGCGCTTTGCCGCCTTCATGCTGCGAGCCTGGAACCGCGAAGATGGCGCCGCACCAGACCTCCGCCAGATAGGCGCTGGTATAGAGCGTGAGCGCCAGCCCGGCCGCGTGCCAGGGGTCGATCCGGAGGGAAAAAAGATGCGGAACCCCGAGCCCCAGCAAAAACAGAAGCATCAGCAGCGGAACCGATTGAAACAGCCAGGTGTAAGCCGTCGAAAGCCCGGCGAGATAGCGCCCGGGTGAAACCCGCGCAGCGGTGATGACCATTGCGATGGCACCACCGCCGAGGAAGGCGATCAGCGAGAGATAGATCGTGAACTGGGTCGCGTCCAAGAGCTGGTAAAGAACAATCCCGAAGGGTTTTCCCAAAACGTCTGCAAACAGATCCTTCACCGCACCACCTTCCACTTGAACAATCGGTCATGCAGGAGGCGCAGTGTGCTTTTGAACATCAGCGACATGAGCACGTAGATCACGGTCAGGGTGAAAAAGACCTCGAAGGACCGGAAACTGCGGCTGTCGATGAAGACACCGGCCCATGTCAGGTCGGTCACGCCGATTTCCGAGATCACGCCTGTTGTCAGGAACAGGAAGATGAACTGGCTGTTGAGCGAGGGATACATGGCCGCAACGGCCTGGGGCAGACTGACCTTGAAGAAGCTCAGCCATCGCGGGATGCCGAGCGCGTCCGCAGCTTCTGCCTGCCCGGTATCGATCGACGCCAGCCCGGCCCGCAGGATTTCCGCGAAATAGGCCGAAAAATTCACCGAGAGCGCCAGGAGCGCATGTCCCCAGAATGGCCACTGATAGCCAAACAGAAGCGGCAGCCCGAATGCGATGAAAAACATCTGGACGATCAAAGGGGTGTTGCGGATAAATTCCACCCACGCCGTCGCCAGTTGCATCAGGACCGGGATCCGGTAGTGCCGGACGGCGGCAAGGAGAAGCGCAGCGAGGAAGCCGAAAAGGCCGCCTCCTATGGTCAGCAGGCCGCTGACCAGCGCGCCCTGAAAAAGCAGCCAGAGATATTCCGGATTCCGGTAGATCTCAAAAAATCTCAGATCAGCCAACGTGACTGATCCGCTACTTCACATGTCTTCAAGGACGCCCCCAACCCAAAACGGTTTTGGGGTTGCTCTGCAACGCGCGTGCCAAACAGGAAAGAGCGCCACCGGCGGCGCTAAACCCCGCTCCAGGTTGGGATCAGCCGAAACAACGCTCAGAAAAGGGGCAGCCAGCTAAACATTTAGCCAAACGTCAGTGGCAATCGGATGGGACATTTCCGATCGCTTCTGGACAGGTTCAATCGAGAAAAGACCAGGTTTCCGCGCCATCGAAATGCCGGAGACCGATGGCTTCGATCGTTCCCGGTTGCGCAAGACGCAGGTTGACAGCCATTCGGCCTTTTGAGTCGCCGGCGATGGCTTCCCAATGGGTCGTCGAACCGCAGACCTTGCAGGTGTGAAAAGCGAGCTGGTGATCGCCCCTCGAATAGCGGATCGTGGCGTCCGGCTCTGCCTTGATGACAATGGTTCCCGCGTCCCCGTGCCCCCAAACCGTGCCGAGGCTCCGGCAGATGGAACAGTTGCACGCCACGGCGTGGCGGGGCTGCACGGACATCTCATAGGCCACCGCACCACAGTGGCATGCCCCTTTGATGGGAAGCGCCACCATGGATGGATCACCTGCACCCGGCACGGTCTATTCCAGGCCGATTTTCTGTTTCAGAAGGTCGTTCACGGCCTGCGGATTGGCCTTGCCTTTCGAGGCTTTCATGACCTGACCGACAAACCAGCCGACGAGGTTCGGCTTTTCCTTGGCCTGCTCTACCTTGTCCGGGTTGGCAGCCAGGATCTCGTCGACAATTGCCTCGATCGCGCCCAGGTCCGTGACCTGTTTCATGCCGCGGTCTTCCACGATCTGCGCCGGATCGCCGCCCTCGGTCCAGACGATCTCGAACAGGTCCTTGGCGATCTTGCCGGAAATCGTTCCCGCCTTGATCAGATCGATGATGGCGCCGAGCTGACCGGCGGATACGGGACTTTCGGAAAGATCCTTGCCTTCCTTGTTCAGGCGGCCAAACAACTCGTTGATCACCCAGTTGGCGGACAGCTTGGCGTCGCGCCCCTTTGCGACATTTTCGAAGAAATCGGCGGATGCCTTTTCAACAACCAGGATATCGGCATCATAGGCAGTCAGTCCGTAGTCGCTGATGAACCGGGCCTTCTTGTCGTCCGGCAGTTCGGGCAGATGACCGGACAGGTCGTCCACGAATTCCTGGGTGAATTCCAGCGGCAGCAGGTCGGGATCCGGGAAGTAGCGGTAATCGTGCGCCTCTTCCTTGGAGCGCATGGACCGCGTCTCGCCCTTCACCGCGTCGAAGAGCCGGGTCTCCTGATCGATCTCGCCGCCATCTTCCAGAATTCCGACCTGACGGCGCGCCTCATATTCGATGGCCTGACCGACGAAACGGATCGAGTTGACGTTCTTGATCTCGCAGCGTGTGCCGAACGCGCCGCCGGGACGGCGCACCGATACGTTGACATCCGCGCGCATGGAGCCCTGATCCATGTTGCCGTCGCAGGTGCCAAGGTAGCGCAGGATCGTGCGCAGCTTGGTCAGATACGCCTTGGCTTCGTCGGAGGACCGGAGATCCGGCTTTGAGACGATTTCCATCAGCGCGACGCCGGACCTGTTGAGGTCGACAAACGACATGCTCGGATGCTGATCGTGCAGCGACTTGCCCGCGTCCTGTTCGAGATGCAGACGTTCGACCCCGATTTCGACCTGCTCGTCCGGCATGTCGAGCAGGATCTTGCCCTCGCCGACAATCGGCTGCTTGAACTGCGATATCTGGTAGCCCTGAGGCAGATCGGGATAAAAATAGTTCTTGCGGTCAAACACGGATTTCAGATTGATCTCCGCCTTCAGGCCAAGACCGGTACGGATCGCCTGGCGTACGCATTCCTCGTTGATGACCGGCAGCATCCCGGGCATGGCGGCGTCGACAAGGCTGACGTTGTCATTCGGGTCCTTGCCGAATTCGGTCGAGGCACCGGAAAAGAGCTTGGCTTCGGATGTGACCTGCGCATGGACTTCCATGCCGATCACGATCTCCCAATCGCCGGTCGCGCCCTTGATGAATTTCTTCGGGTCGGG
This sequence comes from Pseudomonadota bacterium, assembly GCA_039818365.1. GTDB lineage: Bacteria > Pseudomonadota > Alphaproteobacteria > Rhizobiales > Stappiaceae > Roseibium. The sequence continues at coordinate 9,559 of JBCBUA010000188.1, forward strand.
TGTGCGTACGTCGACAAGCGTCATCTTCGTCAAAAATCCTGTTCTGTTCGATTTCACGCACGCGATCAGACAGGTCGGCAGGAATGCTGCGGCGCGAATTTCTAGCTGCCTGATGACCTATTCGGGAATTGCGCCGGCTGCAAGGGTTTCCTTGTGTGCCGCGCCAGCTTTCGCACAAGGCGTGCCCTGTTTCATGGGGCGCATCGTACAGAAATAGAACAGGCGCAGGCGCCCGCGCTCCTGGAAACGCTACTTCATGCCGGGGTTCTGCGCGTTTCCCGTGCGCATGATGAAGCCGATCAGAACGGCAACGGCCTGATAGAGTTCGACAGGGATTTCCTGGTCGATCTCGATCTGTGAGAGCGCCTCAGCCATCATCGGGTTCTGTTCGATTGGCACACCGGCCTCGCGCGCAAGCTTTTCGATCTGCTCGGCGACCGAACCGCCCCCTTTGGCGGTGACAACAGGCGCTCCCTCGTTCTCATATCGAAGAGCGACGGCAAGTTTCTTTTCCGGTTTATCTTCCGGCTCCATCGTCTTCTCCTCAAGACTGCCTGTCGACAAGGGTTCCGTACCTGGCGGCTGCCTTCGGTGGCAGCCCGCGCACCAGACGCAACTCCTGCAAATCCAGCCCGGCGTCCGCAAAAGACGCCCTCATGGTCTCCTCAAGCGCTTTCAGACTGTCGAACGTGGCGGGTCTTTCGACCCAAAGGCTGGCATATGTGCCGCCACCTCTCAGGCTGACGGCAGCTTCCACCGGCCCGGTTGCCGTCAGGTCCATCGCAAACCGGAGCCGCCAGGCGGGTTCCTTGTCATCCTCGTCACCCTGGCCACTGCCATCGCGGCCGACCTGCATTTGCAAAATGCCGGTTTCCTGACCAAGTGCCAGCGGCAGTTCAAACACAAGGTCCATGAGACGCGATGGTGCCTGAGCCCGCTCGTCCCCCGCCAGGCCGGTGTTGACGAGTTGAGTCATCCTGACACGCGCAAGGGCCGCATCGGTGTCCTTCAGGAGCGCCTGCAGGATCTGGGGGGCGTTTCCAGGCAGAAAGCCCCTGCCACCTGGCTGGCTCTGCGCCTGCGGCGGATCCTGCCGGGACGGCGGTGCGGGCTGCGCCGCGGGCCGCGTTACCTGCGCTTCGGCTCCGAATTGCTGCAACAGCGATCTGAACGACATCAGGACCGACTTGAGATCGGCCTGAGCGGGCGGCGCGCCAGCGCGCGGAAACGCGGCATTTGCTTCGCGAAACTGACCCGACATGCGGATCGACTGCTGGATGTCTCCGGCGGTCGTGGTCTGCCCCGGGGTCAGACGCAGGCCGAGGATCTGTTGCATTGCCTTTGCCACCGGATCCGGCAGCGACACCTTTCCGGCAGCCTGCGCGGACATCAGGCTTCCAACCTGGGAAAACAGGTTGCCAAGGCCGGACTGCTGCTCGCCGAGAGCCTGAAAGGCCTGGCGGGCGAGTTGACTGGCTGGATTTGCCTCTGTTGCGCCGTTCGGGTTGGACAGGGCTGCCGCGCGGTGCACCGGTCCAGGCGCGGAGCTCCGATATGGTTGATTATGTGCGACGCGCAGGCTCTCGCCGGTCTGCAGCGATCCCGTTGCTTGCGAACCGGCGGCTGTCTGGCCAGCCGGGTTTATCGGAGCAGCCGGCGCCGTGTTTGCCGGTGAGCGAACCGGGGACGGCGTGACACCGGAGGGCACAACACCCTGTTTCGCAGCGGATCCGCCGGTTCCAGAAAGCGATGCCGGCGCAGGTGCCGGTTTGTCCTGTCCTGGCAGCGGCGAACCGGCTGCGGATCGAACCGGTTCCGCCGGTCCAGCCGCGACCGGGGCGGACACAGGGGCGGACACTGGGCCAGACACCGGACCGGACACTGGACCAGACACCGGGGATACCGGTGCTTGCGGCGCAGGAGCCGTATTCTGAGTGCCGGCGGTCGAGGCCGATGTGGGCGCTGCAGCGGCCCCTGCCGCAGCTGTGGGCGGCCCCGCCGGTTGTGGGGATGCCTGTTGACCATTCAGTGCACGTGCAGCTGAGACCGGGTTCGTCTGCGGCAACGGCGCAGCGGGTCTTTGAACCGTTTCCGCCGCCCCCAGAGGCGCGGAAG
>JBCBUA010000189.1:0-11619 GCA_039818365.1 Pseudomonadota bacterium
CCTGGCGCGCGTTCGCTGGCGACACGGTGGTAGGTTTCGTATGGCGTCCCGGCGAGCAGCAGGTCGAGCGCGAGAAACCGCCGCTGCGACGCGCCCTTCATCTTTTGCGCATTGACTTCCTGAAGGCACAGGATATCGGCCTCGAGTTCTTCGATCCGCGGACGCAAGGCGTCGACCCTCGGTCTTAACCCGGCCGGATCGAAGCGGTCGCTGCCATAAGATTCGATATTGAACGTCGCCAGTTTCATGCCGCCAGACCTTGAGACAATTCAGTTGCTTAACGATAGCGGTTTCGTCCGTTAAGTGATAGGCAGGTTGGTGAAGGTCAGGGAATGCGAGGTCTTCATGACAACAGACAAGTGTCCGTGCGGCAGCGGCCAAAGCCTCTCAGCCTGCTGTGGTCCTTATCTTTCCGGCCCGGCAAAGCCAAGGACGGCCGAGGCGCTCATGCGCTCCCGCTATTCGGCCTATGTGACCCTGAACATTTCCCATCTGAAGGAAACGCTGTGGCCGAAGAACCAGATTGGCTTCGACGAAGTGGCGACGGCGCGATGGGCCCGCGAGAATCACTGGACCGGGTTGAACGTTCTGGACGTTCAAAAGGGCGGCGAAACCGACCGGGAAGGGATGGTGCTGTTCGAGGCGACCTATCTTGCCGGCGGCAGACTGAACACACACCGCGAATACAGCCGGTTCCGGAAAAAGGCCGGCCGCTGGTACTACGTCGAGGCCATCCCGGAGTGAGGGAGTTGCCGGTTCCGGCAACTCCTTGCGTGGTCCTGATCTAGGGTCAGGACCCTAGTTCCGGCCGGCCATGACGCCGCCATCGACATCCCAGATGGAACCCGTCACCCAGCCCGCTTCGTCCGAAAGCAGGAAGTCGACGGCCGACGCGACATCTTCCGCAGTCCCGATACGTCCGATGGGGTGAAAGGCGCCAAATCCCTGTTTCAGGGTCTCCGAGATCCGGTCTTGCGGGATAAAAGCGCCATAGATCGGCGTTTCGACAACGGCGGGTGCGACCGCATTGACGCGAATGCCTTGGTCGCCAAGTTCCATCGCGAGGTGCTGCGTGAACGCGTGCAGGCCTGCCTTTGCCATCGAATAGGCCGACGACGGCGTCGCCTTGATGGCCTGGTGCGCCCACATCGACCCGAGATTCACCACGGAGCCCTTTCCCGCATCGGACATCTTCCGGGTCGCGGCCTGGGTGATCAGGAAGGTTCCGCGGTTGAAGGCATGGTAGAGATCGAAGTCCTCACCGGTGTGATCCATGAACGGCTTGGGGCTGAAGGCGCCCGCCGCGTTGACCAGATACCCGAGCGGCCGGTCCAGGGCGTCGATCCTGTCGACAAGGCCCTGCACCTCTGCGGGCCGGGTCACATCGGCCTGCCAGGTTTCAACCGTCGCCTGATGGCGTGATTGGAGTTCGGCACGCGCGGACGCGAGCTTGTCCGGATTGCGCCCGATGAGGACGAGAGGAATGCCCCGGGCCGCGAGGCGATGGGCCGTTGCCAGGCCCATGCCAGAGGTTCCGCCTTGAATGATCGCAATGCTTGTCGTCACAGTCAGTCTCCATCTGTCAGTCGGTTCAAATTATCTATCTACTGATAGGTAGATAAACTGAGCGAGATATCGGTGTTGCGCTTTCCGATGTCAAGGCCTATCTATCAGTCGATAGATAAGGAGATTGATCCGTGGCCGCTGCCCCCGCCGATACAGAAGAAAAAATCCTCGATCTTGCGGAAACACTCATCCGGCAGAACGGCTATAACGGATTCAGCTTTCGGGATATTGCATCCGGGGTCGGCGTGAAGAGTTCGAGCGTGCATTATTACTTTCCAACGAAGGCCGATCTCGGTGCGAGGGTTGCAAGGCGATACACGGACCGTTTTCTGGACCTGCTTGGCGACCCGGAGGAACCGGCGATGCCGGCCGAGGCGGTGATCTCGAAACTGCATCACGCATTTGCGCGATCGCTGGGACAGGATGGTCAGATGTGCCTTTGCGGCATTCTGGCTGCAGAGTCTGCCGGTCTGCCGGATGCCGTCGTGCGCGAAGCGAAAGCGTTTTTCGACCGGACCGGTGCGTGGTTGACCAAGGGATTGAGCCAATCGGACTGGGGCGCGGGCGTTTCGGAAGACGACTTGACCAGACAAAGTCTGGCCGTTCTTGCCCAACTCGAGGGCGCGATGCTGATCGCCAAGGTTCAGGGGCGGCCGGATGTCTTCGGTGAGCTTGCGCCGACGCTTGCAGAAAGCCGATAACATAGCGGATTCCTGCTCGTCTTACCGTAATTAATTAAATCGAAAAAAGTAATACAACTTAATGATTTAATGCGTTTTCTTAAAAATACTTAATTTGAATATCTTCCCTTTGCGTAACATCTTCTTTGGTATCGAAGAACACCTGAGTGGAGGATGTTGAAATGTTGAGATACGCCACCAGACACATGGATGAACTCAGAAAAGAGATCGAAATACTGCTGGAGCGGAAGGATCTCGATCCCGCCGAAAAAAGCAAACGATTGAACCGTCTGGACCGGTCCTACCAGTTCTGGCGTCAGTTTGCCTGAGCCATCCGCGGGGGCCTCAAAGGGGCCTTTGCCATCAAGAAAAAATGCGGCCGATGCGGCCGCATTTTCTTTGGTAACAACAATGATGGCTCGATCAGCACGCCTTGCGGCGGCGTGACGCGTAGCCGAGCAGTCCGAGACCCACCGGCAGCAACAAGCCGGCTGCCGGGATCGGTACGGCGGTGAGATTCACCGTGTCGATCAATCCGCCGTAGGAATCCTGGTTGCCGGATGCGGCAAACGTCAATGTGTAGTCACCGGCGCTTTCAACCTTGAACAGCGTCCTGATCAGTGTCCAGACGCCGACGGATGTCGACGGGGATGAACCGGGCCCGGTTACGGAGCCCGACAGCAGACCGTCGCTGATTGAAAAATCGATCCCGTTTGAATCGGCATTGCCGGTGCGCGGGCTGTACCAGAACGACAGTGCGTAGGTTCCTGCTCCCAGCGATACGCCCTGCTCCATGGATGAATTGGAGTTGCTGCGTGGATGACTGTCCAGTTCAATATAGTGCTGGCCGGAATGCGCATCGATCGAGCCCAGCGTCCGGTTGGTCTGGACTTCGATGCCGGCACCGCTCGCCGTTTTCCACCCGCTGATCTCGGTAAACACGTCCCAGGACGAGCCGGTGGTGGCCAGGTTGGAAAGCTGGTTGCCCTTGACGAGTCCTGTCGGGTCAAGCGTCGTGACGTCTTCGAAATCACCGTTGATGATCATTGCGTTTGCAGAACCGGCAACGAGGAGCACAGCGCTGGCAAATGACGCGATCGCGATTGCCTTGAACATTCTTTTTTCCTTTATGACCGGCGCGATCCGAGACTTTTTATTCTGGATGGGGCATTCGCGTCGGCATGCCTAACACACATAAGAAAATCTTCTCATGCTATAAAATCTCTCTATTGGAGGTGCAATCGAAACCACGCGGATCGCGCAAACAGACTTAATTTATAGTTAATTTTTGACCGGAAGCCCGATTGTGTTTTCAAAAAGAAAAATCCGGTCCCTGCGCTTGGCGGCGATGCAGGGACCGGATCAAGTCGCGGATCGAAGGGGAGGCAACCCTCTGAATCCGCAAGTTAACTGGGCACGAGAAAAACAATGCTGATCCATGCTGTGCTGCAATGACTTGATCGGCGATTCCTTTGTTCACTATTTGTTCTACATTTCAGGATCCCTGTCAAGCGGCGATCGTACGTGCCCCCGTCCTGATGTGAACCCGTTACGGCACTGGCGTGGCCCGCTCTCTTCTGAGGGACTGACATCCATCACGTATGTGTGAAGGTGCATCTGCCGAAAGCCCGCAAAAGCCACGGAAAATTAAGTCCCGTGTGACAAAAATACGGAAAGAAATTCTCAAGGGCCCTCTACGTGCGATCGACCGCCAATTTCTGGACCAAGCGTTTTCAGGACGCTGCCTGGATGCAAATCCTGGGTAAAGGCGTCGGGCAGATTGCATCCGGTTCAGGACATGGTTCCTCTGAAAAGGCGGCCGCAGGACGCATGGCCGTTTCCACTTTCGTCGTCCGCGTGGCGGGTGCGGGGCTCGCTTTCCTGTCCCAGATCGTCCTGGCGCGTCTTCTCGGCGCCCATGATTATGGCGTCTATTCGGTCGCCTGGACGTTCGTGATCGTTCTCGGGGTGATGGCCTGCGGGGGGTTCTCGACTTCCGCAAGCCGGTTCATTCCGCAATACCGGCAGGCGGGCGACCTCAATGGCCTGCGCGGCTTTCTGTCGGCCAGCCGTCAGGCGGCCTTTCTGATCGGCATGGGCACGGCTGCGCTGGCGATGGCCGGGGTCTTCCTGTTCAGCACGTTCATCGCCCCCTCTTATGTCGACCCGCTTGTCATCGTGTTCCTGGCGCTGCCGTTCTTTGCCTTCGGGCTGGTGCAGGACGGCATCGCCCGCAGCCACGACTGGCCATCGCTCGCCATGTTGCCGACCTATATCTGGCGCCCGCTCGCAATCCTGTTCCTGCTGGTTGCGGTCAGCGTTGCCGGGATACCCGCAACGGCGACGACGGCAGCGATGATCGCGGTCGCCGCGACATCGCTTGTCGCTGCGTATCAGTACTTCCATCTGAGGGCGCGGCTGCCGCAAAAGGTGCCCGACGGGCCGGCCAGGGTCGACCTGAAAACATGGCTCGCGATTTCATTGCCGATGCTGATGGTGGAAGGGTTCCTGCAACTGCTCACCAGCGCAGATGTGATCATGGTGAGCTTCTTCCAGAGCCCGGATGAGGTCGCGGTTTATTTCGCAGCTTCCAGAACGCTCGCGCTTGTGCACTTTGTCTATTTTGCTGTGCGGGCTGCTTCGGCACACCGTTTTTCAAGCTACACGCAGAACGAGGACAGGGAAGGGCTTGCCGCCTATACCAGGCAGGCGACGCTCTGGACGTTCTGGCCCTCACTGGCAGCTGGGCTGGCCCTGCTGCTCGTCGCACCGTTGCTGCTCCGCCTCTTCGGCAGCGGATTTGAAAACGGCTATCCGCTTATCGCCCTCTTGATGATTGGCGTGCTCGCACGCGCCTCGGTCGGCCCGGCCGATGCGCTGTTGTCGATGACGGGTTTCCAGAAAACCTGTGCCGGGATCTACGCGGCGACCTTTGTCGTCAATGTCCTGCTCAACCTCATTTTCATTCCGCTGATGGGTCTGGCAGGGGCCGCGATCGCCACGAGTTGCGCGATCCTGTTTGAAGCGACGGCTCTCGCGATTACCGCAAGGCGCAAGCTGCACGTCACGACCTTCGTGCTGCCGCTCATGCTGTCCGGCCGGAGGCCGTCCGATGGCCCCTGACGGCGGCGGCGGGTCTGAGTTCGAAGCGCGTTTCTTCGACCCCCTTCAGGACAGTCTGCCGCTGGATGCCTGGCAGGCCCTGAGCGATGACGCCGCCGATCCGAACCCGTTTTTCGGTCCGATGTTCCTCCGGCCTTTTCTCAAAAACATGGACGTGCGGCGGGTGAAGGTGCTGGCGGTGATCAACACGCTGACAGGTCAGTGGCTGATGGCGGCCCCAATCCAGTCGCGTCCGGCGGGTCTTCTCGTTCCCGTCCCGACAGCCTATTCCACCGACTATGGCCCGGTCGGCACACCGCTGCTCAGCCCGGATGCGGCGGCGATCCATGCGGAGCGATTTTTCGAAGCCGCCGCAGGAAAAGCCGGAATTCTTGCGCTTCCGCACCTGCCGCTTGCCTCAAGGGTGGCGGGTCTACTGATGGATCTCGCGGGCGCGGATGTTGCCGTCCTTGAACGATCTTACAGGGCGTCTCATGACAGCGGTGCGGCCGGCCAGGCGCAGTTCGATGACGCGTTCAAGGGCAAGCGGCGAAAGGAAATGAAGCGGCTACTGCGGCGTCTCGAAGATGAGGGACCGGTCAGGTTCGAAACGATCGGCAGAGATGCGCTGCGGGCCCATTTCGAGCAGTTTCTCGCGCTCGAGGCATCGGGATGGAAGGGCCGCGAGACCACGGCGCTTGCCAGTCAATCGCGAACGGAAGCCTTTTCGCGGGAGACAGTCGCTGCAATGGCGGGCACGGACCTTGTCCGGATCGATGAATTGCGCGTGGGCGAGAAGCTCATCGCCTCGCTGGTGTCCCTCGTGGACGGCGGGCATGTCTTTGCCTGGAAAATCGCGTTTGACGAGGCCTATGCCCGGTATTCGCCAGGTGCCCAGCTGGTCCTGCACACCTTTCAGCAGAACTTGGCCACACCCGGGTTCAAACTGGCGGATTCGCTCGCAGTGCCAGGACATTCCATGATCGAGCCGCTGTGGCGGGGCCGACTGGAGCTTGGAACGCTGCTTCTGTCTGCGGGCCCGCTTGCCGCAGTCAAGACCAGGATCTGTTCCGCTGATTTCACTCTGGAACAGACACTGCGGCGTCTTGCGCGGAATATCAGAAAAAAGGTGAAGTCCTGACCTGGATGTCAGGACGCCTGCGCACGCGCAAGTTCCCGGAGTTTGCGCCGGATGACCTTTCCCGTCGTCGTCATGGGCAATGAGCTGACGAATTCGATCTCTCGAGGGTATTCGTGGGCGGACAGATGCTCGCGGACAAAACCCTTTATGTCCGCCACGAGGTTTTCGTTCTCCATCTCCTCCGATTTCAGGACGACGAAGGCCTTGACGATCTCGGTGCGCAAGGGGTCGGGTTTGCCCACGGCGGCCGCCAGCGCAACGGCCGGATGCCGGATCAGGCAATCCTCGATCTCGCCCGGGCCGATGCGGTAGCTCGCCGACGTGATGATGTCATCGTCGCGTCCAACGAAATGGACGTAGCCGTCCTCGTCCATCAGTCCCTGGTCACCGGTCACCATCCAGTCGCCGATGAACTTGTCGCGCGTTGCCTCCGGGTTGTTCCAGTATTCAAGGAACATCACGGGATCGGGCCGCCTGATGGCGATCTGGCCGAGGGTTTCCGCCGGCAGAACCGTGCCGTCACCGTTAATGATGGCAACCTCGTGCCCCGGCGTCGCCTTGCCGATTGCGCCTGCACGGGTCACGCCGAGACTGGCGGCTGACCCCAGCACTGCATTGCATTCGGTCTGGCCGTAAAACTCGTTGACCGGATAGCCGAATTCCTCTGCGAACCAGTCATAGGTCTCGCGCCCGAGCGATTCGCCGGCAGACCCGACGCTCCGCCAATGCAGTTTGAACCGTTTTGCCGGGTTTGGAACCGACCGCAGCATTTTAAGAGCCGTCGGCGGGATAAACGCGTTCCGGATCCGCTGCTGTTCCATCAGGCGAAATGCAAATTCGGGATCAAATTTTCGCGCTGCGTAGGAGACAACGGGAACGCCGAGTTTCAGCGCAGGAAAAAGGGCGTTGAGCAGACCCCCGGCCCAGGCCCAATCGGCAGGGGTCCACAGAAGGTCACCCGCCTGGCCGAGGAAATTCTGCGACAGCTCGATGCCCGGCATGTGGCCGGGCAGCACCCGATGACCGTGAAGCACGCCCTTGGGCTGGCCGGTCGTGCCGGATGTATAGATCATCAGCGCCGGGTCGTCCGGCGTCGTGACAAGGGTCTCGAAGCTGTCGCGCGCGGCGTCGAGGAGCGCGTCAAACGCGCTGGCGTGCGGGGCAGGACCGTCGACTGAAATGATGAACCGAAGGTCCGTCAGGTGATCGCGGATCAGGGAGAGCTTCTCAACGCCGCTGTCATTGGTCACCAGGACTTTTGCACCGGAATCGGACAGCCGGTATTTCAGCGCTTCACGTCCGAACAGCGACGCGAGCGGGACCGCGACAGCGCCAAGCTTGTAAATCGCAATATGGACGATTGCCGTTGCCGGGCCCTGCGGCAGGAGCAGGGCGACCCGGTCGCCTCTCTCAACGCCGAGGCCGACAAGTGCGTTGGCAAAGCGGTTGGCGGAACGGTTCAGTTCCAGATGTGTCCAGTCTTCAACCTGGCCGGATTGCAGGACGTGACGGATGGCGAGCCGTTGCGGGTCCCGTGCCGCCCAGGCATCGCTCACGGCATGCGCCATGTTGTAGGTGTCGGGCAGCGACCACTGGAAGCTGGATTTCAGCGCTTCGAAGTCGCTGGCATGTTGAAGCATTGTCTGCGTCCGATGCAAAACTTTTAGGCAGCGGAGTGTAAGGCGCTCTTTGTTGCGGTGCAATAGGATCTGCGGTCAACGCTGCGCCAGCGGGTGCGCCTGTTCCACGAGTTCGCGCAGCCGCTCATCGAGAACATGCGTATAAATCTGCGTTGTAGAGATATCCGCATGCCCCAGGAGTTGCTGGACGACACGCAGATCGGCCCCATTTTGCAATAGGTGCGATGCAAAAGCATGCCGCAAGACATGCGGTGAAATTTTCGCCACATCGAGTCCCGCCATTTGGGCAAGGGCTTTCAGTTCACGCGCGAAATGCTGCCTGGTCAGATGTCCGCTGTCACCGTGGGACGGGAACAGCCACGGACTTTTCTCGTAGGATCCCTCCGCTGTGCGAAGACCCACATAGTCCTTCATGGCAAGCTGGGCGGCCGGCGAAAGCGGAACGAGCCTTTCCTTGCCGCCCTTGCCCCTGATCTCGATCAGTCGCGCATCGCGCATGGCCGCGCTGACAGGTAAGGCGACCAGTTCGGAAACGCGCAGGCCTGTCGCGTAAAGCACTTCGATCAGGGTGTACATGCGCTGCACCCGGAGGCGCGCGGCGCTGCTGCGCTGCGGCTTGCGTGTTTGCGAACGCGCCGTTTCAATAAGCCGGTCGACATCGTCGACCGAGAGGACCTTGGGAAGGCTGCCCCGCTTTTTCGGAGACGACAGCGTGCGCGTGGGGTCATCGGCACGCATGCCTTCGGAATAGAGAAACTTGAAAAACTGTTTCAATGCCGACAGGCGCCGTGCCTGCGAGGTTTCGGCAAAGCCCCGCCGGGTCAGGTCGCTCAAATAGGCCGAGATGTCGTCTGACCGTGCGTTCGAAACGTTCATCTTGCCAAGGAACCCGGAAAAGTCTTCCAGATCCCTGCGATATCCGTCCAGCGTGTTTTCAGCAGCTCCCCTTTCGACGGCAAGCATTTCCAGGAAGGTCTCGATGTCGAAGCCTGCAGCCATCAGCGTCCAAAGCCGTCCTTTTTGACCCTGACCGTGATTTCCCGCTCGCGGGGATCCACGAAGGTCGCAAGCGAATAAACCGCGCCGTAGCCAAGCGCGCCGAGCAAGGCAATCACGAGCAGCAGGCGGGTCAGTGTGGGCACATCAGTCTCCCGGGACGAATCGAATGCATGAATGTTCCAAAAACGCAGCCCTTTGCGCAAGCCGACAAAGAATTTCGCCGGCCATGTTCCACCGCGTGTCTTTTCGATCGAATGTGGTACAACGCAGCATGAATGACAAAAACCTGATGACGGATCGGCCCGCATTGAGCGAAGACGACAACATCAACAGCATCGATATGGACCGGCTGCTTGAAGCGCTGGGCACACGATCGATCGTTCTTGTCGGGATCATGGGCTGCGGCAAGTCGACCGTCGGAAAACGGCTGGCGTTGCGTCTGGGTCTTGAATTCGTCGACGCCGATTCCGAAATCGAGCGTGCAGCCAACATGACTGTATCGGAGATTTTCGCGGAACATGGCGAACCATATTTTCGCAGTGGAGAAGAAAGGGTGATTGCCAGGTTGCTGAGTGAAGGCCCCCAGGTTCTTGCGACCGGCGGCGGTGCGTTCATGAGTGAAACCACGCGCTCGGAAATCGCGCAGCACGGACTTTCGATCTGGCTGAAAGTCGACTTTGACACCGTGATGGCGCGCGTGCGGCGGCGCGCGACGCGCCCGCTCCTGCAAACACCGGATCCCGAGGGAACCATGCGCAATCTCCTCGCGGAGCGTGAACCCGTCTATGCAAAGGCGGCGCTGACCGTCACATCCAAGGATGTGCCGCATGATACCGTTGTGGACCAGATCATCATCACGATGGCCGATTACCTGTTTCAAGGCGGGGACGGTTTGGCCTCGCAGACATCGAACACCTGAAATTTGGATTTAGAGCGTAATGGCAGACACGATTGCGGCCACAGCCCCATCTGAGCGCAGCAAGGTGCGCGTCGACCTTGGTGCGCGCAGCTACGATATTTTGATCGGCCGCGGCCTGGTAGAGGATGCAGGGGCCGAAATCGCCGCGATATTGCCGAGGGCAAGGCTTGCGATCATTGCCGACGAAACCGTTGCAAGGCTGCATCTCGGTGCTTTTTCGCAGAGCCTGCGCGCGGCGGGTCTGGAGCATACCGCATACACGGTTCCTGCGGGCGAAAGCACGAAATGCTTTGCGGAGTTCGAGCGGCTTTGCGACGAAGTTCTCGCCGGAAGGTTCGAACGCGGCGATGCCGTTGTTGCCCTGGGCGGCGGTGTGGCCGGGGATCTTGCCGGCTTTGTTGCGTCCGCAACCCGCCGGGGCATGGCATTCGTTCAGGTGCCGACGACCCTGCTGGCGCAGGTCGACAGTTCGGTCGGCGGCAAGACGGGCATCAATTCCCGTCACGGCAAGAACCTAATCGGCGCGTTCTATCAGCCATCGCTCGTGCTGGCCGACACGGCGGTGCTCGACACGCTGCCGCTGCGCGATTTCCGGGCGGGATATGCCGAGGTCGCGAAATATGGTCTGCTCGGAGATGCCGACTTTTTCGTCTGGCTCGAGGCCAACTGGAAGGGCGTTTTCAACGGCGGTGCGGAACGCGAAGAAGCCGTGGCCCGGTCCTGCCAGGCCAAGGCCGATATCGTGGCCGCGGACGAATTTGAAGCCGGCAGGCGTGCGCTGCTCAACCTGGGCCACACGTTCGGCCATGCGCTGGAATCCGCGGTGGCCTACGAAACCGAACGCCTTGTACATGGCGAAGGCGTATCGATCGGAATGATGCTGGCGCACGAGTTTTCGGCGCGGCTGGGCCTCATCGACGAGGACACGGTCCTCAGGGTGCGCGCGCATCTTGACGATGTCGGGCTGCCGGTCCGCATTCAGGACATCCCGGGTCAGCTTCCCGGCGCGGACACATTCATGGACATCATCGCCCAGGACAAGAAGGTGAGCCGCGGTGCGCTGACCTTCATTCTGACGCGCGGCATCGGACAGGCCTTCGTTGAAAAGGGTGTCGACGCCGGTGTGGTTACTGAATTTCTCAAGGAGAAACTCGATCAATGACGGAAACAGCTCTTTGGCTCGCAATCGGAGCAGTGTTCGTGCTCCTGTTCCTGTCCGGGTTCTTTTCCGGCTCTGAAACGGCGCTGACCGCTGCATCAAGGGCGCGCGTCCACCAATTGGAGAAAACCGGCGACTGGCGCGCGCGTGTCGCCAGCCGGCTGATCGCGTCCCGGGAGCGCCTCATCGGTGCGCTGCTTCTGGGAAACAATCTGGTCAACATCCTGGCGTCGGCCCTGGCGACCAGTGTGTTCCTGACATTGTTCGGAGAGGCGGGTGTTGCCATAGCAACCCTGGTCATGACGGCGCTGGTTCTCATTTTTGCGGAAGTCCTGCCGAAAACCTGGGCGATTTCCAATCCGGAGCGGTTTGCGCTGATGGTGTCGCCGATCGTGCGTGTCGTGGTCGCCGTG
>JBCBUA010000190.1:0-3669 GCA_039818365.1 Pseudomonadota bacterium
CCCCCGAAAATGATCGCGGCAACGCGCACGCGCACTACCTTGTAGCCCAGTGCATGCGCGGCATCGTGGTTTTCGCCAACGGCGCGCAGGCGCAGACCGAACCGCGTCCGGAACAGGACCCACCATGTCAGCGGCACCGCGAGGAAGGCTGCATAGACGAGGATATTGTGGCCGGACAGAAGTTCGGCATAGATCGGCCCGATGACGGGGACGTCACGCAACTGCTCGGACATCGGCCAGGCCACGTCGGTGAAGCGGCCGCCCTCGGGAAGGGCCGGCGTGCGACCGCCCTGGCGGAACCAGGTTTGGCCAAGCAGGGCCGTCAGGCCGGCGGCCAGGAAGTTGATGGCAACGCCCGACACGATCTGGTTGCCGCGGTTCGAGATCGACGCAAAGCCGTGCAGAAGCCCGAGCGACACGGAAACACCGATACCGGCGAGCAGGCCGAGCCAGGCATTGGCGGTGATATAGGCAACCGCCCCTGCCCCGAATGCGGCACCGAGCATCTTTCCTTCAAGACCGATGTCGACAACACCGGAACGCTCCGAATAGAGCCCGGCAAGGCAGGCAAGCAGAAGCGGCGTGGACAGGCGAACGGTCGAATCGAGGATCAGGATGAAATCTTCAAACATGCCTACGCCTCCTTGGCCTTGAGTGCCTGGGAAGGCGTGAACAGTCTGATGATCGCGGGCCGGAACATGTACTCAAGCGCGCCGGCAAACAGGATCACCAGACCCTGAATGACGATGATCATGTCACGCGTGATATTCGGCATCTCGAAGGAAAGCTCGGCCCCGCCCTGGTACAGCATTCCGAAGAGAATGGCTGCCAGGATGATGCCGACCGGATGGGCGCGGCCCATCAGGGCGACGGCGATCCCGACAAAACCGTAGCCGGTCACGAAGTCGATCAGGAGACGGTGCTGGGACCCCATGATCTCGTTGATCGCCATCATGCCGGCAAGACCGCCGGAAATCAGCATGGTGATCACAATCGTGCGCACGGGTGAAATGCCGGCATAGACGGCCGCCGTGGCATTGGCGCCGAAGGACCTGATTTCAAAACCGAGTTTCGTGCGCCAGATCAGGAGCCAGACGAGCAGACAGGCTCCCAGTGCCAGGAAAAGCGACAGGTTGACCGGTGCATAGCCAAATCCGAAGGACGGGAAAATGTCATTGAGGAACGGCAGCCGTCCTCCGTCTTCAAAAGTTCTGGTCTCCGGCTGCATCGACCCCTGCTCTTTCAGCATGCCGTTGAGCAGGTAGACCATCAGCGAAGACGCGATGAAGTTGAACATGATCGTGGTGATCACGACGTGACTGCCGCGGGTCGCCTGAAGCCAGGCCGGAATGAAGGCCCAGGCGGCACCGGTCAGGGCCGAGCCTATGACGGCAAAGGGCAAGGTGATGTACCAGGGGACAATGCTGTCGAGCGCGAGGCAGGCGAAAGCGACACCAAGACCGCCGAGATAGGCCTGCCCTTCACCGCCGATATTGAAAAGACCTGCATGGAAGGCGACGGCGACCGCCAGCCCCGTGAAAATGAAGTTGGTCGCATAGAACAGCGTGAACCCGATGCCTTCGCCATAGCCGAGCGATCCCCAGACCAGGATCTGAACCGCGTCAAGCGGGTTCTCCCCGATCAGGACGACGACAAGGCCCGACACGAGAAAAGCCGCGGCAAGGTTCAGAAAGGGAATAAGGCCGAGATCGACCCAGCGTGGAAGCTGACCGGCGCTCATTGCACACCTCCCTGAACAGACTGGGAATTGTCGACACCGGCCATCAGCAGCCCGAGATCGCCTTCTTCCGCGTTGGCCCCGCGTTCCCCAACGATTCTGCCGTCGAACATCACCAGGACGCGGTCGGACAGCGCGCGGATCTCGTCCAGCTCGACCGAGACCAGCAAAACGCCCTTTTCCGCGTCACGCAGTTCCACCAAGCGCCGGTGGATAAATTCGATCGCGCCGATATCGACGCCGCGCGTCGGCTGGCCGACAAGCAGCACGTCCGGGTCCCGTTCGATCTCACGCGCCAGCACGATCTTCTGCTGGTTGCCTCCCGAAAAATTCGCGGTTTTCAGCATCGGGTTCGGCGGGCGGATGTCATATTTCTCGATCTCGGCGACCGCGTTCTTCTTGATGGTTCCAAGGTCCATCAGAACACCCTTGGAATAGGCCGGGTCACGGTGATACCCGAGGATCGAATTTTCATATTCGGTGAAGCTGTTGATCAGCCCCATCCGGTGCCGGTCTTCCGGCACGTGGCCCATGCTTTTCGCGCGCATGTCGGCAGCGTCAAGCGTGCTCGTGCTCAGGTCGATCGTTTCACCGTGAATTTTCAGGGTTCCGGTCGTCGCGCGGCGAATGCCGGAGAGCGTTTCCAGAAGCTCGGACTGGCCATTGCCGGACACGCCCGCGATACCGACGATTTCACCGGCCCGGACCGAAAACGAGACGTCCTTGACCACCTGAACACCACGGCTGTCGGTCACCGTGAGGTTGGATACCTCCATAACAGGGGCCTGCGGCTCGGCCGGTTTCTTGTCAACGCGCAGCAGCACCGACCGCCCGACCATCAGTTCGGCGAGCTGTTCCATGGACGTGTCCTTTGTTTCCACGGTCGCGACCATCTCGCCGCGGCGCATGACCGAAACCGTATCGGTGATCGCCATGATTTCCCGCAGCTTGTGCGTGATGAGAAGAACGGTCTTGCCCTCGTTTCTCAAGACTTCAAGGATCTTGAAAAGGTGGTCCGCTTCGGCCGGTGTCAGGACGCCTGTCGGCTCATCGAGAATGAGGATTTCGGCGCTGCGGTAAAGGGCTTTCAGGATCTCGACCCGCTGCTGAAGCCCGACGGGAAGATCTTCAATCAGCGTGTCGGGATCAACACGCAGTTCATATTCTTCCTCAAGACGCTTCAACTCGGAGCGCGCACGAAAGAGGCCTCCTGCGAGCAACTGGCTGTCTTCCGCGCCAAGGACGACATTTTCGAGGACAGAGAAATTATCGACCAGCATGAAGTGCTGGTGAACCATGCCGATCCCCATGGCGATCGCTGCCTTGGAATCGGGGATGGTTTCCTTCTTGCCGTCGATGAGAATGTCTCCGTCATCGGCGTGATAGAATCCGTACAGGATGGACATCAGGGTGGATTTGCCCGCGCCATTTTCCCCGATGATGCCGTGAATGGACCCTTTCTTCACGACAAGGTCGATGTCCTTGTTCGCGTGAACCGCGCCAAACCGCTTGTTTATCTTTCGAAGCTCGATTGCCGGCGTTTCGCTCATGCCTTCCCCCAGGCCCGACGGTTGTTTCCTGTCATTCTTCCTGCCCCCTGTCAGCGCTGATCCGGATCAGACCGGGCACGCGCCTTCGGTCACCACGTCATGCACCTTGATACGGCCCGCGGAAATGTCCGTGACGGCCTTGTCGGCTGCAGCCTTCATGTCTTCGGTGATGAGATCCGCATTGTTTTCGTCCAGCACCCAGTCCATGCCGCCCTCGGCCAGTCCGAGGACCTGGATACCGGGGGTGAAAGACCCGTCCCTTGCGGATTTGAAACTGTCGAAAACCGCATTGTCGACCCGCTTGCGGATCGATGTCAGGACCTTTCCGGGATGCAGGCCGTTCTGATTGCTGTCCGTGCCGATGCCGAGGATATCCGCGTC
>JBCBUA010000190.1:3766-11523 GCA_039818365.1 Pseudomonadota bacterium
GCCTGAATGATCACGTCGGCGCCGCGCTGGATCTGGCCGATCGCAAGCTCGCCGCCACGCACCGGATCGGTGAAGGCCGCCGGCGTGTCCCCGGTCATGTTGAAGATGACTTCAACCTCGGGATTTGCTGCCTGCGCCCCCTGCTTGTAGCCGCACAGGAACCGCTGGATGATCGGAATGTCCATGCCGCCGACGAAACCGACCGTTCCGGACTTCGTTGCCATAGCCGCGAGAAGACCCGCAATATAGGCGCCCTCCTGCTCCTTGAAAACATAGGAGCGCACGTTCGGCTGATCGACAACCATGTCGACGATCGCGAAATCGGTCTCCGGAAAGTCCGGCGCAACCTGCCCGAGGGCGTTGGCCTGGTTGAAGCCGATCGCGACCACCGGTTCGCTGCCGCGGCTAGCGAAGTTCCGCAGGGCCTGCAGGCTCTGGGAGTCGCGCTCCAGGGCAAATTCGCGCACGGGTTCGCCGGTTTCCTCCTGAAACCGTTTTACGCCGGTAAAGGCACTTTCATTGAAGGAACCGTCGAACTTGCCGCCGACCGAATAGACGATAGCGGGGTCCGCCAACGCCGCGGATGCGGTGAAAGCTGCGGCCAGGGCCGCGGTCAACAGTCCAGATTTCAAGCTGATCATCCGATCCCCCGGCAGAACGTTTGGGCGGCAGGCGATATCAGGTGGAAGCCTCCGCGCACGCGGCGCGAAGGCTGATCTTTCATGCCCCTCAGTTCGGGCAGGATTCGTCGGACATGTAATCGTGGACGACGATTTCGCCGGAGATGATCTGCTGGCTCGCCGTTTCGACGGCCGCTTTCATCTCGTCGTTCACGAGTTCCGCATTGTTGTCGTCCAGTGCCCAGTCGACACCGCCTTCCTTGAGGCCAAGGACTTCAAAGCCGGAGGACCAGCTGTCGTTTTCCGCATCTTCGAACGCCTGGTAGACGGCAATGTCGACGCGCTTCAGCATGGAGGTCAGAACGGAGCCCGGATGCAGGCCGTTCTGGTTGCTGTCAACGCCGATGCCGAGCTTGCCGGCGTCGGCCGCAGCCTGAAGCACACCAATGCCGGTGCCGCCGGCCGCGTGATAGACAACATCCGCGCCACGGTCGAACTGCGACTTGGCCAGCTCACCGCCCTTGACCGGGTCGTTCCAGGCCGCGCCGGTCGTGCCGGTCATGTTTTCAAAGACCTCTGCGTCCGGGTTGGCGGCGGCTACGCCCTGCTTGTAACCGCAGGCGAACTTGCTGATGAGCGGGATGTCCATGCCACCAACGAAGCCGACCTTGCCGGTTTCGGACGCCATGGCGGCCAGCAGGCCGACAATGTAGGAGCCTTCGTGTTCCTTGAAGAGGATGGAGCGCACGTTGGGCAGATCGACGACCATGTCGACGATCGCGAATTGCGTGTCAGGGAATTCCGCAGCAACCTTCTCAACGGCATTGGCCTGCGAGAAACCGATGGCAACGATCGGGTTCATGCCACGCTTTGCGAAATTGCGCAGGGCCTGCTCGCGCTGGCTGTCATTCTGGATTTCGAAATCGCGGTACTCGATGCCGTAGTCCTGCTTGAATTTCTCAGCACCGGTGTAGGCGGCTTCGTTGAACGACTTGTCGAACCGTCCGCCGAGATCGTAGAGCACGGCCGGCTTGGTGTCAGCCGCCGCGGTCGCAACGGTAAAGGCAAGTCCGGCAAGAGCCGTGCCGATGGTTAGAAGCTTCTTCACGTTTATGTCCTCCGACATGCGGGGGCCTGCTTTCCTGTCAGACCCGTTTCCCCTCGTGACCCAGCCGCGTTATGCGGACTGTGCCAGTTGCAATCCGACCCGCGCACTCAGAGCCCTCGCAAGGGTCTCGTCCGTGACGAGGTCGGTAATGACACCGGTGCGAAGTGCGGCAAGGGTTGCGTCCACCTTGCTCTGCCCACCCACCAGCGCAATCACGCGGCGCCCGCGCACTTCGTTGAAGTGCAGACCCACGGCACAGTCGCCGAGGGAGTTGGGAGCCAGTTTTCCTTCAATCGTCAAAAAGCGCCCCATCAAATCACAGACGGCGCCGCAAGACATCAATTGTTCCTGTTCCTGCTTTGAAATCATGCCGCGCTGAACCAGGTGCCCTTCGTTTTCGACCGAACCGATGCCGATCAGGAAGGCATCGCTCTGGCGCGCACGAGCCATCAGGTCCTGCACGCTGCGCTGCGTCAGGAACATGGCCTTTTCATCCGCACTCTCAGCGAAGTAAGGCACAGGCAGGTAATAGCCGATGCCGCCAGTGCGCTCCTGCATCCTCTGCACGATGTCGTAGGGGTTCGCGGCCAGCGTGCGTGTGAGCGAGCCGCAGATCGACATGATTTCCAGGTCCTGCCGTGCGGTTTTGGGCAGCGCCTCCACCGACGCCTTCATCGTGCGGCCCATACCGACGCCAAGACGCTTGACGTTCGGGCCGGACAGAAGGCCTGTCAGGAACTGTGACGCTGAAACGGCCACCGCGCGCAGGACGCCCTCGTCATCTCCCCCGCCAAGATCGGGGGCAATGATGCAATTGGTGAGTTCGAAGAAGCGCGAAAGTTCCTTTTCCAACTGCAGGCATTCCATTGGTCTGCCGTCGACCTGGAACTTTACGTAACCTGCTTTCTGGGCATGGGCGATCAGGCGATGCACCTTGGCCGGCGATACGCCAAGCTGGGACGCGATTTCGCCCTGCGTGCGGCCGCCCACAAACGACAGCCACGCCGCGCGGATGGCCATATATGATGTCCAGTCGTCTTCGTGCGCCTGCATATACGTCGACACCTTCCCACGGCCGGATCAACCAGTGTCCGAACCCGCCAACGAAACCGGCCCGTTCAACGAGCCTTTGTTGTCTTCCGGCACCCCGTTGGATCGCAGTGCCGAAAAATTCTTCACCTAGTGAGAATTTATTCAGATCATGACCAGCGCGCGCGCATTCGTCAACCAAAAAAGCTCCCGAATTTTGAGCAAACTGCTTCATTTCCGGGCATCGGGGCAGCTTAACCTGAAAATCCCGCCCCGGCAGATTTTGCCGCCTGATGCCGCGAATGTGACGGCACCCGGCAAAACTTGCCTAGTAATCCGGCAGAAAGTTCCTATCTGTGGAATATACGCACTCCGTGCACATTTGATTTTGCCAGTTAAATTGATTTCAGCTAGATTTGGCACGTAGCTTGCTAAGTAAAATCCGAAACTAACCCAAGGCGATTCAAGCGCCTAAGCAAGAATCACAAGGACTGTAAAGACGAGTAACAGAACAACAAAATAACACTGGGGAGACGTGGCAACACGGTCGCAAGACCGGAATAAGGAGAAAACAATGCGTCTCGACACAATAAAAGACTGTGCACTGACAGTTGCGAAAGTGCTGTCCCTTCCAGCAGCGGCGATGCTGCTTATTCTACCCGCCGAAGCCCGTGATCTCCGGCCGGCGATGCCTGCGACCGCAAATCTCTCGTACGATCCGGCCAAAGAGGTCGACGTGGAACTCGTACTCGCGGTTGATATCTCACAATCCATGGACACTGAAGAACAGGAAATCCAGCGAGCCGGCTATGTCGCCGCCCTCACCTCGCGGGAATTCATCGATGCCATCCAGGTCGGCCCGATCGGCCGGGTCGCCGTAACCTATATGGAATGGGGCGGCGTCGACGAGCACTTCATCGTCGCCGACTGGACCGTTGTCAAGGACGCGGCCACTGCGTCGCACTTCGCCTCCAAGATCGCCGAGGCTCCCTTAAGGCAAGTTCAGCGGACTTCCATTGTCTCGGCCCTGGAGAAATCCGTCGAGCTGGTCCAGACCAACCAGTATATGGGTCTGCGCCGGGTGATCGACATTTCCGGGGACGGTCCCAACAACCAGGGCGGCTCCGTTACGGAAATGCGTGATCGAATGGTTGCCGCAGGCGTGACCATCAACGGGCTGCCGCTGATGATGAAGACCAACAAGAACTCCTGGCAGGCGATGCTGAACCTCGATCACTACTACGAAGACTGCGTGATCGGCGGTCCGGGCTCCTTTGCGATCCCCGTGCGGTCGAAAGAGGGCTTCGCGGATGCGATCCGCATGAAACTCGTCCTGGAGATCGCAGGACTGCACCTCAAGGAACCCGATCCCTATTTTCAGCGCGTTTCAGGCCGCGAACCGGTCCGGTGCAACCTGTTCGACTAAGTCAGCCACGTATTCTCCCTATCGACTTCCGCGCTCCAAAGAGGGCGCGGTTTTTTTTGCGTCCCAAAATTTTCCGCCGGAATCGAACCTTTCCGCTTTCTTCTGGCGCTTCCCCCTTTGCGTAGGGCCGACTTTGCGGCTAATAACCAAACCGCCCATCCGTCTTGCCGCAAAGAGGATTTCGAATGCCAGCCACGCCGACTCTTGCCCTTGTTGCACATGATGCGAAAAAGGATGCGATGGTGGATTTTGCCGTACGCCACCGCGAGAAACTGGCCGCATTCAACCTGGTCGGCACCGGCACAACCGGCGGCCGCGTTCTGGAGGCCTGTCCCGAGCTTACGCTTGAGCGCCTGAAGAGCGGCCCGCTCGGCGGCGATCAGCAGCTGGGCGCCATGATCGCGGAGGGAAAGCTGCAGGGCCTGTTCTTCTTTGTGGACCCGCTTTCACCCATGCCGCACGATGTTGATGTCAAGGCCCTGATGCGGCTGGCGCTCGTTTACGACATTCCCATGGCGCTCAACGAATCCACAGCCGATATCCTGCTCCGGTCGGCACGCCTGCAGGGTCTTCAGACAACATCCGATACGCCTGAGGTCGGTACGCCCAAATCATGAATTGTTCGTCAGGTTCCAAGTCCTTCGCCTATCCCGTTCTGGTTGCCGATATCGGCGGCACCAATGCCCGTTTCGCGCTCGTGGACGGAACAGATGCCGCGACACGCATGTGCGGAAAGACCGCGACTGCCGATCATCCGGACATTTCTTCCGCGATCCGTGCGGCTGTCTTTCCCGAGGCCGAGGTGAGGCCGCGGACGGCGATCATCGCCGTCGCCGGTCCGGTTACGGGCGATGCCATCCCCCTGACCAACGCCGCCTGGGTGATCGAGCCCTTGAAGATGATTGCCGATCTGGGGCTGGAGGAAGTTGTCGTCCTCAACGACTTCGAGGCGCAGGCTCTCGCCCTGCCGGGCTATAGCGGCGCGGATATCGAACAGGTCGGCACGGGGTCGATCCGGGCAAACAGTGCCAAGTTCGTTCTCGGGCCCGGAACCGGGCTCGGTGCGGCTGCGATGATCTTCGCCGCCGGCAGCTGGGTTCCCGTTCCCGGCGAAGGCGGCCATGTCGAGCTCGGGCCGGTCAGCGAGGAGGACGTCCAGATCTGGCCTCATATCGAACGGGTCGGCGGCCGGATCGGCGCGGAACAGCTTCTCAGCGGAACAGGCCTGCCGCGACTGGCACGGGCGGTCGGCGCCTGGATGAACGCCGACCGAACGTTCGACACGCCGGCCACGATCACGCAGGCGGCCGAAGACAATGATCCCGTCGCGGTCAAGACGCTCAACATCTTCGCGCGAAGCCTCGGCCGTGTTGCGGGCGATTGTGCCCTGACCGTTCTGGCACGCGGCGGTGTCTATCTTACAGGCGGCATTACGCCCCGCATCTCGCGCTTCCTGACCGACGGAGACTTCCGGTCCGCCTTCGAAGCCAAGTCGCCACATGAAACGCTCATGGGCAAGATCCCGACCTTCATCGTGCGTCATCCCGATCCGGCCCTTGAAGGACTTGCCTCCTTCGCTCGCGAGCCGAATGCCTTTGCCGTCGACATGCAGGGGCGTCAGTGGAAAGACGGCAGCGCTTCGTCTCAAGGCTAAACAAGGCCATGGCCGGGTCCCGCATATTCTCGACCGGACTTCCGATAGATGCGGTCCTTGCGGACCTGCTGCAAACCCTCCAGGACCACAAGAACGCGGTGCTGGTGGCAGAACCGGGTGCGGGCAAGACAACGCGCGTTCCGCTCGCCCTTCTGGATGCGCCCTGGCGGCAGGACGGCAAGATCCTGGTGCTGGAACCGCGCCGGCTTGCCGCACGCGCGGCCGCCCGGCGGATGGCGGCCGAGCTCGGCGAGAAACCGGGCGAAACGGTCGGCTACCGGGTGCGTATGGAAACCAGGGTCAGCGCCAGAACCCGCATCGAGGTCATCACGGAAGGTGTATTCACGCGGCTCATCCTCGATGATCCGGAGCTGACCGACGTTGCCGCGATACTGTTTGACGAGTTTCACGAGCGCTCCCTCGACGGGGATCTCGGGCTGGCGCTGGCGCTTGACGTGCAATCGGCGCTGCGCCAGGACCTGCGTCTTCTTCCGATGTCGGCAACGCTCGATGCAGCCGCCATTTCGAACCTGCTCGGCAACGCCCCCGTCCTGGAAAGCAAGGGACGGAGTTTTCCGGTCGCAACGCACTATCTCGGCCGCGATCCGAACGTCCGGGTCGAACCGCAGATTGTCCGTGCCATCCACCAGGCATTGACCGAGGAAACGGGCTCGCTTCTGGTATTCCTGCCCGGGCAGGGCGAAATCAGGCGCGTCGCGGATCTGATTTCCGGCAAGATCCCGGAACATTGCAAGATCACACCGCTTTACGGCGGGCTCGACGCCAAAGCCCAGGATGCAGCCATCCGGCCCGCGGAAAACGGGACACGCAAGATCGTGCTTGCCAGCGCCATCGCGCAGACATCGCTGACGATCGAGGGCGTCCGGGTCGTGATCGACAGTGGCCTTGCCCGCGTGCCGAAATATGAACCTCAGACCGGCCTCACCCGCCTGGAGACGGTCCGCGTCTCACGCGCGTCCGCGGATCAGAGGCGCGGACGGGCGGGAAGAACCGAACCCGGCGTCTGTTACCGGCTCTGGGACGAAGCCCAGACGATGGCCCTGCGCGCAGCCGAGGCGCCAGAAATCCTGGAAGCCGATCTGACCGGTCTTGTCCTTGACCTCGCGGCCTGGGGAACCCTCGATCCGGCCAGTCTGACATTCGCGGACCCGCCACCGGCGGCCGCCTGGACCGAAGCGAAATCGCTCCTGTCGGATCTTCACGCAATCGATGCGTCCGGTCGCTTGACGCGAGACGGCAAGGCCCTTTCCAAGCTGCCACTCCATCCGCGCCTTGCGCATATGGTGATCGAGGGCATCGCGCGGGAACTTGGTCATACGGCGGCGCTCGTTGCGCTGTGTCTGTCGGAACCCGGTCTCGGCGGACGCGACCCGGATCTGCGCGCGCGGCTGCGCGTCTTGCGGCACGACAAGGGGCAGCGCGCAAAGGATGGCCGGGCGCTCGCCGCACGGTGGCTCAAGCAGGCAGGCGGCGGCGGCACCGAGACCGACATGGAGAGCGCGGGGCTGTTGCTCGCACTCGCCTATCCGGACCGGGTCGCACAGGCCCGCGGGCAGACCGGACGCTTCCGTCTTGCCAATGGACGCGGGGCGGAGCTGGAGCAGACGCACGCCCTTGCCGGCGAGCGTTTTGTCGTCGTCGCGGACATCCAGGGCAAGGCCGCGAATGGCCGCATTCAACTATGCGCGCCGATTTCAAAAGAAGAGATCGAGGACCTCTTTGCCGGAGATATCGTGGAGGAAGAAGATGTTCAGCTGACACCCGACGGTGCACTGAAGGCCCGGCGCGTCACCCGGTACAAGGCGCTGGAACTCCAGGCCGTCGCGATCAAGTCCGCCGCTCCGGAGACGATCGCGACAGCACTGATCAAGGAGATCCGCCGGCGCGGCATTTCCCGCC
>JBCBUA010000191.1:0-11503 GCA_039818365.1 Pseudomonadota bacterium
GTGCCGTTGCCGGGCTCGCGCTTGGCGCAACAGCCGCACTCGCGAACCCCTACGAGGAGTTTGCCGGCGAGACCCTTGTCGTCAATTTTCCCGCGCACCCGCATTTTGACGCCGTGATGAAGGTTCTGCCGGAATTCACGAAGGAAACCGGTATCCGGGTGGAAGTCGACCAGCTGCAATACCTGAAAATGCGCGAGCGCCAGACGCTCGAACTGACCAAGAACCGGGGCGACTATGACCTGATCGCCTATGTCGTGTTCTCCAAGGCGGACTATGTCTATGCCGATCAGCTGGAAAACCTGGCGCGGTTTTTCATGAACCCGAAACTGGCCGATCCGAACTACGAGGCGGAAGATCTCATTGACGGGTATGTCGCCAATATCGGTGTTGCCGGTGGCAAGAAGGGGTATCTGCCGGGCCCGACCGGATCGCTCTTCGGTCTGCCTTTCGGGTCTGAAACGTCGATCCTCGGCTACCGCAAGGATATTTTCGACAAGCACGACCTCAAGGTTCCCGAGACCTACGAGGAATTGCTGGAACTGGTGTGCCTGATCCCGGAACTTGAGCCCGGCATGGGCGGACTTGCCTCGCGTGCGGCCTCCGGCCACCACGCCAGCCACGCGTTCCTGTTGCATCTTGCCCCGCTCGGAGGCCGGATCTTCGATGATGAATGGAAGCCGATCGTCAACAACGCGGAAGGCGTCCAGGCGGCGGAAGCCCTGAAGAAAATCGTCAATTGCGGCGCGGAAGGCTCCAAGACCTTCGGCTTTGCGGAAGCGGGCGCTTCGTTCCTGCAGGGCAATTCGGCCATGTTCCTGGATTCCACCGTCTTTGCCGGCCAGGTCAACAATCCGGACAAGTCCAAGGTTGTCGGTCTCGTCGAGTGGGCCCCGCATCCGGTCGGTGTCAGGGCAGGGTCCCAGACGGGCGGCTTCGGCATCGGTATTCCGAAGAATGCCCAGAACAAGGACGCGGCCTTCCTCTTGATGCAGTGGCTGACGAGCAAGAAGGCGGACAAGCTGATCGCCATGGCCGGCGGCAACCCGTCCCGCTATTCGACCCATGCGGATGCGGATGTAAACGAGAAGTTCCCGCATATGGCAACCTTCGGTGAAGCGCTCAAGAACGCTGATCCCGACTGGCGTCCGATCATCCCGGTCTGGGGCAAGATCAACGCCGATCTCGGTACAACGCTCTCCAAGATCATCACCGAGGACGCACCGGTTCAGGAGTCCCTTGACGGTGTCGCCGAGCGCACACAGGCGCTGATGGATGACGCCGGGTACTACACCTGGACCCAGTAAACCTGACGCTGCCCCGCGGCATCGCCGCGGGGCTCTCAAAAATCCTCACTGAAAGCGATCGGCAATGAGCGTTGCGATCAAGGCCAATCGGCTGACCCCATACATGTTTCTGGCGCCGGCAGGGATCATCCTCGTGTTCGCGCTGCTCTATCCGATCGGATACATGGTCTATGCCAGTTTCCTGGACTGGAGCCCGAGCCAGCGGATCGGTCAGGCCGAGTTCATCGGGTTCCGGAACTATGTGAATCTCTGGAACGACGAGGCCTTCCGCGAGAGCTTCTGGGTGACCATTCGCTTTGCCGCGATCGTCGTGACGCTTGAAATGATCCTGGGTGTCGGCCTGGCCTTGCTGCTGGACAGGAAGCTCAAGGGAATGGCGGTGCTGCGCACGGTCTTCATCCTGCCGATGATGATCGCCCCGATCGTGGTCGGCCTGATGTGGCGCTACATGTACCACCCGACGGTCGGTATCTTTAACCGCACGCTCAAAAGCTTCGGGTTCGAGGGGATACCCTGGCTCTCCGACAGCACATGGTCGTTCATCGCGATCGTGATTGCCGATGTCTGGCAATGGACACCGTTCATTTTCATCCTGGCGCTTGCTGCCATGCAGTCGCTGCCGCGCTCCGCGCTGGAAGCTGCGGAAATCGACGGCGCGAACGAGTGGCAGAAGATCATCATGATCAAGTTGCCCCTGATGATGCCCGTCCTGATCGTCACGCTTCTCTTGCGCCTGATCGATGCCTTCAAGGTTCTGGAAGTGATCCTGGTTCTGACCAACGGTGGCCCCGGTCTGTCTACTGAAATCCTGGCACTTCGCATTTTCCGGACAGCGCAGGAGTTCCAGGAGCTGGGCGAAGCGGCAGCCATGTCGAACCTGCTGCTCATGTTGCTGATGGCCCTGACCATCGGAATGTTCTTGTACAACCGCGTTCAGGAAGCCCGTGTCGCTCGCCAACGCGCAGCCGCCGAAAAGGACGACACCTGATGTCCGCTCAATCGGAAAAACAGAATCCGGCCTTTTATGCCCTTGTCGTCGCGCTCGTGGTGATGAGCGTCGGTCCGATCGCCCTGATGCTGGCAACGTCGTTCAAGACAAATGTCGACGTCTATGACGCCTCAGTGCCCGCATTCTTTTTCTCGCCGACGATCAAAAACTACGAGACGGTTCTGTGCAATTTCCTCTGGTACGAACCGGAGCATGTCGACTATTGCGACCCGACCTTCGGGCGCGCGCTGGTCAACTCCCTGATCGTCGGGCTGATCTCGACCGGGCTGACGCTGACCATTGGCTGCATGGCCGCCTATGCGCTTGTCCGTTTCAAGTTCATGGGGCGCGGCGCCGTTTCCATGACGACACTTCTGATGCGCATGGTTCCGCCTGCCGTCCTGCTCGTCCCGGTCTTCGGTATCTGGACATTCCAGTACGGGCTCGACCAGACCTATGCCGGCATCATCCTGATCTATACGGCGATGAACCTGCCCTTCGTGATCTGGATCCTGCAGAGCTTCATCGTGCAGGTGCCGATCCAGCTCGAGGAAGCCGCGCGCATGGACGGTGCCAATCCGTTCCAGGTGTTTTTCCTCGTGGTGCTGCCGATCATCCAGCCGGGCCTGGCGGCTGCCGCGATCTTCACGTTCCGCATCGCCTGGAACGAATTCCTGCTGGCAAACGCTCTTTCGGGTCGCTCGACGCGCACGGTGCCGGTCACGATCGTCAACTCGATCACCGAGTACGATATCAACTGGGGCGTGATCATGGCGACCGGCATGCTGCTGGCGATCCCGCCGATCCTGTTCACGTTTGTCGCCTCAAAGCAGATTATCACCGGCATGACGGCAGGGGCCGTGAAGGGATGATGATGGAGTGGCTGATATCCCCGATGGATGCGGCCAGACCTCATGAAATCGGCCTTGCCTTGTCCTGGCACGCCCGGTTCATGGTCCTGGGCTGGGGTATTCTTGCCCCGTTGGCGATCATGATGGCGCGTTTCTTCAAGGTACTGCCCGGACAGGACTGGCCGCGCGAGCTGGACAGCAAGATCTGGTGGCGCAGTCACTGGATCTCCCAGTCCCTTGTTGTAGCACTGTCCATCGTCGGCCTCGTTCTCATACTGATGTCCTCCCAGAACACCGGAACGGCGCTGGTTCACAGGCTGTTTGGCTATTCGGTGCTTGCCCTTGCACTGGTTCAGGCGTTTTCCGGTTTGCTGAGGGGAAGCAAGGGCGGTCCGACGGATAGGCGGCAAGACGGTTCCCTGCGCGGCGATCACTACGATATGACCCGGCACAGACTCATTTTTGAAGCAGTTCACAAGGGTTGCGGTTATCTTGCCCTGATCCTCATGGCCGGAGCGATCGCGAGTGGATTGTGGACGGCAAACGCGCCAAACTGGATGTGGCTGACGCTTGTTTGCTGGTGGATCATTCTTCTTGTCGCGTCGGCCTATCTGCAACGGCTCGGCTGCGCGGTTGATACCTATCAGGCAATCTGGGGGCCTGACCCGGGGCATCCGGGAAACAGGATGAAACAACAGGGATGGGGAACTCGGCGGCCCGACTTCCCGCATCAGTCATTTGAAAAGCAACGGGAAACATGATGTTTGGCGTTTTGGAAGGAACCGGTTTTGAAGTCATTGAACCGGAATTTGAGGCCTGTTTTGTCGGTCATGTACGGGTCGAGCGCCTTTGGACGGGTGCACGCTGGTCGGAAGGACCCGCGTGGTTCCCGGCAGGCCGCTATCTCGTCTGGTCCGACATTCCGAACAACCGCATCCTGCGCTGGGACGAGACCGACGGCTCGGTTTCGGAGTTCAGGCGCCCCTCCAACAATGCCAACGGCAACACGGTGGATACACAGGGCCGGCTCGTGACCTGTGAACACCTGACCCGCTGCGTCACGCGCACCGAGCATGACGGCTCGGTCAGCGTGCTTGCTTCGCACTGGGAGGGCAAGCGGCTGAATTCGCCGAACGACGTTGTCGTGAAGTCGGACGGTTCCGTCTGGTTCACCGACCCGTCCTACGGGATCCTGATGGATTATGAAGGCGATCGGGCGGACAGCGAAATCGGCAGCTGCAATGTCTACCGGGTGGACCCGCAGACAGGCGTGGTCGAACTTGCCGCGGACGGTTTCTTCAAGCCCAATGGTCTTGCCTTTTCCGAAGACGAGGAATGGCTGTTCGTTTCCGACACGGGCATTACGCATGACGACGACGGGCCGGCGCATATCGAGAAATTCAAGGTCGGGAGCGACGGCCGATCGCTGGAAGACCGTGGGGTGTTCGCCTCCTGCACAAGCGGTCTTTTCGACGGGTTTCGTCTCGACCGGGACGGGCGGATCTGGAGCTCGGCGGCCGACGGGGTTCATTGCCTCAATGCAGACGGCGTCCTGATCGGCAAGGTGCGCATTCCGGAGATGGTCGGCAATGTCTGTTTCGGCGGCCCGAAGCTCAACCGGCTGTTCATCGCCGGGACGAGTTCGCTCTATTCGGTCTATCTGAACGTGAACGGGGTGAAGTGAACGGGAAGCGGTCCTAAACGTCTGTCTCACCGCGCCGGGTCGCATCGAGCCGGCGCGCATAAAGCACACGCTCCCGGTAGAAAATGATCAGTCCCGACGCGACGATGATGGCCGCGCCGATCACCGTCCACTGATCGGGCAGCTGATCGAACACCAGATAGCTCGCGACCGTCAGGTAGAGGATGAAGACGTAGCCGAAGGGCATCAGAAGATTAGCCGGCGCGAAACTCATCGCGTTGGTCAGGAACTGGTGGCCGACCCATCCGAGGATGCCAAGCCCGACGAGAACGGCCCATTGAAAGCCGGTCGACGGGTTCTGCCATTCAAGGATCGCAAACGGCACAAGCGCAAATGTGCCGACGAACCCGGTATAGAACTGCATCGTGTCCGGCGAGACGACGCCAGCGAGTTTGCGGGTCAGGATCGAATAAAGGGCGAAACAGAACGCGGCGGCCAGCGACAGAAGAACCGCAAAGTGAAAGTCCTCGTCGAAAGGCCGAATGGCGACCGCAACGCCAGCAAACCCGATCGCGACGGCGGACCAGCGGACCAGTCCGACACGTTCACGCAAGAGGGGCCAGGACAGGACGCAGATCATGATCGGCGACGAGAACAGGATCGTCGAGGTGAGCGTCAGCGGCAGGTAGCGCAGGGCTGCGAAATTGAACACTGTCGATCCGCTCAGGAGGGCACCGCGCAGGATTACCAGCCAGATACGCTCACAGCGCAACTGCCTGAAATCAAAGTCGCTTGCGGCGAACAGACCCAGCGAAATCACGAAATGCCCGAAATAGCGCATGAAAGACAGCTGAAGGGCGCCCAGCCCAAGGACGCCCAGCCATTTCGAACCCGTATCGATGAAGGCGAAGGTGAGATAGGCAACGAGGATCAGGACGATGCCGAGAAACGGTTTGTCTTCGACGGTCCTGGAAGCAAATCGCGCCATCCCTTGCCAGCTTAATCCTTGTCGCCCGCCTTGAAGTGGTCAACGAAAAAGTCAACCTGAAGGGGAACAAACTCATCGCCTCTGCCGGCTTCAATGGACAAGTCGAGTGCCTTTTTGGCTCCTGCCGCCATGATCGATTCAACACCGAGGCCTTCGGCCATATCCGTGTAGTAGCCGACATCCTTGCGCGCATTGCGGATCGAGAAGGCGAGCTTGTTCGGATCGTTGTCGATCGCATAGGCCTTTACGAAGTCCATCATTCCGGAATGAAGCGGACCGGCCGCCATCACGTCATAGACCTTCTGACGGTCGACACCTGCCTTGTCCGCCATGGCGAAGGCTTCCGACATGCCGTTGGCCACGGTCTGTGCGAAAAAGTTGTTGATCAGCTTGATGGTGTGACCGGTGCCGAGCTCTCCAAGATGGAAGACATTTTCCCCCAGATCGTTCAATACCGGTTCCACGCGCCCGTAAGTGGCTGTGTCTCCCGAACACATCAGGTTGAGTTTTCCTTCAAGAGCATGGGAGGGGGTGCGTCCGATCGGGCAATCGAGGTACGTCGCGCCGGTTTCGGCTACCGCTGTCCCGATCTTTTTGGTGGAAGCGGGCAGGGAAGTCCCGAAGTCGATCACGATCTTGCCCTGTGCCAGGCCGGCAATCACGCCCTCAGGTCCGTACATCCGGCTTTCCACGGAAACGGAAGTGTCGACGCAGAGCATCACGACATCGCTCGCCTCTGCCACTTCGCGCGCGGATGTCACCTCACTTGCGCCGCGGGTAACAAGGGCTTCGACCCGCTCGCGGGACCGGTTGGCGACAATTGTCAGTTCGTAGCCCTGATCCAGAAGGCGGTTGCACATTGCCGCGCCCATCAATCCGATGCCGATAAAGCCAATCTTCGGTTTGCTCATGATCGTTCCTCAATTTAAAGAAGTTGTCAGACAATGTTTGCGTTCTGTGCCGGACCATCTGTCACGACAGGGCGCCCGGTACGCGCTGCCGTGCGGACGGCTTCGACGAGGCGCAGCGCTTCAAGCCCGTCGCGGCCGGAGACCTTCGGTATAGTGCTTTCCTGCCGGATCAGGCGCGCGAAATGCGTCAATTGCTCGTGAAGCGGATTGACCTTTTCGGTCTCGATCACCTCGTGCTTGAGCGGGCGCGACCAGTCGCCGTCTTCACCTTGTGCATCGGTCCAGACACGCAGGGCCGGAAATTCGAAGCTGCCCGCCGTGCATCCGATCCGCCAGGACGAGATACCGGTTTCCGCGATATTCGGGTTTTCTCCGCTCGCGCCCTCGAAACTCCACGGTGTAAGGGCGGCATCGGTCAGAACGGCGGTCGCAATGACGCCGCTTGAAAAGCGGATATTGATCGCGGCACTGTCCTCAACAGAGCTTCCCCGTGCATGGTGGGATACCATGGCCTGGACTTCCTGAACGGGACCGAACAGGCCGACCAGCAGGTCTGCCTCATGGATGAAGTTGATGAGAAGCGGACCGCCATCGCTCTTGCGGCGCCATAGCCCGGCCTGAAAGTAGCTGTCGGGCTTGCGCACGGCCCAGATCAGGGAGGCGGAGACTGGGGCTCCCAGCGCTGCCGTTCCGATCAGTTCCTTCGCCTTTTCAACAGACGGATGGTAGCGGCGGTGATGACCGACCAGCAGGGGCAGGCCGCGTGCTTCGAACGCGCTCACGAGCTTCTCGCCATTTTCCACCGTGTCCGCGACGGGCTTTTCCACCAGCGTGGCCCAGTTCCTTTCAAGGCAGGCCAGTCCGCTCGGCAGATGGTCGGAATTGGGGGTCGCGATGATGGCGGCGTGACAGTCGGCAGCCGAGACGCTTTCCAGATCCGGTGCCCATCGGCAGCCCAGTTCCTTGGCCAGTGTCTGCTGGTCCGGATTGGGGTCGACGATCCAGGCCAGATCAATGTCGGGATGCTCAAAGGCATGGCGCGCATGCCTTCGACCGACAAGGCCTGCCCCGATGACCACGAGGCGAATGGGAGTGTTACGGTTCAATTCCCGTCTCCAACCTGAACGGCTGTTTGCGTGGTGCGTGCTTCAGGCGCAGTAGGGTGCGTCGTTGCCCCAGCGATGCTGGGGAATATGTTCGCTGTGCGCGAGCTGATGGCGGGTGTCTTCCCACATCTTCTTCCAAAGACGCCAGTCCTTGAGTTCAGACCCCGGATTGCTGCGGGAACGCGCGACGAACTCCGGGAAATGGCTCCGGCCCGACGGCTGGCCCGTCACATGATAGCGCAGATCGAATGACCAGCGGTAGTGATCGCTGTTGTTGGCGAGCGAACCATGGGGTGTCAGCGGGTGGAAAATGACGGCACCGCCGGCCTTGACGGGAACCGGTGTGGCTTCCTCCCTGGGCAGAAACGGCTCGGCAATCCCGACCTGGGATCTGGAGCAATGCGGCAGCATTTCCTGATAGGCGCCGGGCGCGACCTGCAGGCAGCCGTTTTCGATCGTTGCGTCGGTGATGGCGAGCCAAACGGTCACGAATGTCGTGTCGTCCGCTTCTTCGAGCGTGACACCCTGGTCCTGGTGCCAGTCGGTCGCGATCACATGGGCCCGGTTCTCGGACGCCGACACGGCGTGTTGGGGCGGTTTGATGCGGACATGCTGGATCGGATTGGAGGATATCTCCGGACCGATCAGGGCTTCGACACAATCCAGAATGTTCGCGTTTGTTGCCATGTTGAACACCGCAGGTCCGAAATGCATCGGCGTGTCGTCCGAAATCCCCGCATGCGGCAGGCTGATGTCGAAGGGCTGATACCATTCGAAACCGCCCCTGTAGGCCCGGTCCAGCTTGTCCCAGAAGCCCATTCCCTCATGCGGCTCGGGAACCTTCCCGTCCCTTTGCCACGCGCCATAGAGATCGTCCATCAAACCGCTGTATTCGGTGCGGACGTCCGTCAGGGCATCCTGGTCAAGCAGACCCTCGACCACGAGATAACCTTGTTTTCGGAACAGATCGACATCGCCTTGACTAAGCATGATGTGAGGTCCTCAAAGCAGTATTGTGACAATCGTCGGCCAGATCAGCAGCACCGCGAGCGCGATCAATTGTACACCGATAAAGGGGAGAAAGCCCCGGAAAATGTCGGTCAGCGAGATGTGCGGCGGCGCGACCGACTTCAGGTAGAACGCGGCCGGGCCAAAGGGCGGCGACAGGAAGCTGACCTGCATGTTCATGCAGAAAAGAACGCCGAACCAGATCGCGACATGCTGCGGTGACAACGTGCCAAGGAAACCGATCTCGTCAATCGGCAGCCGCTTCACGATCGGCAGGAACACCGGGATGATCAGCAGCACGATGCCGACCCAGTCCATGAAAGCGCCCATGAACAGCAGGATGACCATCATGGTCAGGATCACGAGCATCGTCGGCATTTCCGCACCGATGATGAGCTGGGCGATATAGGTGGGGCCGCCGGCAAGCGTGTAGGCACCGGCAAGCGTTGCTGCGCCGATTGTCACCCAGATGATCGTGCCGGTTGACCGCAATGTCCGCATCATGGAGACCCAGAGCAGATCAACGGATGCTTCGCCGCGGAAGAGGGCGATCAGGAACACGGCGACCGCACCCATGCCGGCAGCCTCGGTGATCCCCGTGACGCCGCCGTAAATAGACCCGAGAACGATGCCGATGACGGCGAGCGGCGGAACGAGCCCCTTGCCGTGTTCCCAGCCGGAAGCGGTTCTCTGACGTCCTGCGACCAGGAAGATGAACAGAAGTGCCAGCGCTCCGATGCCGATCAGCCAGGGGAGGTCGGACACCATGCCGAGGGGAGGCGGCTCGAATGCATCGACCGATGGATCGTTGCGCCCCGTTACCGTCAGGAATGCGATCCTTGCGATCAGGATCGCCATGACACCGGCCACGACAACGCTGACAAAGCCGCCGAACATGATCAGCTTTTCGCCGCCTTCCGGATCGCCCTCGCGCGGCTCTGGCAGAGGGGCCTGGGACGGGTCCAGCTGCGTGCGGACGACGATGTAGATCATGATGAAGCTGGCCAGCATGAAACCGGGAATGAAGGCTCCCGTGAACAGCGCCTTGATCGAGGTTTCCGTGATGAGACCGTAAATGATGAGAACGATCGACGGCGGGATCATGGTTCCAAGGGAACCTGAGGCACAGATGGTGCCGATCGCCAGGTTCTGGTTGTAGCCGAGACGCAGCATCTGCGGCAGGGCGATCAGGCCGAGTAGCACGACCTCACCGCCGATAATGCCGGACATGGCCGCCATCAGGACCGCCATGATGGAGGTCACGATGGCAACGCCGCCGCGCGCCCGGCTGAGCCAGAAATCCAGACTGTCATACATCTGCTTGGCAATGCCGGAACGTTCGAGCAGGGCCGCCATGAAGATGAACAATGGCACTGAAATCAGCACGTACTCGGTCATCAGGTCGAAGATCTTCTGGGTCAGCAGATAGAGGGGGCCTGTCCCCGGATTGCTGGTGAGAAGTCCTGTGCCGAAACTCGTCGGGTCGGTGAGCAGCGTCGGCTCGAATTTCATGATCATGACCAGCGCGGCCAGGATAGCCGAGGCAAAGCCGAGCGGCATGCCGATGCCGAGCAGGAAGAGAAGTCCGAATACCAGGACTATTGAGATCGTGCCGACGTCCATTACTTTGCACCCACGCTTTTCTTGATTGCTTCGAGCTCTTCTTCGTCGATGATGTCAGGCTCTTCCATTTCGGTGGGCTGCTTGTCCCAATCGGCAATCAGATTGGCGACGGCTTGGATCGCGACGAGCACGGCGACGATGAGGATCATCGGCTGGATCGTCGCCGGGATCGGTGGATCGAAGGCCGTCCCGAACATTTCCCAACGGTGAAACTTGATGGCGAAGACCTGCTTGTAGCTTCCGTAAACAAGGAAGAAGGCGAACAGGCAGATCATGAAGACCGATATGACATCGCAGGCGTGGCGCAAGGGTCGCGGCAGGATGTCGTAGAGGATGAAAATGCGGATGTGGCAACGCTGCTGCATCGCGTAAAGGCCCGACAGCAGGAACACGAAGCCGGCGATCCAGAGCGTCAGTTCGTTCGCCCACAGGGTCGGCGCTTCGATCACGTATCGCAGGAACACCTCGTAGAGCATGACCAGCGTCATGATGATGATCAGGAGCATGACCACACGGCCGATGAACAGGGCAAAATAGTCAAACTTCGTATAGTCGGGGTATTCCATCTGGGCGTGAACGACGCTGCGCATGCCGACGACCAGCAGGATGGGAAGGAGCAAAAGCGCCGCCCAGTCGATGATGTCCATGATGCCGCCGAACATGCCGGACAGGCCAGGAGAGACGTCCTTGCGCTCGTGCAGCTCGGTAATCTGCGCAGTCATGCTTTCATTCGCATGCGGGAAGAAATCAAGAATGTAGGCAGGACCGTGCCAGATGACCCAGCCTGCGCATACCGCAAAGGCGACCGGAATGACCCATTCCCGCAATCCGCCGGACTTTTGCTCTTTCATCTTTTCCCCCGATAGGAAACGCGTAGATCCGCGCGCATGGGCTGCCCCTTCAGTCTTCCCCGCTGTTCTGTCACGCAGCGTGTTTCGCCGGTGCTAGAAACAGAAAATTCAGATGAATTGCCGCGTGCCCCCGGCAATCCGTGCCATCCCCGGCCTGTCTGCAATCACATCGATTTCGAATTGCGTCCGGGGGAGGGGTTGGCGGCAGAGCCGTGCTCTGCCGCCATGTCA
>JBCBUA010000192.1:0-11497 GCA_039818365.1 Pseudomonadota bacterium
CCTTCGCTGGGCTCTCAACCGGTGCCGCGCGCATTTGAAACCGCTGCCGGAAGCGGAGCGGGCAGCTGCCGCGCTCAAACTCGCGCACGAGATTTCCGATGAGGATGTCGACATCAATCACCGCATCGGACAGAACGGGCTGGAGATCATCCGCAAGATCGCCGCCGGCAAGAAAGACGGCGAACCGGTTCACATCCTCACGCACTGCAACGCCGGTTGGATTGCAACGGTGGACTGGGGCACCGCCACCAGTCCGATGTATCAGGCCTTCAACGAGAACATCCCGATCCACATCTGGGTCGACGAGACCCGCCCGCGCAATCAGGGAGCCCTGACGTCCTGGGAGCTTGGCAGCCACGGCATTCCACACACCTACATCACCGACAATGCCGGCGGTCACCTGATGCAGCACGGCATGGTCGATCTCGTCATCACCGGCACCGACCGCACAACACGCCGGGGCGATGTCTGCAACAAGATCGGCACCTATCTGAAGGCGCTTGCCGCCAGGGCGAATAATGTTCCCTTCTACGTCGCACTGCCCTCGCCGACAATTGACTGGAGCGTGGATGACGGCGTTGCCGAAATTCCAATCGAAGAGCGGCTCGAACGCGAAGTGACCCATGTTCAGGGCTTGAACGAGGCGGACGCGATTACGCAGGTCCAGGTCACGCCGCATGGCACGCCCGGCGGCAATCCGGCCTTCGACGTAACACCGAACCATCTGGTGACGGGCCTGATCACTGAACGCGGTGTCTGTGAGGCGAGCGCGGACGGCCTTGCCGGTCTCTTCCCGGATCTGGCGGCGGTTGCCAAGAGCGCATGAGCCCCGCTTCGTCCAGGTCCCGGCCGGCAGAGCCCAGAAGCGGTGCGCGCCCGCGTACGCAGGAAGACGCGATCGTCGAGGTGACCTGGTGCTATTATCAGGACGGGATGAACCAGAACGAGATCGCCGAGCGGCTGGGTATCTCCCGTGCAACCGTGGTCAATTATCTGGCCGAGGCCAGAAAACGCGACTATGTGCGCATCTCGCTCGACAGCGATGTCTTCCGGAACCAGGAACTCGCGCGCAGGATTGTCGACCGTTTCGGTTTGCGCGATGCCGTGGTCATTCCGTCCTCGCCCGATGGTCCCGAACGCTCCCTGGATCGGGTGACACGCGTGGTTGCGGACTGGCTGCCGGGGTTGCTTGAACCCGGTGACCGGCTCGGTGTTGCCTGGGGCGAAACCGTATACCGGGTGGCGGAGGCCGCCCCGAGGATCGACCTTGCAGATCTCACCATCGTTCAACTGGTTGGGTCGCGCCCCGCTGCGCTCGGCTTTGCCGCCGAGACCTGTTCCGCCACGCTTGCGCGTCGTTACGGCGCACACTGCGTGAACCTGCACGTCCCGCTGGTCCTGTCGGACAAGGCGCTTGTCGATAAGCTGAAACAGGAGCCGGTCATCGAGGCGCAACTGCTAGCCGTGGCAAGCTGCAACAAGACGATCTTCGCTTGCGGCACCTGTGGTGAGGACAGCCACGTGGTGCATACCGGTCTTCTGGAAAAGACGGATATTGATGCCTGCGCGGCAAAGGGCGCGATTGGCGTCATTTGCGGCCGGCTGATCGATCGGGACGGCCACGGCCTTAACCGCGATATTGAGGACCGCATGATCGCGGTCACTCTGGAGCAGATGCGCAACAAGGACATGGGATTGCTGGTGGGCTCGGGCCCCGACCGGGCCGCCCCGATGCTTGCCGCCATTCGCGGCGGATATGCCACCCACGTCGCGACCTGCTCCGAAACCGCAGCCGACCTTCTCAGACTATCGGAAGACCATGCTTAAGCCACCTTACAAGGACACCGCCAAACTGCGTCAGGCGATCATCGATACCTGCCGTGAAATGAACCGGCGCGGGATCAACCAGGGCACGTCCGGCAACGTCTCGGCCCGGGCCGGCAAGCGGATGATCATCACGCCCTCCGGCGTTCCCTATGATCGTATGACACCCGACATGCTGGTCTCCGTTCCCTTGAACGGAAAGGGCAAGCAGAAGGGAGATTTTCCCCCGTCGACCGAGTGGCAGTTTCACCAGGCTCTGCTGCGGGAAAAGGAGGACATGCACGCCGTCGTCCATGCCCATCCGGTGCATTGCACGGCGCTCTCCATCAACCGCGTCGAGATCCCGGCGTGCCACTACATGGTTGCGATTTTCGGAGGCAACACGGTGCCGCTTGCCGACTATGCGCTGTTCGGAAGCCAGGATCTGGCGGATCATGTCACCGGCGCGATGAAGGAACGGTCCGGTTGCCTGATGGCCAACCACGGCGCTGTCGTCACCGGCGAAACGCTTGAAAAGGCGCTCTGGCGGATGGAGGAGCTGGAAGTTCTGGCGCACGCCTATATCGTCAGCCAGACGGTCGGCAAACCGCATATCCTGTCGAAGGACGAAATTGACGAGGTCCTCGGTGCGGTCGCCAATTACGGCATCAAGTCTTCCTGACCTTCCACATCGCGGCGGCGCATCTTTACGCTGTGCGCCGGGTCGCCAGTGATCCGAGGCCCGAGGCGGCGATCAGGAACAATCCGGCAAAGGCAATCGTATCCGGCCAATCGCCGAACACGGCGACGCCCAGCACGGTTGCGGAGATGAGCTGCGTATAAACCAGTGGCGCGACAAGGCTTGCATCGGCCGTCCGGTTCGCGATCACCAGAAGATAGTTGCCTGCCGCGGAAGTCAGCGCGCTCGCAATGATCAGGAGCCAAACGCCGGTTTCATTCACAGGAAAGGGCGAGGACAGGCCGAACGGCGTCATCAGCACCGTGCCGATCAGGAGCTGCGACATGAGGAGCCGGGTCGGCCGCATGGCCCCGGCAAGCAACTTGGTCATGAAAAGATAGGAGCCGTAGAATGTCCCGGCGAGCAGGGCGAACAAAGTGCCTGTCGTCATGCCGAAACCGGGTTTGACCACCAGCAAGACACCCAGAAATCCGACAGCCAGCAGGAAAGTGTGGGTTGTTGACGGCCGTTCCCTCAGGAAAACAACGGCGAGGATATAGGAAATGATCGGCCCGACAAAAAACGCGCCGAACACGTTTGCAATCGGTTCGGTTTCCAGAGCCGTCAGGATCGACGTGATCCCGCCCGCGATGAAGACGGCGCGCAGGATCACCCGCCAGTCTTTCATGGGGCCAAGTTCCTGCCACTGGATCCGGGCAAGCGGCCACAGGACAAGCGCCCCGATCGCAAAGCGCGACCAGGCGACGATGAACGGGTCGACGCCGCTCTGCGTGAGCAGCTTGCCGCACGTATCGCCGGTCACCACCAGCGTGACGGCAAGAAAGACAGTGCCTGCAAGGCGGCACAGGTCGAGGGCAGACATTTTGGAAATCCAGGATGGAAAGTCGGATGTGTGTTGCAATCATTCAAAAGAACGTCGCACGGCGCAAGTGCGGCAAACCCGAATTCAGTTCTCCTGCCGCACGGCGTGCCGCTGCGCCCGTGTCAGCCCCGGTTCTTATTTTCCGACCGTGAACTCAACGGGTGCTCCGTTCTTCTCGCCGTCGAACAGAACCAGCACACGATAGGCAGCATCGGTTTCCTGAAGCACGAGCAGTGTTTCCGCACTCGCATTTATGTCAACACCCGGCAGCGTCCCGAGCGGCTTCGCCGCATCGCCTGACGTTCCGCTCCAGAACCAGACAGAGGGTGCCGGCGAGGGCGGGGTTCGTTTCTCGCCGCAGGTGAAGTCTTCGGAGCCGCGCCGGTCGTCACTCCGGCCCGCCAGGATGAGGAGGCCGTTCTTCACGCGGGTCAGGTCGCGAATACCGACATTGTCGCCCAGCTCGATCCTGTCCGTTGTCGAGGGCGGCGGTGTCTTCTTGAAAAGCGCTTTTGTGGGCACGCGCAGGACAAGTGCATGACTGGCGAGGCAGGGGCTTCTGAAACCGAACAGCATGTCTCCTTTCATCTCCGAGATCCCCTCGATGGTCACACCATTGCGGTCCAGCGTCTGATCGGCAAATGGCGCGAGATCGGGATTGGACTTGATCGTTTCGGCGAGCAGCGTGGTCCGCTCGACCTCAGGGGCGACCTTGTTGTCGCTGAACCCGAAGGTCGGCTTGCCCGACTTTGCCTTGACCGGAAAGCGGAACAGCGTGAACCGGGACGGCTGGAAGTCTCCGCTCCGGGACAACCCGTGCGAACCGGTGACATAAAAATGGGACGGCGCCCCGCTGCCGGCGGAGGGCACGAAGACAACGCCTTCAGCGTCGATCTCGTCCATCTTCCTGCCGTCGACCTTTTTCGGCAAAAGCCGGATCACGCCTTTCTTGTCCGGGTCCAGCCTGTTCTTCCTGATTTTGAAAAACTGCGCATAGTTCTTCTCATCATTCGCAGCCAGGCACCATCCTCCGCCCGGAGCGCAGTCCGCACCGCTGATCGATTGGCGCGCGGCCGCGCTTTTCTCAAAATCCGGTTTGACCTTCCATTTGGTCTTGGAGCGTTCAATCTCGGCCAAGGCAGGCGACGCCAGCAGCGGCGTCAGAAGAAGAACGAGGACCAGGCGCATAGGTTACTCCCGTGCCGAGTTGTTTTCTGATGGGCCATCAGCGCACATTCGGATGTTTCTGTCCACGCTTTGACAGCGAGGGACAGACAGCTGCGTTGCATGCCGCAACGTTGCTGACAAAAAAGCCCGGCATTGCTGCCGGGCTTTTCATTTCCGATCCCGAAGCTTCGGGATGCGAAAACCTTAGTCGTCGGACTGCTGCTTCAGGGCAGCACCCAGGATGTCGCCGAGAGACGCGCCGCTGTCGGAGGAGCCGTACTGTGCGACAGCTTCCTTCTCTTCGGCAATCTCGAGCGCCTTGATCGACACGGTGACCCGGCGGGTCTTCTTGTCGAACTGGGTGATGCGCGCGTCGAACTTGTCGCCGACGGAGTATTTTTCCGGGCGCTGCTCTTCGCGGTCACGGGAAAGGTCCGCACGGCGGATGAACGCGGTGAGGTCGCTGTCCGCGATCTTGACGTCCAGGCCGCCGTCCTTGATCTCGGTGACTTCACAGGTCACGACGGAGTTCTTGCGCAATTCGCCGGCTGCGCCCGATTCCATCGGATCGCCGGTGAGCTGCTTGATGCCGAGAGAAATACGCTCTTTCTCGACGTCCACATCCAGGACGATGGCCTTGACCACGTCGCCCTTCTTGTACTCCTCGATCACCTGCTCGCCCGGACGGTTCCAGTCGAGGTCGGACAGGTGGACCATGCCGTCCACGTCGCCGTCGAGGCCGATGAACAGGCCGAATTCGGTCTTGTTCTTGACTTCGCCTTCGACATTGGCACCGATCGGGAACTGTTCCGCGAAGGCATCCCACGGGTTCTGAAGGGTCTGCTTCAGGCCGAGAGAGATGCGGCGTTTGACCGGATCGACTTCCAGGATCATAACTTCGACTTCCTGGGAAGTGGAAACGATCTTGCCCGGATGGACGTTCTTCTTGGTCCAGGACATTTCCGAAACGTGGATCAGGCCTTCGATGCCCGGCTCCAGCTCGACGAATGCACCGTAGTCGGTGATGTTGGTCACGCGGCCGTTGAACTTGGCTTCCAGCGGATACTTGGCTTCGATACCGTCCCACGGATCGGTTTCAAGCTGCTTCATGCCAAGGCTGATGCGATGCGTGTCCTGGTTGACGCGGATGATCTGCACCTTGACCGTCTGGCCGATGGTGAGAACTTCCGACGGATGGTTGATGCGGCGCCACGCGATGTCGGTGACGTGCAGCAGACCATCGATACCGCCGAGGTCGACGAACGCACCGTAGTCGGTGATGTTCTTGACGACGCCTTCCACGGTGTGCCCTTCTTCCAGGCTCTGAACCAGTTCCGAACGCTGTTCGGCACGGGTCTCTTCCAGAACCACACGGCGGGACACGACGATGTTGCCGCGGCGCTTGTCCATTTTCAGGATCTGGAACGGCTGAGGCGTGTGCATCAGCGGGGTCACGTCGCGGACCGGACGGATATCGACCTGCGAACGCGGCAGGAAGGCAACGGCGCCGTCCAGATCGACGGTGAAGCCGCCCTTGACCTGGTTGAAGATCTGGCCGTTGACTTTTTCGTTGGCTTCGAACGCGACTTCCAGGCGAACCCAGCTTTCCTCGCGGCGTGCTTTTTCGCGCGACAGAACAGCTTCGCCAAGAGCGTTTTCGACACGCTCGAGGTAAACTTCAACTTCGTCGCCGACACCCATTTCGCCGTCGCGGCCCTTGGCGCCGAATTCCTTCAGCGGCACACGGCCTTCAACCTTCAGGCCGACGTCGATGACGGCAAGGTCTTTTTCGATTGCGACGACGGTGCCTTTGACAACGGCACCTTCATAGAGGTCGTTCTGGACGAAAGACTCTTCAAGAAGAGCTGCAAAATCCTCGGTAGAGGGATTGAAATCGGTCATTTATACTCCTGAGCGCCTGTTGGCGCACCGCCGGCGGGTTGGTGTTGCACTCCGGATTGCCTGTCTCCCGGGATCGCGATCTTCGCTGATCCTTCCGCTTCGAAAAGCGGGCCGGCGGAGGCGGCAGACGGAAAATCCGGTCTCGCCACAGGACACGATCTGTGCGTGTCCTGCCGAAATTCAGTTGTCGTTCATTAAGAACCTGCGGCTTTCAAAGCCGGATATGTTCCGGATGCACGGAAAGGGGCGCACCTGAAAGTGAACCCCTTAGGACCTTGAACCATCCTTGGCGCTTGAAATGATATCCACAGCCGCCTGGAACGCGGTTTCTATATCCATTTCTGTCGTATCAAGCAAGACCGCATCTTCAGCTTGTTTCATCGGAGCGACGGTTCTCTGGCTGTCGCGCTCGTCCCGGCGCTTGAGATCGTCGAGAACGGACGCGTAGTTTGCGTCCTTGCCCTTGGAGATCATTTCGTCCGTGCGCCGCCGGGCACGCGCCTCAGGAGAGGCGGTGACGAACAGCTTCACCGTGGCGTCAGGACAGACAACGGTGCCGATGTCACGCCCGTCCAGAACAGCGCCGGGCGGCGTTTCGGCAAAGCGGCGTTGCAATTCGACGAGTTCTTGCCTCAGCCCGCCGAGCACCGCGATACGCGACGCCGCCTCGCCGATCTCATGTGCGGAAAGCACCGTCTTGTCCATCTGTGCCAGATCGAGGTTCTGGGCGATCTCGATGGCAACACCCTCGTCTCCAAGGGGCAGCCCCTTGGCAAGCAGCGCCGCCGACACGGCCCGGTAGGTCAGGCCGGTATCGAGATGTCTCAGGCCGAAGTGATCGGCGAGCCTGCGCGCAAGCGTGCCCTTGCCGGATGCCGCAGGACCGTCAATCGCGATAATCATGCCGCCTCGCTGGCCGTTTCGGAAAACTTGGCGCCGAGGGTCTCGAAGAGCGAGGTGAAGGTCGGGAAGCTGGTCGCGATGACCGCGCCGTCGTCGACGGTCACGGCCTTCTCGCAGGCCATGCCGAGCACGAGAAAGGCCATCGCGATGCGGTGATCGAGATGGGTCGTGACCGTGCCGCCGCCGATGGATGGGGCCCCGCCGGTCACGGTCAGCGTGTCTTCCGTCTCGACACAGGGAATGCCATTGGCTTCCAGCCCGCGCGCAACGGCGGCGAGCCGGTCGGATTCCTTCACGCGCAATTCGTCGAGGCCGGGCATGAACGTGTCGCCGGAGGCAAAGGCTGCCGCGATTGCCAGCACCGGATATTCGTCGATCATGGATGGCGCGCGCTCGGCCGGGACGGTGATGCCTTTCAGTTGGCTGGCCTTTACCCGGAGATCACCGACC
This sequence comes from Pseudomonadota bacterium, assembly GCA_039818365.1. Lineage (GTDB taxonomy): Bacteria > Pseudomonadota > Alphaproteobacteria > Rhizobiales > Stappiaceae > Roseibium. The sequence continues at coordinate 7,788 of JBCBUA010000192.1, forward strand.
TCTTCGCCGCCGGTCTCCCGCCGGTTGACGATTTCGATATCCCCGCCCATCTCGATCAGCGTGGTGATCAGGCCGGTCCGGTGTTCGTTCAGCAGCACGTTCTCGATGGTGATGTCCGAACCCGGAATGATCAGCGCGGCGACCAGCGGGAAGCCGGCAGAAGACGGATCACCCGGCACATCGATGTCCTGCGGCTTCAGCTCCGGCTGACCGGTCAGCTTGATGACCCGTTCGCCGTTTTCGTTGAGCGTGACGGAAATTTCCGCTCCGAAACCCTTCAGCATCTTCTCGGTATGATCGCGCGTCGGGATCGGCTCGATCACCGTTGTTTCACCAGGAGCATTGAGACCGGCCAGAAGAACGGCGGACTTGACCTGCGCGGACGGCATCGGCACGCGGTAGGTGATCGGCAGCGCGGTCTCCGCACCGCGGATCGAGGCGGGCAGGCGGTCGCCGTCGCGGGCGATCACATTGGTCCCCATTTCGCGCAGCGGATCGAGCACGCGGCCCATCGGGCGTTTGGACAAGGACGCGTCGCCGACAAAGGTCGCCGCGATATTGTGGCTGCCGAAGATGCCCATGGTCAGGCGGACGCCCGTGCCTGCGTTGCCGAAATCGATCACGCCTTCCGGCTCAAGCAGGCTGCCGAGGCCGATACCGTCGACCGTGTAGGAGCCGTCGGCCTGTTTTTCAATCGTTGCCCCGACGGCGCGCATGGCATCTGCTGTTGCCAGCACGTCTTCGGATTCCAGAAGACCTTTCACGGTGGTGCGTCCGACGGCGAGTGCGCCGAACATCATCGATCTGTGGGAAATGGACTTGTCGCCGGGGACGCGAAGTGTGCCGGTCAGCGGGCTGCCCTTGCTCGCGGTAAGGGGCGTGGGCGCGGTGTTGTGTGACATTTTCAATGTCCGGAACTTGAGAGTTTTCGAAAAGGTGTCACGTCCTATCATGCGGACGCGGCCTCGTCATCACCCGGTTTTCCGCTTCGGGTCCTGCTGGCGTCTATGGGACACCGGGGTAAGGCGTCCACCCCCGCCGTGTCTTAGGAAAACGTAAAGCGTCTGCGGACCATATAATGCGATTTGTTGGCGAGAACTTTCCGGCGCGCTTGAAATTTGGTGCGCAACATGCAGAAGAATGGGGCGAACTGTTTTTTTGTCCGATTTGTCTTTGACAGCAGCTGAGCTTGACGCTATGGGGCGGCCCACCGACAAGTCAGCCAGACAACAAATGAAGGGTGAGCACAGTGGCAAAACCTGAACTTGGCACAAAGCGGCTTTGCCCGAGCTGCGGCGCCAAATACTACGATCTGAACCGGGATCCGATCACGTGCCCGAAATGCGGCACGATCTTCGAAACCGTCATGACGGCACGCGCCGCCAAGGCGGCCAAGGTCGAAGAGAAGCCGGAAGACGAAGAAGAAGACGAGGACGCGGCAGCACCGGAAATCGTGACGCTCGAGGAAGCCGACGCCGAGGCGGAAGGCTCCGATGATGTGCCGGACATCGACGGCGACGATGATGATGTCGAGATCGACAACGACGAATCCGACGACGACGTTTTCCTGGAAGATGAAGATGAAGACGAGGATTCCGTACCCGGCATCCGCGTCGAGATCGAAGACGATACCGACCAGTAATCGTCTTGCGGGGCCGCCTTTTCAGGCGGCCTTTCCACTGTTGTTCGCGGCAGGATATTTCTTCGAAAATTCTGCTTGATCTTGGGGGGCGGTGTGACTATGTTCCGCCCCCATCGACGCCGGAGACCTAGACCGGCGCTAAGATGTGACAAGGGGCCATAGCTCAGCTGGGAGAGCGCTTCGCTGGCAGCGAAGAGGTCAGGGGTTCGAGCCCCCTTGGCTCCACCATCTTTCTTTTCATTGAAATCCCGATTTGATCAGATGCGGTGCCGGAACCTTGGCGGCGCGCCGTCTTGCCGCCTGTCGCAAAGCGTCCTCCCGGGCAAGCGTGAACTGTTCAATTGGCTCCAGCCGGGCGGGCCGGTCTGACCCTTGGCAGCACCTGGCAAGCACCTGCCGTGCAGGGTCGACACGACCGGCACGATGAGCACACAGGATCATCAGGCCTGGGTGGTGGTTCGATCTGCCTGCAATCCAGGGTAAGGTATTCGTCTCGCTTGGGTTTTCTGTGCCAAGACGGAAATGGTAAAAGACTTGACTTAACGTAAGCTGCTAACGCCAAATGAAGGGCAGGTTCCAGGTATCCATTTCTGAACCCGGGGGGCTTTGGCATGGTTCGCGTGTTGTTGGTTCTGCCACCGCTGCCACAACCGATGAACACACCCTATCTCGGCCAGCAGTATGTCGCGGCGGCGCTGCTTTCGGCCGGGCACGCGGTGTGTTGTCTGGATCTGGCGAATGTCGGGGATGCGGAGGCGCGGATGCGGTTTGCGGAGCAGCTCCGCAGCTTCCGTCCGGACCTCGTTGGCATGACGCTCTTTACCTACAACGCGCTTGCCGGGTACCGGCTGGCCGCGATGTTGCCGGAGGGCGGCGCACTTTCGATCGCCGGTGGTCCGCACCCGACCGTGCTGCCGGAGGAGCCCTTGTCGCACGGCTTCGATCTGTCGCTGAGCGGAGAGGGGGAGCAGGCGCTGGTTGCCCTTGCCGGGGTGCTCGAAAAGGGAGGTAGCCTCGACACGATCCCGGGTCTGCACACGCGGACCGGGCGGGGGCCGCCTTACAGCGCGATCGAAGATCTCGACGCGTTGCCCTTTCCCCACATTGCTGCTGGATCTGCAACAACAGATGCTGTCGCGGGCGGTGTCGTCACGAGCCGGGGATGTCCCGCGCGCTGCACCTTCTGCGCCAACTACGTCACGGGCCGCGCCTATCGCTGGCGCAGCCCGGAAAACGTTGTCGCCGAATTGCTGACGTTGCGGCGGGACTTCGGTCTCACCCACGTGCCCTTCTGGGATGATGCCTTTACCGCCCGGCGCCCGCGGCTAGAGGCCCTGTGTGACGCTATTCTGGCCGAACCGGACCTTGCGGGCATGACCTGGACCTGCATCACGCCGGGCAACATGGTGCTCCCGAAGGATCTGGACCGCATGCGCCGCGCCGGATGTGTCGCGATCAATTTCGGCATCGAAAGCGGTGACAGGAACATTCTGCGCGCGATCAGGAAGGGTCAGACACCGGAGCGCGTCATCGCGGCGGTGGCTGCCGCCAGGGACGCGGGAATGACGACGATCGTCAACTTCATGTTCGGCTTCCCCGATGAGGGGCCGGAAGAACTTGCCAACACCCGTGCCCTGATGATGCAACTGGCACCCCTGACCGATTTCTTCAACAATTTCGGTGTGCTTGTGCCATTTCCAGGCACAGCGATCTACGACCGGTACCACCTCGAATACGGCTTTACAGGCTGGTGGCTTGATCCTGCCCGGATTCCGGCGGCGCCGGGACCCGATCTCGGTCGCGATCCCGCGCTCGACGTGAATTTTTTCCACTATGAGCCGCACCTGAAGGCTGAAATCGCCGGTCTGGTCCGTTGGAAGGCCCGGCACAATGCCGTCTGGGCGAACCGGAATGTCAAAAGCGGTTAGATGATTTTTTTAAGGAGACTTGAACAATGATTCCCAGTTTGCGTCGCAACAGAATTTCAAAACATGCAACGGAATTTGCCGGTCAGACCGCAAAGTCGGTGGCCAAACAGGCCACCCGGCAAGCCGAGACAGTCTCGAAC
>JBCBUA010000193.1:0-11468 GCA_039818365.1 Pseudomonadota bacterium
CTGGAGACAAGCAAGGGCTACGCGCCCTGGTTCGTCATTCCATCGCAGGACGCCGAATACCGCGATGCCGCACTGGCGCAAACGGTCGCCCGCAACATGAGCCTGAAGCTGGAGGACGGCGAGGCGGAATCGATTGCGGCACCGCCGGTTGTCGGTGGTATCCAAAAGGAATCCGCCGTTGACAACATCGATCTGACCGCGTCTCTCGACAAAGCCGAATACGAGGAAAAGCGGCGGGAGTATCAGGACCGGCTGTCGGAGCTTTCCGATCGCAAGTCCATGTCGAAGACCGGCGTGGTTCTGGTGTTCCAGGGCAACGATGCCGCTGGCAAGGGCGGTGCGATCCGCCGCGTGATCCGGCCGCTCGACCCGCGTATCTACAAGGTGCATCCGATTTCAGCGCCGTCAGACGAGGAAAAGGCCAGGCCGTACCTGTGGCGCTTCTGGCGCCGCGTGCCGCGCAAGGGGCATTTCGCCTTCTTCGACAGGTCCTGGTACGAACGTGTTCTTGTTGAACGGGTCGAGGGGTTTGCCGGACACGACGATTGGCTTCGTGCCTACAACGAAATCAACGAATTCGAACAGGAACTGACCGATTTCGGCTACATCGTCTGCAAGTTCTGGCTCGCGATTTCCGAAGATGAGCAGCTCAGGCGCTTCAAGGCCCGCGAGGACACGGCTTACAAGCAGCACAAGATCACGGACGAGGACTGGCGCAATCGTCTAAAATGGGACCAGTATGCGATCGCAGCCGGAGACATGGTCGACCGGACCTCAACCCGCTACGCGCCCTGGACACTGGTTTCCTCCGAAAACAAGCGCCATGCCCGTATCGAGGTTCTCAAAACGATTTGCGAGCGTCTTGAAGAAAAGCTCTGATCCCTGCCTGGGCGGCCCGCTCCTAGAGCGCGCCGGCCAGATAGTCGATGGCAGCCTGAACGCCGCCCTTGCCGTAGGGAATGTCAAGCCGCTCGAAGCCGAGTTCGATGGCCGACAGAGTGCCCAAAAGCATGACCGCGTTAACATGGCCCATATGGGCAATGCGCACGCCCTTGCCGGAAATCTCTCCGATCGTCCCGCCGATCGTGACGCCGCAGACGGTTTTGGTGAAGTCACGCAGCGCGTCGGCGTACCCGGTTTCCATCCGAACCACCGAGACGCTGTTGGAACGCGCATGCGGCTCGCTGATATTGAAGTTCACCGCGCCGGCCTCCGACCATCGGGCGATGGCCCTGCGGGTTGCCTCGCCCAGAAGCGCGTGCCGGTGCCATGCCTTTTCGAGCCCCTCCTCAAAGAGGATCTCCGCTGCCTTCTGAAAGGCGTAGAGCAGGTGCTCCGGCGGTGTCCCGCAATATTTCTGATAATGCTCCGGCCCTTTTCGGAATGTCCAGTCGGTGTAGTTGGTCCTCAGATCCGCCGTTTCGTGCGCCCTGTCCGCTTTCGGTCCGGCGGCGACGAAGGAGAGACCGGGAGGACACATCAGGCCCTTTTGCGAACCGGTCAAAGCCACGTCGACACCCCAGGCGTCCATCTCAAACGGCATGCACCCGAGTGACGCAATCGTATCGACCATGAACAGCGCCGGATGCCCCGCGGCATCAATGGCTTTCCTGAGGGCCGCGATGTCGTTCCAGACACCGGAAGCCGTGTCGACCTGAACCACCAGGATGGCGGCAATTTCGTGGTTCGTGTCCTGCCGGAGCCGGTCTTCCAGTTTCCCCGGATCGACGCTTCGGTCCCAGGCTCCCGACAGGATTTCGGCCTGAAGTCCGGTGATTTCCGCGGCTTCGCCCCAGCCGAGCGCAAATCTGCCGGATTCCAGAACAAGGATCTTGTCGCCTCTTTTCAAGGTGTTGCAAAGCGCGGCATCCCAGGCCCCGTGGCCATTCGCGGCATAGATGTAGGTCCTGCCCTCCGTGCGAAACAGCCGCTTGAGACTGTGCAGGCAATAGTCGGTCGTTTCGAGCAGCGGCCCTTCGTAAATGTCGACGGCGGGCCGGTGCATTGCCCTGAGCACTTCCTCCGGAACGTTGGTCGGTCCGGGAATCATCAGAAATTCTTTGCCGTGGCGAAGTGGCATTCGGTTTCCTTTTGCGAAATGCGGGGACATGCCGGCAAGTGCCGCAATGTCGAAACCCGTCGGTGGGGCAACTGTCAGAAAATTGCCTGCTCACCTGCAAAGGTCAAGAGAGGCTGGCAGGATCGTGAAACTGCGGTCCAAATCTGCGGATCACCGAGTAGTCTGGCTACCGCTCGGGCGGGCCTGCAGCGTTGCCGCCATCCATCAAAACGACATCGGATAGGGTTATGTTAACGCCGTATGGTGTAATGATCTTGGTCGCTGCCGGGCTGAAACCGCTTTTTCTCGCCGGGCAGTCATACAGAAAATGTCTTGTTTCCGTTAAGTAAATTCTTCAAGTTAACGGTGACCCGGTATCGTCCGTTAGGCGTTGCAGCATGATTTTGGTCGAAGAAGGACAAAGCCCGCTTATCCTGTGCCTGCCCAACAGCGGCACGGACGTACCAAAACCCGTGTCCGCGCGGTTCAATGCCACCGGGCGTCTGCAGGCGGACCTGTCGTGGCGCCTGGAAAGGCTCTTCGATTTCAGTTCGGACCGTGGCCTGACGGTGCTGAGATCATCGATTTCGCGCTATGTCATCGACGTGGACAAGGATCCGGCAACCCCGCTTTCGGCTGCCTTTGATCCGCGCGCGGCCCTGTGTCCGGCAACCACGCTGGACGGGAAACGGATCTACCAGGATGGTGAGGAACCGGGACCGACCGAGATCGAACAGCGTATCCTGTTGTTCCACGCTCCCTTTTATAAAATGCTGAGGCAGCAGATCGACCGGCTGATGCGCAAGCACGGAACCGTCGTCTTGATCGACTGCCAGTCCATGCGCTCGGTCATCAAGGGTTTAACGGGCAAGGAACTGCCTGAATTGAGTCTCGGCAGCGCCGATGGCGATGCCTGCGATGCCGACCTGCGCAACCTGTTCGTCGGCATGTTGAGCGGGTTGAAGGATCTGGAACTCGGCGTTGATGCCCAGACAAGGGGCGGCTTCATCGTCAATTCTCTCGGCAGACCCGAAGGTGGTGTCCACGCGCTGACGCTGCTGCTCGCGCAACGGGCCTACTTGCGTCATGAATCGCCGCCCTTCGAGCCGGACAAGGAGCGGATCACACGCTTGCAAGAGGTCCTGTCGGATTGTTTTTCCAGCCTTATCGACTGGGCGGAAGAGGCCGGCAGGGAGCGAAAGCGCAAGTCGGCAGGGACAGGCCCTGCCAAGGCTGTTCAGGCGCAGGAGGACCTGCCGGCCGAGCCTGATGTTGAAGCCGCAGACACCCTGTCAGCAGCTGACGATCATGAAGAGACGGCGGAAGAAAAACAGGCACCTTCAGAGCAGCACGACGCTGAAATGCCGATCCTTGAACCGGATGCCGGTATAGGCCCGCCCACAAAGCAGGAAGCGTCTGCCGATCACGACAAGCCCATGACACTTCTCGTTGCAGAGTGACCCTTCGAAGGGGCCTGCGAATGAGTTCCGAATACAAAAGCGCGGGCAATGCCCGCGCTTTGTTTGTTCTGCACTGAGATCAGAAAAAGGCTTGGAGCCCGGTCTGGGCACGTCCGAGGATCAGGGCGTGAATGTCGTGCGTGCCTTCATAAGTGTTGACTGTCTCAAGGTTCTGGCTGTGGCGCATGACATGGTATTCTTCCTGGATGCCGTTGCCGCCATGCATGTCCCGTGCCTGACGCGCGATGTCGAGCGCCTTGCCGCAGTTGTTGCGCTTGATGATCGAGATCATTTCCGGCGAGACCTGGCCTGCATCAAACAGCTGACCGACCCGCAGGGCCGCTTGCAGACCCAGCGCGATTTCCGTCTGCATGTCCGCGAGTTTTTTCTGGAACAACTGCGTCTGCGCGAGTGGCCGTCCGAACTGCTCGCGTTCCAGCCCGTACTGGCGTGCACGTGTCCAGCAGTCTTCCGCCGCGCCCATGGTGCCCCAGGCGATGCCGTAGCGTGCGCGGTTGAGACAGCCGAACGGCCCTTTCAGGCCTGACACGTTCGGCAGAAGGGCATCTTCACCGACGTCCACGTCATCCATCACGATTTCGCCTGTGATCGAGGCGCGCAGCGAGAGCTTGCCGCCAACCTTGGGCGCGCTCAAACCCTTCATCCCCTTGTCCAGAACGAAGCCCCGGATAGCACCGTCATGGGCTTCGGACTTGGCCCAGACGACGAAAACGTCCGCGATCGGGGCATTCGAGATCCACATCTTGCTGCCGGTGAGCCTGTAGCCGCCATCGGTTTTGATTGCACGCGTGCGCATGCCCGCCGGATCGGAGCCCGCGTCGGGTTCGGTGAGGCCGAAACAGCCGACATATTCGCCGCTTGCGAGTTTCGGTAGGTATTTTTGCCGCTGTTCTTCGGAGCCGTAGGCGTAAATGGGATACATGACGAGCGAGGACTGAACGCTCATCATGGAGCGGTATCCGGAATCGACACGCTCGATCTCGCGCGCAACCACGCCGTAGGAGACGTAGGACGCGCCGGCGCAGCCATAGTCTTCCGGAAGGGTAACCCCGAGCAGTCCGAGCTCGCCCATCTCGTTGAAAATTGCCCGGTCGGTCGTCTCCTCACGATAGGCATCGATCACGCGCGGCAGAAGTTTTTCCTGGGCATAGGCGCGCGCCGTATCCTGGATGAGTTGCTCGTCCTCCTGCAACTGGTCGCGAAGATGAAACGGGTCCTGCCAGTCGAAGGCGCCGCCTCCGGAAGGGCTGGACTTGATCTGTACGGGTGCATTCATGGATCGTCTCCTGTGCCGGACACCGGCGATCGTGGCGATGGCCGCGCGCAGTCGTCGAGATCGCGATACAGCCTGAGATCATTCTGATTACGCCAGTGTGTCTTCATTTGCGTTTGCTTTAAAGCGAAACCTGGTTCAACATTCATGAGCAAATGGAATGAACCGGGATTTCGAATGAGACGCGCCTTTATCCCTTCGGCCGACACCCTGATCGCATTTGAATGCGCGGCCCGCCATTTGAGTTTCACGCGCGCGGCCGAAGAGCTTCACCTGACGCAAGGCGCGATCTCCAAGCAGGTGCGGCATCTGGAGACCCGGCTTGGTGTGGAGCTCTTTCGCAGGGTGCGTCAGCGTATCGTGCTGACTGATGCCGGGCGCATATATCTTCACGACATTCGCGGCGCTCTTGAACAGATGACATCGGCGACCCGTCAGGTCATGTCCTATGCAGGCAGCGCAGATGTCTTGAATCTGGCGGTATTGCCGACCTTTGGAACGCGCTGGCTGGCGCCGCGCCTGGCGGAGTTCGGGCGCAGATATCCCGACGCGGGTCTCAATCTGAGTGTCCGTCTGCAGCCGTTCGATTTCGATGAGGAACCTTTTGACGGCGCAATCCATCACGGAGATCCGGTCTGGGCCGGAGCGATCGCGGAGAGGCTTTTTGCCGAGGAAGTCATTCCGGTCGCCTCGCGTGTCTTCAAGGAACGCCATGACATCCGTTCGCCCCGGGACCTGGCACACGTCCCGCGCCTGCAACTGGCAACCCGGCCATTGGCGTGGCGGCAATGGTTTGACCTTGCGGGCGTCGAGACGGACACGGCCTTTCAGGGCGCACGTTTCGAACAATTCGTCATGATTTCCGAAGCAGCGATCCATCACGCGGGCGCGGCCCTGATGCCGAAACTCTTTATCGAGGATGAATTGGCGTCCGGCCGTCTCGTCCGCCTCTTCGATCTCTCGCTTGATCAGCAGACCGCCTATTATTTCGTATATCCCGAGGGCCGGACCATGCGGCCGGTTGTTTCCGCGTTCAGGAAGTGGTTGACGGAAGAAGCTGAAACCGCTCGGGTAAGGCGGGAAACCATGTTGCCCGAATGACGGCCTGGCCGAACAAGCGCACTGCGACTGGAAGACATGAGACAGACAGACAAACAGCATCTCCGCGTGATTCTGAACGGCAAGTCCGCGGGCCGGAGCGACATCCGTGCGGCGATCAGCGCGGTCCGGGACATGGGACACAAGGTATCGGTGCGCGTGACCTACGAAGCCGGCGACACCGCGCGCCTTGCACGGGAAGCCCTCGCCGACCACGGTTCGGAGAGGATCGACACCCTGGTGAGCGGCGGTGGCGACGGCACCATCCACGAGGTGGTCGACACGGTGCTCCATGAACTTGGTGACAAAGACCGGCCGCCATTTGCCTTTGGCGTGCTTCCGCTCGGAACGGCCAACGATTTCGCCCGGCACATCCGGCTGGATCCGGCTGATGTCTCCGGCTGCCTGCGCTTTGCCGCACGGGCGAGCGCCAAACCGACAGACGTTGGCGAGGTCAACGGATGCTGTTTCGTCAATATGGCGACAGGGGGCTTCGGAAGCCAGGTGACCTCGCAGACCGACCCGAACCTGAAACGTGTGCTGGGAGGGGCCGCCTACCTGTTCACCGGTCTGCACCGCTTCTCTGAACTGTCGGCCTGCGAGGGGCAGATCGAGGCAGAGGACTTTGTCTGGGAAGGTGCCTTTATCGCGCTTGCCATCGGCAATGGCCGCCGCGCGGGCGGCGGCATACGTCTTTGCCCGCGCGCCAAGCTGGATGACGGTTTTCTGGATCTCACGATCATCCCGTTCCCCAAGTCCGGGATGGTACCCGATCTGCTGGCAACGCTGCTGGAGAGCGGCGTCGACGGCATGAAGCACAGCATCATCCAGCGCAAGGCGCGCGACATTCAGATCCGGACGGCAAAGCCGGTTCAGTTCAATCTCGATGGCGAACCCATGAATGGGCAGGACTGGAAGATCGGCATAAGGCAGCACCAGATCGACATGCGGCGGTGATCACACCGGGCCAGCCGGTTCGCGTCCGGCATGGGCCGGTTCGATTTCGATAAGCTACTGGAAAGGCGCTCTCTTCACTGTTGCGATCTGGAAGACAGGCCTACCGGTCGTTGTCTGTCCAGACGCTGGTCCCGTCGATGACCGTCTTCGTCAGACCGATGTCTTCCCGATGCGCCCTGCCGATGTCTTCGGCAACATACTCGCGGCGCTTGCCGATAAAGCGGTTGCGATAGCGTGCGGTATATTGATTGAGCGGTGGATTGAGTGCGTTCAGTTGCTTTTCAGGATCGAGTGTCTCCTGCATCAGCGACGCGCAATGATGCGCAAACTCCCGCTTCACGAAGCTCGGGCTTGTCGTGAAGATCGGCCGTTTCTTGTTGAGGCCCTTGCCGAGATCCTTTCCCAGGATCGTGAACCGGTCCGGTTCGTAGTGATAGGCGGAGCGATAGCCCCAGTTTTTCTCCCTGGTCATCAGTGAGACCTGGACTACGCGTCTCTTGAGCGACTGGGTGAATTCCGCGTATGTGACATCCCGCGCCAAAACCCAGTCATCTTCAAGATGAAAGCTCCATTCGGAGCGCGGTTGCTGCCAGAGCCATTTAACGGCCCTGGTGAAGTGTGGCCTGTCCGGTCTATTCGCTACGACGGTGGGAAAATAGTCCTTGCAGATCAGCTCGCAGGCGTCGACTTCCGCAATCCCGCCCTCGAAAGGGTCGATGTTGACATAAAGCGTATCCAGCGAGAAATGCCGGAACAGCCGTTCCGAAAAGCTCGCAAGGGTCTTTTTCAGGAGGCCCGGCCGTGCGCCGGACACAAGCGTTACATCAATCGGTATCTTGTTGTGCATTTGGATTGGGCCGGAAACGAACCGGGCTGCGCCTTTCCACTGGCGGATAAGTCCGGAACCTTATGCCAATATGAACGCGGGAAATCCAGCTCTTGTTGGATGGATCGATGCGCAGGGACAGGTTCGGAGCCTCGGCGATCCCAAATCGTTCGATGCGTTCGCGCATTGACTGAAAATTGGCGTTTTCCGCTTTTGTTTTAAGGTGGGAACGACTATAACGCTGCGATCTGTCGCCCTGTTGGCAACCCGGTTACGCTTTGAATTCAATGCAAGAATTGGATCAACATCGACCGCGCAGGTATCCCTCGTCGGACTGATCTTCGCAAATCAACGCAGATGCGTGCAAAATACATTTGAAACACATGACAAAAACAGCACTTATCACCGGTATCACAGGACAAGACGGCGCCTATCTTGCCGAGCTCCTGCTCGCCAAGGGGTACTCGGTTCACGGTATCAAACGCAGATCGTCATCCTTCAACACGGCGCGCATCGATCACTTTTATCAGGATCCGCACGAACAGAACGTCAAGCTGAACCTGCATTACGGAGATATGACGGATTCGACGAACCTGATCCGTATCATGCAGGAAGTTCAACCCGACGAAGTCTACAATCTGGCGGCCCAAAGCCACGTTCAGGTATCTTTCGAAACGCCGGAATACACGGGCAACGCGGATGCACTGGGCACGCTTCGCCTGCTTGAGGCAATCCGGCTTCTCAACCTCACCGAAAAGACCCGTTTCTATCAGGCCTCGACATCCGAGCTGTACGGTAAGGTTCAGGAGGTGCCGCAAACCGAGAAGACGCCGTTTTATCCGCGCAGCCCGTATGCGGCGGCCAAGCTTTATGCCTATTGGGTCGTGGTGAACTACCGCGAAGCTTACGGAATTCATGCCAGCAACGGCATCTTGTTCAATCACGAAAGTCCGATCCGCGGCGAGACGTTCGTCACGCGCAAAATCACCCGCGCGGTCGCCGCGATCAAGCTCGGTCTGCAGGATCGGCTCTATCTGGGAAACCTGGATGCCGAACGAGACTGGGGGCATGCGAAGGACTATGTCGACGGCATGTGGCGCATCGTTCAGAATGATGTTGCGGACGATTTCGTGCTTGCAACCGGTGAAAAACACTCGGTCCGCGAATTCGTTGAGCGCGCATTCGCCGAAGTGGACGTGTCCCTGCGGTGGGAAGGCTCCGGCGTGGAGGAAAAAGGGTTCGATCAGGCCACGGGCAAGGTGATCGTGTCCGTCGATCCGCGCTATTTCCGACCGACCGAAGTCGATCTGCTTATCGGCGATGCGAGCAAGGCAAAACGTGAACTGGGGTGGAGCCCGAAGGTTTCGTTTGCGGACATGGTTGCCCAGATGGTGCGTTCCGATCTGGAAACGATACCGGGCGAATTGACCGGCAACAGCAAATCATCGCGCAAGGACGCCTGACAAGGGACTCGGATGCAGACAGCACCGCAGACTGGCCTAGAGACCAGCAATCAGTTCGACCTGAACGGCAAAAAAGTCTACGTCGCAGGACACAGGGGTATGGTCGGCAGCGCCCTGGTACGTCGCTTGCAATCCGAGGGCTGCGAAATTGTCACGGCCCCGAGCAACGAGTTGGATTTACGCAAGCAGGGTGATGTGGAAGCCTGGATGGCCCAAAAACGTCCAGACGTCGTGTTTCTGGCGGCTGCGCGCGTTGGCGGCATCCTCGCAAACAACACAAGACCCGCCGAATTCCTTTATGACAACCTCATGATCGAGGCCAATGTCATTCATGCCGCACACCAGAACGCCGTTGAAAAATTGGTGTTCCTCGGCTCGACCTGCATCTATCCCAAACACGCGCCTCAACCTATTCGCGAAGACAGCCTGCTGACCGGTCCGCTTGAAGCGACAAACGAGTGGTACGCGATCGCCAAGATTGCCGGAATCAAGCTTTGCCAAGCCTATCGCAAGCAGCATGACTGCAATTACATCGCCGTTCAGCCGACAAATCTCTATGGGCCCGGTGACAATTATGACCTTCAATCCAGCCATGTTCTGCCGGCGCTCATGCGAAAGGCGCACGAGGCCAAGCTCGGCGGGAAGGCTTCCATGGAAGTCTGGGGCAGCGGCAAACCGCTTCGGGAATTCCTGCATGTCGATGATCTGGCTGACGCCGTTGTCTATCTTGCGAAGACCTATTCCGGTCCAACACCCGTAAACGTTGGCTCAGGCGAGGAAATCAGCATTCGTGAACTAGCGGAGCTGATTTGCGCGGTCGTTGGATTTGACGGAAATCTTATATTTGATGCCAGCAAGCCTGACGGTACGCTGCGAAAACTCGCCGACACATCGTTTCTGCATTCGTTGGGATGGGACCGGGCCCGCGCGACAAAAGTGGGTATTGAGCAGACCTATGCCGATGCGTTTCAAGGTGCTTGATAGCAATCGGGCAGTGCACCGGTCGAGGAGCTGGTAGGAACAAGTCCACGCCCTTGGAGACTGCACTGCGTCGCATTGCCAAAAACCGTTTTTCTCAGCCACCGGAAACACGGCATGCAATTGCTTTCTTCCCGATAGCAGATGGAAAACGCGAAGGACAAACGCAGGTGCGCGTTCAGTTTTCTGTCAGTTTTGCCCAGCGGCTCCCTCGCCGCAGAGATAGTCTGGTGCCGGAATACTGTTTTCGAAGGGGTTGGTCAGGTCGTCCGTATATTCACCGCGCAACAGTCGATTGGACGGAAGCAGATTGCTTCGAAAAAAACGACTGACGGACGCAATCCTCCGGCCCCGGTCCGTGAGCATGACGCAGCCGTTTTCGATCTTGATCGTTCCCGATTCATCCTGCTCCGTCAGCCGCACATCCACCAGCCTGAATTCGTGCATATATTCGTCGGTGAAAACCTCTCCAAATCTGTCGGCCAAAATACCGCCGCCGCGCTGGTCAAGCTTTTCCAGGATGTAAAACGACAGAGAACGGTCAAGCACCGTGGGTATTGAGATCGCGAAAGCATACCCGCCAAGTAACCAGACAACCAGTAACAGCATCTTCTCGAAGTGCCCAAGCGTGTTTGATTTTCTGGGCCAGAACAGAACAACGGAAGCAATTACGGCCGCAATAAGCGCGTCGAGCAACGCGGAATACAAAACCACGTCGACCTTGAAAAACCATATGTGAAGGCAATACGTGACCAGCAGTATCGCTATGTAGAGTGCAGTGATAAGGGCGCTTGAGACGAATTTCATTGAATGCCTTTCGCAATCTGTCACACCGGCCGAGTGGCGATTGCCAGGTAGAGCGATTTCGAACGTGAGTAGCACAGTTTGGAGCCGGGAAGCGATCTCTATTCCGGGACTATCGATACCTGTGATCCGAACACGGTAGATCGGCTCCGGGCGGTCCTTCAGATGTCACGGATCCACGTTTGATTGCGCCCGGCAGCGGCCGGTTTCCAGGCATACGCAGACCTCACGTTTCCGGGTCGTGACACCTGGCTGATTGGACCGGGATGTTCTACTCACGCGGGATTTCAAAAAACAAATAGCCGGATTTCACGGTAGGTGCCGGCCTGTCGAACGGAGCGCAATGAGTCGCTGTCCAGCAGTCGCCACCACCCGCCTTCGGCCTGACGCCGAAATTGGCATCGGATACCATTTCCACCGTAGGCACGGTGAGCAGTTGAAATCGCATGAGACCCTTGATGGAGAAGCCACCTTGATTGTCTGCAAGCAGGACAATCATCGCAATACTCAGTATGCGTGTTTTCAAGCC
>JBCBUA010000194.1:0-11442 GCA_039818365.1 Pseudomonadota bacterium
AATGCCGGTCAGCTGATAAGCCGGACAGGTGCTATTTCTCTGTTGATCCAGGATTGTCTCATGTCTGACCAAACCCTCAACCTGACCGGCATTCGACCAAGTACAGCAATTGCGGTTTGCACGCGTTTAACGCTTCATTAACCACGTCCTGAGAGAGTGAAATCGTATCCAGGAAAGATGCGCTCATGCCCAAGGTCGGGAATTACGTCCAAAGAGACTATCACAGCCGGTTCCGGTCACAGGGGAAATCCACCTGGTCCGACTACAATCAGGCCTGGTCCAAGCGGCGTGAGGCCTCCGCGCAAAAGATGCAGGAATTGCGCGCTCTCGCCAGCAACTTCAATGTCATCGGGACCCAGGCTTCACAGGCCAACACGGCTTTCGTGTTCCAGAACCGGAACCAGGCCGGCCCCTACGCCAACGCGACCGCCGTCGCTGCGCGGATCAACGTCCTGATTTAGCTGTTCCACTCAGATCGACCCGACCGTCTTCAACTTGATGCGCGGGTGAACCTCGGCCTGGCTCATGATCGTTGTATGGGCGCGGAAGCGTTCGACGATGGAACGCACGAACGGCCGGGTCTGGGGTGATGTCAGGAGCACGGGCACCTCGCCCTGCTGGGCGGCTTCCTCGAACGCATCGCGGACCTTGCCGACAAATTCCTGCAGCTTGCTCGGCTGCATGGCGAGCTGGCGGTCGTCGCCTTCGCCGACAATCGATTCCAGGAACGCCTGTTCCCATTGCGGCGATAGCGCAATCAACGGCAGGTAGCCGCCTGGCGACAGGTTGGACGCGCAGATCTGGCGGCCGAGCCGTGATCGGACGTGCTCGGCGATCGTATCGGTGTTGCGCGTCATGCCGGTCGCCTCGGAGACACCTTCCAGAATGGTGCCCAGATCGCGAATGGAAATCCGCTCGTCCAGAAGTGCCTGCAGGACGCGCTGGAGGCCGGAAACGGTGATCTGCGCGGGAACCAGATCCTCCACCAGCTTGGCCTGTTCGCCTTTCAGTTCCTTGAGCAGTTTCTGGACGTCGCCATAGGTCAGGAGTTCGCTGATATTGGTCTTGATCGTCTCGGTCAGATGGGTCGACAGCACCGTTGCCGGATCGACAACCGTGTAGCCGCGCAGGGACGCATCTTCGCGGTACTGCGCCTCCACCCAGGTCGCCGGCAGGCCGAAGGTCGGTTCCGTCGTGTGCGTGCCGGGCAGTTTCACCTGACCGCCGGCCGGATCCATGACCATATAGTGGTTCGGATAGAGAATGCCCCTGCCCGCCTCGACTTCCTTGACCTTGATGACATAGTCGTTGGCGCCGAGCTGGATATTGTCGAGGATGCGCACCGGCGGCATGATCACGCCCATGTCGCCGGCGACCTGGCGGCGCAGCGCCTTGATCTGCTCGGTCAGGATGTCTCCGTCGCCCTGGGCTTTGCCATTGATCAGGGGCAACAGAGCGTAGCCGAGTTCGATCCGGAGTTCGTCCATCTTGAGCGCGTCGGTGATCGGCGGCTCGGGCGGTGGTTTCGGTGCGGCCTCGATTGCCTTTTCTTTGGCAACCTTGACCTCTTCCTTCTTCTTGTTCGCCCCGACCCTGTAGGCCAGGTAGCCCGCGATTCCGGCAAGAGCGAGAAACGGTACCATCGGCATGCCGGGCAGAAGCGCAAGAATGACCATGACGGCCGCCGACATGCCGAGCGCTTTCGGGTAGCCGGTAAACTGACTGGAGAGCGCTTTGTCCGCCGCACCGTGAACACCCGCCTTGGAGACCAGAAGACCGGCGGCGGTCGAGACGATCAGCGCCGGGATCTGCGACACCAGGCCGTCACCGATGGTCAGCAGCGTGTAGTTGTTGGCAGCTTCCGAGAATGTCAGCCCCATCTGGGCGACACCGATGAAGATCCCGCCGAGGATATTGATGAACGTGATCAGAAGACCGGCGATGGCATCGCCGCGCACGAATTTTGAGGCACCATCCATGGCCCCGAAGAAGGAGCTCTCGTCCTCAAGCGCCTTGCGGCGGGCCTTGGCTTCGCCCTCGTCGATCAGTCCGGCCGACAGGTCGGCGTCGATCGCCATCTGCTTGCCGGGCATGGCGTCCAGCGTGAAGCGTGCGGCGACCTCCGCAATGCGGCCCGACCCCTTGGTGATGACGACGAAGTTCACGATCACCAGAATGGCGAAGACGATGATCCCGATGACGAAATTGCCGCCCATCACCAGGTTGCCGAAGGACTGGATGACATTTCCGGCAGCGGCCGTTCCTTCGTGGCCGTTCGACAGGATCAGCCGTGTCGAGGCGATGTTCAGTCCGAGCCGGAGCATGGTCGCGATCAGGAGCACGGTCGGAAAGGACGAGAATTCCAGCGGCTTTTGAATGAACAGCCCGGTCATCAGGATCATGACCGAAAAGATGATCGACACGGCCAGAAACGTGTCCAGCATCATCGGCGGCATCGGCAGGATGAGCAGCGTCAGGATGACAAGGATACCGGTCGCGAGGCCGACATCACCCTTGCGCAGCGTATCGATCACTTCCTGAACGCCCGGAATGCCCGAGAAGCCACCGGCGGATGGCGCTGCCGCCACCGCCGGTTTTTCGGGTGCGGGTTCAGGTGCCCCGCTCTGTCCGCCTGCTGCCGTGTCCGACATTCCTACTTCCGGTTCCTGACAGGCGATCGACTAGAAAAAACCACGCCAAAAAGTGTATTCACTGCTGATTTCAGGGCCGCGCCTCACCTGGCGCGGGCACGCTAATGCCTTCATCGGTATACTGATTCAGCTTGTTGCGCAGCGTGCGAATGGAGATTCCCAGAATTTTCGCTGCATGCGTCCGGTTGCCCAGGCAATGGTCCAGCGTATCGAGAATGAGATCCCGTTCCACATCGGCCACCGTGCGGCCAACGAACGATCTTGTGACGGCTTCGGCCGTCTCGGCCGCGCGCTGCGCCGGTCCTCTTGAAACCGACAGGGGCGAGCCGTCCGGCATGCGGATCGCCTCGACGCCAATCTCGGAGCCCGACGCCAGCAGGATGGCCCTGTGCATGGTGTTTTCAAGTTCGCGCACATTGCCCTGCCAGGGATTGGACATCAGGGCCTGACGCGCTTCCACCGAAAGCGGGCGCTGCGGCACACCGTTGGCCTCGGCGTAGTGCTTGATGAAGAACTGGGCGAGTTCCATGATATCGGCCGGGCGTTCGCGCAGCGCCGGCAGCTTGAGATTGACCACATTCAGGCGGAACAGGAGATCCTCGCGGAACTGACCCTGCCGGACACTTTCGGCAAGGTCCCGGTTGGACGTCGCCAGGATCCTGATGTTGACCGGGACCGGGCGCGTGCCCCCGACCCGGTCGATCACGCGTTCCTGAAGCGCGCGCAGCAGCTTGGCCTGAAGCCGCACATCCATTTCTGAAATCTCGTCGAGCAGAAGCGTGCCGCCGTCGGCCTCCTCGAACTTTCCGATGCGCCGCGCAACCGCCCCCGTGAAGGCGCCTTTCTCGTGGCCGAACAGTTCAGATTCCAGCAGATGCTCGGGAATGGCGGCGCAATTGATGGAAATGAAGGGTTTCGAAGCGCGATTGGAGGACTTGTGCACATGCCGGGCAATCACTTCCTTGCCGGTGCCGGATTCGCCGGTGATCAGGACGGATGCTTCTGAAGGCGCGACCTGCTCGGCCAGCTTGACCACATTGGCCATTGCCTCGTCGCGATAGATGAGGTCTCCGCGCTCCTGCGCAACGGCATGAAGCACCGCCGCGATCATCTCCGGATCGGGGGCAGCGGAATGTATTCCTTTGCACCGGCGCGGATGGCCGAAACGGCAGCCTGCGCATCGGTCTCCACGCCGCAGGCCACCACGGGCACGTGCACGCGTTCGTCCTGGAGTTTGCCGATCAGCCCGGCAATATCGAGGTGAACTTCGACCATAAGCAGATCGGCACCGCGGCCGGATCTGAGCACCTTCAGCGCGCCTTCCACGTCATCGGCGTGAGTCACCTGCGCACCGCCTTGCATGGCAATTTTCGACGCCGTTGTCAGCTGACCGCCAAGTGTTCCGACTATGAGAAGACGCATCTGAGTTTTCCTATCGGTCGGTCTTGATGATTTCCGTCATGGTCACGCCCAGCTTGTCCTCGACCAGGACAACTTCACCGCGGGCAACCAGACGGTCATTCACGTAGATATCGATTGCTTCCCCGACCTTTCGGTCAAGTTCCAGGACGGTCCCGGAAGCAAGCTTCAAAAGCTCCGATACATGCATGCGGGAATGTCCCAGAACCGCAGATATCCGGACGGGAACGTCAAAGACGGCTTCCAGGTCCGCGGCGGACTCCGGTGAGGGAAGGTCCTCATCCTCGGCGCTGCGTTGCGGAGCTTCCAGCTCGTCAAGCGGGATATTGGTATCTTGCTCGTCGCTCATGCGTCAGTTTCCTTTTCCGCCGTAGGTGCGGATGAAATGCTCTTCTTGCCCGCGCCGCGTGCGCGCAAATAGCTTCGAATGCTCGTATCGATCTCGGTTTCGAGCGCTTTCCGGTCGCGCTTGATGCCGCCGTCGGCCCATTCGATGTGGCAGTCACCACGTCCGATTTCCGGTTCCCCGAGGATCACCAGACGGCCGTCGAAACCCTTCTCGTGCACGATCGGATCCACCTGGGCCTTGAGCCCTTCGACATCCTTCTCCGCGATCCGGATGACCAGGTGGGGCGCTTTCCTGAGCGGGCCGAGACATTCTGACACCAGCGCCACCGTTTCCGCCAGCGGCTGACGCGCAATCAGGTGTGCACAAAGGCGTCTGGCCACAAGAAATGCGAGACTGACGGCATCCTTTTCCTGCGCCGCCAATCCCTCGTCGATCTCCTCGATCGCCTGACCGACAACATCCACCAGCCGGTTGACCTCTGCGGTCAGCAAGGTCTCCTGCTTGGTCTGCAGGTCCTGGAGCGCCTGCACACGCCCTTCCTCGAACGCCTTCGCCTTCGCGTCGGCTA
Organism: Pseudomonadota bacterium; assembly: GCA_039818365.1. Classification (GTDB taxonomy): domain Bacteria; phylum Pseudomonadota; class Alphaproteobacteria; order Rhizobiales; family Stappiaceae; genus Roseibium. The sequence continues at coordinate 4,988 of JBCBUA010000194.1, forward strand.
GCAGTTTTTCATGGTCGGCCAGCGGTATGGACGGGATTTCCGGTTCGGGCGGCGCAACCACCTCCGGCTCCTCCGGTTCGGAGAAGTCCATGTTGAACAGAAATTTAGACGGGTTGGTCATGCTGCCCATTCTGTTTTCAGTACCTGCCGGTCGTCCCAGTGCCATCAGTAGATAATTTCCTCATCGCCCTTCGACTTGGAAATCATGATTTCGCCTTTCGCGGCCAGATCCTTGGCCTTGTTCACCATGCCGGTCTGCGCCTCGTCCACATCACGCAGCCGCACGGGGCCAAGGGCATCCATATCGTCTTCCAGCAGCTTCGCCGCGCGCGAGGACATATTGCCGAAGAAGAACTCGCGCGCCGTGTCGGTGGACCCCTTGAGGGCGATCGCCAGCTGATCCTTTTCCACGTGGCGCAACAGCGTCTGACAGCTCGCCGCATCCAGCTTGAGCAGGTCGTCGAAGGTGAACATCAGCGTCTTGATCCGGTCGGCCGCCTCGCGGTTGTCCTCTTCGAGCGCCGCCAGGAACCGCGCCTCGGTCTGCCGGTCGAAATTGTTGAAGATGTCCGCCATCATCTCGTGGCTGTCCCTGCGCGAGGTGTTCGTCAGGTTGGACATGAATTCAACCCGGAGTGTCTGCTCCACCTTTTCAAGGACTTCCTTTTGCACGGCGTCCATCCGCAGCATGCGGCTGACAACCTCAAGCGCAAGTTCCTCCGGCAGGATGCCCAGCACGCGCGCTGCATGGTCGGAATTGATCTTCGAAAGAACCACCGCGACGGTCTGCGGGTATTCGTTCTTCAGATAGTTCGCGAGAACATTCTCCTGAACGTTGGAGAGTTTCTCCCACATGTTCCGACCGGCGGGCCCCCGGATTTCTTCCATGATGACCGACACCTTGTCTCCGGGAAGAAAATTGGCCAAGAGGCGTTCGGTGGCATCCACGTTGCCCGTCAATGCGCCCCTTGAGCTGACCCGGCGAACAAAATCCTTGAAAAGGTTCTCAAGCATGTTCGGCGTGACCGGCCCAAGATTTGCCATCGCGGCCGAGACCTGGCGAACCTCGATTTCGTCGAGCTTCTCCCAGATTGGCGAGCCGTGCGATTCACCCAGCGCAAGCAGCAGAACCGCCGCCCGCTCGGCACCTTTCAGCTCACGGTCTTCCTCATCCGCGCTGATCGTGAGGTGTTGTTGAAGTTGATCGCTTACCATCAGGCTGCCTGCTCATCCAGCCAGCCGCGCACGATGGTGACGGCCTCCGTCGGATGATCCTTGATCATGTCGCCCACTTTCGCGATCGAGCTCGCCTGCATTGCGCCTTCCTGCTTGGCCTGCTCGAGCCATTCGATCACGAACTCGTCTTCCATGTCCTCGTCCTGCGGAACATCCGTTTCAACGACCAGCGTTCCGTCAGGCCCGATCATCAGCTCTTGCGGCTGTTTTTCCTCCGGTGTGACGATCCGCCGAAGCAGCGGCCGCACCACGAACAGCAGCAGCAGGATCGTGATCAGGAACAGCACCCCGAGTTCGGCAAACCGGATGATGTCATCCCGTGTGAATTCGAACAGTCCGTCGCCTTCTGCCAGCAGATCGTCCTGGGGCGGAAGCGCGAACTGCAAATTGACAACCTCTACGAGATCGCCGCGACTGTCGTCGAAACCGACGGCCGAGCGCACGAGAACGGCAATCCGGTCGAGCGTTTCCTGCGGACGTGGCGTGTAGACGGAGTTGCCGTTCCCGTCCGGCTCGTAGGTTCCGTCGACCAGAACGGCGACGGACAGCCGCCTGACCTGCCCGGCCTCGACAACCTCGGTCCGCGTCGAGCGCGAAATCTCGTAGTTGACGACTTCCTCGGTGAGGGAGGCCGTGTCGCGACCCTCATCGTCCTGCGGCACCTGCGCGTTGGGCAACTGGTTCCCGGCCGTCACCTGCCCATTGCGGCTGACGGAGGACGTTGCCTCTTCCTTGGTTTGGGTTGACCGGACGACCTGACCTTCCGGATCGAAGGTTTCCGTCGTTTCCGTCAACCGGTTGAAGTCCACCTCGGCGTTGACGCGCACACGCGCCCGTCCGGGCCCGACGACGGAATTGAGAATTTCCTCGATCTGGTTGCGCAGGCGGCCTTCAATGGCAACCGTCCGCTCCTGAAGCGATGTGGACACCATGTCCTCGTCGCTGGCACCGGCACCGGACGCGAGCAGCCGGCCGCTTTCATCGACGATCGACACCCGGTCCGGGTCCAGACCATCGACAGCCGTCGCAACAAGATGCTGAACGGCGCGGATTTCACCCGGCCCAAGCGCGCCGCGCACATTCAGGACAATCGAAGCCGACGGCGGGCGGCGATCCCGCTGAAACAGCTGCCGCTCGGGGATCACGAGGTGAACACGCGCCGCCTTGATCCTGTCCAGCGATCCGATCGTCCGCGAAAGCTCACCTTCCATCGCCCGCAAATGATTGATGTTCTGCACGAAACTCGTCGCGCCGAGCGTGTCGCTCCGGTCAAAGATCTCGTAGCCGATGGAACCGCCCGTTGGCAGTCCTTCGGCGGCAAGCTGCATCCGGAGCCTTGCGACCTGATCCTTTGCAACCAAGATGGTGGCACCCTGGCGGGTGAGCTGAAACTGGATGCCCTGGCTTTCGAGCTGGCTGACGATCGCGGCGGAATCTTCAAGGGTCAGCTCGTTGTAGAGCGTTGTCATCTGCGGCGCGGTAACGCGCAGAATAATAAATGCAAACACACCCACGAGGATGGCAGCAACAGCGCCCATCGCAGCTATCCGCGCAGGACCCAATGTCTTTATGAATTCAATTATGCCGTTCACGAGTGCCCGCCCGCATCTGAAACATGTCCAAGCCGTTTTTTTTGGAGCCGGCCAGACATGCCACACCCTCAATGGGCAAAATTTGCCGCCCAGACGGTTAACAACTGGTTAACGGTTTCTGACCTGATTCGGCAAAACGACGGTTTTCCGCGATTTCGGAATTTGCAAAACGCGAGCGAGGTGGGGAAAAAATGCCTATCTCATTAACTTTTGGATAAACCCGAGATTGGAGCATCGGCGGTAAATGTGCGCCATTTGACCGTATCTCCTTTGTCTGCTGAGGAAGCGGATTGCGCGGCGGTGGTTCCCACCACAAGTGCGATCCGACGATGTCGGCAAGCAAAGGAGACCGGCCCTTCGGGTGTTCGCAGGCAGCCCATCGGCAGCGTTGCGCCGCTTGCCCGATACGTTCGGTTTCCAAGGATTTGCAACGACGTTGCCGGGCAAACTCACTCCTGCCATGGCATCCAAATTAATGGGTCCTGCCCCGAGACAAGCCAAATAAAAAAGGCCGGAAAAACCGACCTTTCAAGCGAGCCAGATCACTGACCGTAATACACTGACGCGAGGCGCTCAGCCTCTGTATTGCTGAATGCGCGTCGCGCGCAAACCGGCAAGCCCGTGCTTTTCGATGGAACTCTGCCAGGAGAGGAATTCCTCCACCGTCAGGGTATATCTCTGGCACGCCTCTTCGAGGGACAGAAGACCTCCGCGTACAGCGGCGACAACTTCGGCCTTCCGACGAATAACCCAACGCTTCGTCGATGTTGGTGGCAGATCCGCAATAGTGAGCGGGCTACCATCGGGGCCGATGACATATTTTACACGCGAACGAATTTGTTCGGTCATTGTACTCTCACACTAACCATGACCAAGGTGAGATGAGACTACAAGACGACGCTTAACAAACGCCTAAAGCAAAATTGTGTTTTTATTAACTATAAAATCTAAATTTAGTGAATGATATTTAGGAAGTCACAAAGAATAAAACTAAAGTTATTAACTGTATTGCATGGTTCTGTTAACCATGATTTCCCGGATATGCATTTTGCGAGGCATATCGACGGAAACCGAACAAGGCGGTGCGGCGCGGGAAGCCGGCGATCTCGGAAAAATTCTGCCCTGCACCCGGTTTTGCCGGCAAAGCGGCAGCTCAAGCCGGAAAAACCGGCCGATTTTCCAGAAAAAGCGTGTCAGCCGGACGGAACGCCGGCTTGAAAGCCGCCTCAGGAAGGCGCAGAGACCGATGTCACGGAAGAAATCGGAACGCTCTGACTGCCGATCTTCAGAACAACCTCCGAACCGGAGAGATCGACGCTGTCGACGATACCCTTCGTCTCTGTTCTGACGGTTTCCCGGTTGCTGGCGGCGTCGCGCACATCGAACGAGATTGTGTAAAGACCGTCGGCGGCCTCACCGCCCGCGGACAGCTGGCCATTCCAGGTGACGGTCCCCGAGCCGGCCCTGAGATCCGCGTCGCCGGTGTAAACCACCACACCGCTGGAATTGCGGACTTCATAGGTTCCGGTTGCGTCCTCGCTTATGTCGTAATTCCAGGTTGCCTGGCCGCCGGACAGCGTCGTGGTGGATGCATCGGCCGTCACTTCGTTTCCGATATAGCCGACATAACTCATGCTCATGTTGCTGCCGAGCATGGCAATGATCTCTTCCAGGTTCTTGTTCTGCTGGATCGACTGCTCCACATTCGAATATTGCACCAGCTGGCTGGTATATTCCGCAGAATCCATCGGATCGAGCGGATCCTGGTTCTGGATCTGCGTCGTGAGAATGCTCAGAAACAGCTCGTAATTGGCCATCAGGCCGGATTGGCTGGCCGTACTGGTGCTTTGCGAGGTTCCACTCGTACTCGAAGAAACGGTTGTCACGCTATGCTCCTTGGATGACCCGTCATCCCGTTCGTCAAATCATTACATCGAGGCCGCCGCGGCTCTCGGCAAGTGCCAGCCGGATGACCGCTTCGGTCTCCGCATCCAGGTCGTCGCTCTGCGAACCGTTCGCATCTTCACCCGCCTGCGCAGCCTGCTCGCCCTGGCCGTCACCGGAGGCGAAATCCCTGCCGCCCTCCTGTTTCAGCGAAAACTGGAGGTTTTCGGAATCCGCGTTCAGGCCCGCGGCCTCCAGGGCCCGTTCCAATCCGCGCTGGTCGCGAAGGAACATGTCCAGCGTTTCCGGACGTTCCACGATAAGATGCGCATGCACGCCGCCGTCAGCGCCAACGCGCATGTTGACATCAACGCGGCCCAGTTCCGGCGGGTCGAAGCGCATCTGGAACCGTGTTTGCCCGTTCTTGAGATTTCTTGCGATCTCTGCGGCCACTTGCGTCGCCACCTGTCCGGACTGGGCCTGGTTGGGCGTCTGCAGGCTTTCGGTCCTGACCGCTCCCTGCGTCTCGCCACCGCGCACCGTTGCGACGAAATCACCGGTCGTCGTGAGGTCAAAAGGTTTTGTCACCGCCTCCGGGTCGTCAAGGGGGAGCTGGGCTGCCAGAACGGCAGCAGCCAACGGCACGGCTTGAGGGCGTGCGTCACCAGCATTGGCAGCAGGCTGAGCTCCGGCAGGCGCTCCGGGTTGAAAGCGCTGACCAGCTGTCTGTGTTTCGGAAACAGGTCCTTGTGTGGGCGCCCTGTTGTCTTTCGGCGTTGCCTCAGCCTTCAGGGAGACTGGTTCGAAACCGTCCGTTTCCATTTCCGGAGAAGGATCGGGCGCAGTTTGCGTCGTCACCGGCGCTGTGCCGGCGGTTTGAGGAGACTGGCGCAGGAATTGCCCCACAGCAGGGGCATCCGGCTCGGCACTGTTTCGCTGCGGCGCTTTCGCAATCTCGGTGTCAACAGGCCACTCGAAACCGTCGACAACCGGCTGCCCCACGACATCACCCGATCGCGGCTGCGCCGTTTGCGTGACGCTCGCTGCAGCCAGTGTCGGCGAAGTTCCGCCATCCAATGAGACCGCAGTGGTGTTGGCAGGGGACTGGTTTGGTGTGGCCGGTGCCGTAAGCGGACCCTGATCAAGTGTCGGGGGCTGAGCTGCTTTCGGCAGGGCCGGCGCTGGCGCGCGCAATTCACTTGGCAGCTCGGTCTGCCACCGGCGTCCATTGACAGGCGGCTGCGCTGCGGCAGGACCCGGCGCGACGCCTTGAACGGGCCTCTGCTGGAGGGCGGGCGGCGCGGTTTCCGAGGACTTCAGTGCGGGTTCTTCAAGCCGCGCAATGTTTGCGGCCGGCCCGCCTTCCGGCACAATCGCATCCGTCTCAATAATGCTGGTGGTCTGTGATGCGGGGGCTGGGCCTGCGACCTGCTGCGCCCCAGGCACAGAAGCAGCGGCTGGAGACGGCGTGACCGGTGCATTTGACAAACCAGTGACCTGGTCGTGCCCGCCCGGCTGCACCGGTGGCACAGGTGTCGGCGATTGCGACGAGGCACCTTCCGGTCCTGTCTCCGGCTGATTGAAGAGAACTGCGGACGGACGCATTCGCTGTATGGACAACGGAATGGCGGACGGAGGGGCTGGCTGTGTTGACGCCTGCAAGGGATCGGCCTGACGCTGACCTGAGCTTTCCGGCAGATCCCGCGCGCCGCTGGCCGGCGCATTTACCGGGGTCGCTGCAGG
>JBCBUA010000195.1:0-11397 GCA_039818365.1 Pseudomonadota bacterium
GGCTTGCGCGTCAGCGGCGGCAGCGCGTGATAGGCGCGAAAGATGAAGGTGGAACCGTCGACCAGGATGAGGTGGTCGTCAGCAGTGAGGGCGGGGGCGGAATCTTGCGTCGACATGGCGCGGATCATGCCCGCCCGCGCGGTCAGAGGAAAGTCCTAAAGAAACAATTCCCGACGTTTCCTGTCACTCCGCCGCTTGCGGTGCGCGCTTTCGGCCGAAGGTGCCGCCGAGATAGGCCCATTGCGGCCGCTTGAACAGGAACCAGCCGAGATTTGTTTTCGCAATGATCCAGTAGAGGATCATCGGGCTGACGCAGGCGACAATGGTGACGATCAGCGATGCCGTGCCGATATCGAGGAAGCCGAGTTTCAACAAAATGACGCGGGTCACGCCCATCGGGAAAAAGAACGCCAGGTAGATGACGATGGAGTTCTCGCCGAAATGGCGCAGGAAACCCAGGCTGCCCATCTTCACGAGCAGCGCGCTGGTCAGAATGATCGCGCCGGCGCCAGCGGCCCCGAGGGCAAGTGCGATCAGTGGCAGATGCGCCCATCCGAGATAGACCAGACCGCCGTTCACGACACCCCAGCCAATGAGATAGGCGGCACTCACGCCGATCCGTTCGCGCGCCCAGTCGGCGAGTTGGAAGATCTGCGGCGCGAAGATGTAACCGGCGTAGAAATAGACGAAGCGGGATGCGAATTCGTCGACCAGAAGCAGGCCGGTATGGATCGGCGCGATCTGCAGGAGCGCACCGATGCCGAGCATCACCTGCCAGGGCACCCGGTAGTCATGCGCAAGTTTGCAGACGACGAAGAAGACCGGCAGCATGTAGATGAACCACAGGGTTCCGAAAGGCTGGATGAAGCTCAGAAAATAGAACTCCAGCGTGCCCATGGTGCCCATGTCACCGACGAAAACCGGGGCCTTGACGGCGAACTGGATCGTCATCCAGAGAACGTAGAAATAGGCGAAATGTACGACTTTGCGGTCGAGATAGAGCTTCCAGTCCCGCGTGATCACGTTGGCAAGGAACAGGCCCGAGATCAGGAAGAAGTCCGGCATGCGGAACGGGGCTGCAAAGGCGACGACGGCATGCATCCAGCCGGTGTCACCGGCGGCGGCTTCAACACCGAGTACCGAGTGCATCATCACGACGAAGATGATGCAGATGCCTTTGGCCGTATCGACCCAGTCGACGCGCGCGGATCCCATGGTTCGAACCTTCCGTCTCAGGCGGTTTTCACCGCAAACAGAAGCTCAGGCGTAACCTCAACTGGTAAATATTACGCATACAGCCAGTGTCACGTTTTAGTGACCTTGCGATTCCCTTGGGTCAGGGCTTGGCGTCGTCGGGCCCGTCGCGCCACGGGCTGATTTTCGGCTGGCCGCTGCCTGCCGCAGCGTCGGCGCCGGGTTCTTCCTTTTCCGACCAGTCGCCCTGGTCAAGGTCGACAACGTGATCATCACGCCGGCCATGAGCCGCACCGCCCTGCACGATCACCACGTTCGACCGGGACACGATGAAATTGGCAAGTGCCGAGCGAACGGGTGGAATGAACAACAGAAGCCCGATCGCGTCGGTCACGAATCCGGGAATAAGCAGGAGAATACTGGCCATGACGATCATTGCGCCCTGCATGACCTCGTTGCCCGGCGCGCGCCCAGCATCCAGTTCGCTCTGCATGCGCATGAGCAGTGAAAGACCCTGCTGGCGCAGCATGATCGTGCCTGCCATTGCCGTTATGACCGTCAGGAGAATGGTCGGCAGCACGCCGATCAGTCCGCCGACCCAGATGAAGACCGCAATTTCAATCAGGGGCAGCAAAATGAGCGCGGCAATGATATAAAGTCCCACGGGACCTCCATCGTCTGATAAGTTATTTTGGACATAATCTAGACATTCGATCACGGAAATGCGAGCAGGCGCGCGCGGAAAGATAACCATTGCAGAAATTTCAGTCTTGCTCTCGGGTCTGGATGCTGGTTCAAGAGCCCCCTAAATAAGGTGGTAACTGAACGTGAGAGCGGGCAGCTTTACGCTGAACATGCAAGAGGCGGCGTCACATGCCTCCAAAGGGTAGCCGGAACGTAAGATGAATGAACTTTTCGACCCACTAAATCTCGTCCTCATGGGACTTGCTGTTTTTATTCTGTTCAGACTGAGATCCGTTCTCGGCAAGCGCACCGGCAACGAGCGGCCACCTTTCGACCCGTATTCCAAGCCGGAACAGACGAACGATCAGCCCAATGGCCAGGACAATGTCATTCCGTTACCGAACCAGGGTGACCAGCCCGCCGACATGATGCCGGAACAGCCCCAGGGCGGCGATGTGGTGATCGACAAGGTCGCGCCGGAAGGCTCGGCGCTGAACAGTGCCCTGAAACAGATCCTCTCCGTCGATCGGAGCTTTGAGCCCGGAGAGTTTCTCGGCGGTGCCCGCGCAGCCTACGAAATGATCGTGATGGCCTTTGCCGACGGTGACAAGAAAGCGCTGAAGAACCTGCTGTCTCCGGAAGTGTTTGACGGTTTCGTGGGCGCGATCGACGACCGGGAGAAGCGCGGCGAAACGATCGAATCGACATTTGTCGGGATCGACAAGTCGGAAATCGTCGAGGCGGCTCTCAAGGGGTCGATCGCCCAGGTAACGGTCAAGATTCACAGCCAGCTGATTTCCGCAACGCGTGACAAGGCCGGCGAGGTCGTCGACGGCGATCCTGCCAAGGTCACCGAAGTGGTCGATATCTGGACCTTTGCGCGCGACACCGATTCGCGTGATCCGAACTGGAAGCTGGTTGCGACCGAATCCGCCGAGTGACGATGACGCGTGCGGACGGGTGGGTGAGGGACGCCGTTTTTCACCGGTTTTCCATAAGTTTGAGAGGCGCGGCTCTGGCCGCGCCGCTTTTCTTTGCAGGAGCCGCCATGGCCACGCCGCAAAGCCCGGAGCTTCCCGACCATTTCGAGAAAGTCGCGTTCCGTGATCTTGCCGGTTGGGACAACGACGACCAGCACAAGGCCCTCGCCGCGTTCCAGCGGTTTTGCGGCAAGCCCGTTTCTTTCGGTTCAACCGGCTTGCCCGGTCATGATCCTGCGATTCTGAGGGTGCTCTGCCGTGCGGCCGCCGGGCCGGGCATCGCAACGCTTGACGCGGCGCGGCGATTTTTCGAGGCCCGGTTCACGGCCTATCGTATCAGCGACCCGGGCTTCGTGACCGGATATTTCGAGCCTGAAGTTGCCGCTTCCCGCGTCCCAACGGGAGACTTCACGGTTCCGCTGCACCGCAAACCGGAAAACCTGGAGGCGATCGCGGCGGAAAACAGGCCTGCTGACTGGCCGCCAGAGCTCAGCCACGGGCGCCGGACGCAGAGGGGGTTTGCCGAATTGCCGGACCGGGCCGCCATCATGGACGGTGCGCTTGACGATGAGAATCTGGAACTTGTCTGGCTCGCCGATCCGGTCGACGCCTATTTCATCCATGTTCAGGGCTCCGCGCGGCTGCGCCTGACAGACGGCAGCGTGATGCGGGTCGGATACGCCGGCAAGACAGGCCATCCCTATACCGGCATCGGCAGGCTTCTGGTCGAGCGCGGCGAAGGGTCTCCGGAAGATTTCACCATGACAGGCCTCAGATCCTGGCTGTCCGAGAATCCCGAAAAACGCGATACGCTCTTCAGCGAAAACCGGTCGTATATCTTCTTTCGCGAGGTTCTGGAGGCCGGACTGGAAGACGGCCCTGTCGGCGCGGCGGGCCTGCCACTGGTTGCGGGCCGCAGTCTGGCGATTGATCCGGCGCACCTTCCCTATGGTGCGTTCGTTTTCGTTGAAGCCGCGTTCGAGGACCCGGACGGGAGCGGCCGGTCGTTTGCGCGGCTGATGGTTGCCGACGATACCGGATCCGCCATAAGAGGCCGCGCGCGCGGGGACATCTTCACGGGGTCCGGTCCCCGGGCCGGCGAGATTGCCGGCGACATCCGGCACAAGGCGACATTCACGGTTCTGGTTCCCGATCCGGTCCGCTCCGGCGCAGAAACGGTGACGGACTAGGCGATGACGAAGCGGGGGAAAAAGGGCAGCCTGTCACCTGAAGACCGGGAGCTCTGGGGCAAGGTCGCAAAAACGCTCACACCGCTCGACCCGGACCGGGTCAGGATCCTGGAGGCGGAACTTGAGAGCAACAGGAAAGACAAGCCGCGTGCAGCGGCGAAGTCGCCCCAAACGGCGACCGCGATCAAGGCGCCCGCACCTGAAAAGAAGGCGCCCGACCTACTGCCCCTTCATCAGCTGGAAAGCCGGTATCGCAGAAAAATCGTCAGGGGTGTGCGGGCCATCGACGCGCGGGTCGACCTGCACGGCCTGACGCAATACCAGGCGCATGATCGTCTGCGCGGTTTTCTTTACGAGGCGCAGGCCCGCAGTCACAAAGTTGTGTTGGTTATCACCGGCAAAGGCGGGGGGCCGGGACACGCCTATATGGACGAACGCGGGATTTTACGCAGAATGGTGCCTCAATGGCTTGCCATGCCGGATATGCGTTCGGTGGTCCTGGGCTATGAGGAGGCCCACGCGAGCCACGGTGGAGCGGGGGCGCTCTACGTGCGGATTCGTAAGAGAAGGTAGAACCGTGACACCGCTAGGGGCTAAAATTCGGGAACTCAGGGCAAAGCGAGGCGTTTCCCTGAAGGAAATGGCAACTGCGTTGTCCGTTTCCAGCGCTTATCTTTCAGCACTTGAACACGGCAAGAGAGGCAAGCCGACCTGGTTTCTGGTGCAGCGAATCATCACGTATTTCAATGTCATCTGGGATGAAGCGGAAGAAATCCAGCGCCTGGCGGAATTGTCGGATCCGAGGATCACGATCGACACGGCCGGCATGCATCCCAAGGCCACCGAACTTGCCAACCAGCTTGCCCTGAAAATCAACGTCCTGTCGGAAGACTCGCTCGCCGGCCTCCTGCACCAGCTTCGCGTGGCGGCGGCCAAAGACGACGTGTGAGCCGGATCGCGGCACCTCCACGCGGAAATGCCAGGCTGCGGATCGCCCCGGGACGCAGATCACGTCCATCAGGACGACCAGGTTTCCCCACGCGGCAGCCGAGTTTGCAGATTTATGTGTGCTTAGGATGCGATCCCTATATAACCAGCACTCGTAAACCAACCTGACCCACTGATTTGCCGAACGGATTGCTGAAAAAACAATGCACCCCAGCCAGGAAGAACTCGCCGGACTGATCGATGCGGACGACCTTCGATCCCGCCTGACGGCGCTCACGGGCGACAACGACGGCGACGGATCGGACAGCAAAGTCAGGTCGGAGGTCTTGAGCCTCTTGAAAACGGAGGTGAAGGCGGCGCGCGACCGCGTGCAGGAAAAGCTGAACGAGGACGGCGGCGGACTGCTCTGCGCGGCACGCCTTTCCCATGTTCAGGACCAACTCATCCGCGTGATCTACGATTTCGCCGTCACACATGTCTACCGGGTCACGAATCCCTCGGCGGCCGAGCGCATGTCGGTCGCGGCGGTGGGCGGCTACGGGCGCGGAACGCTCGCTCCGGGGTCGGATATCGATCTGCTGTTCATCCTGCCCTACAAGCAGACACCGTGGGGGGAGCAGGTTGTTGAATACATCCTCTACATGCTCTGGGATCTCGGGTTCAAGGTCGGACATGCAACCCGGAATATCGACGAATGCATCCGGCTCAGCCGATCTGACATGACGATCCGCACCGCGGTTCTGGAAGCCCGGCATATCTGGGGCGACGCGCCCCTGTTCGAGGATCTGGTCAAGCGCTTCGGCACCGATGTCGTCAACGGAACCAGTTCCGAATTCATCGCGGCGAAGCTTTTGGAGCGCGATGAAAGGCACCGGCGCCAGGGCACGTCGCGCTATCTGGTGGAACCGAACATCAAGGAAGGAAAGGGAGGACTTCGCGACCTCAACACCCTTTTCTGGATCGCGAAGTATCATTACCGCGTCGACAAACAGTCTGACCTGGTCAAGAAAGGCGTCCTGACACGGTCCGAATACACCCGGTTTGCAAAGTCGGAGGATTTTCTCTGGGCGGTGCGCTGCCATCTTCACTTCCTGACCGGGCGGCCCGAGGAAAGACTCGCATTCGAGTTTCAGCGCGAGATCGCGATCCGGCTCGGCTATACCCAGCACCCCGGCATGCGTGACGTGGAACGCTTCATGAAGCACTATTTCCTTGTCGCCAAGGATGTCGGCGACCTGACCCGCATCATCTGCGCGGCGCTGGAGGAGGAACACGTCAAGGAGCCGCGCGGGAAGGGATTTTCCGGCATGATGCGCCGCCTGCGCAGCGGGCGCGTTACCGATTCCGTCAAGCCGGTGAAAGGCGCACCCGGCTTTATCGTCGAAAACAACCGGCTGAACGTCACCAACGACAAGATCTTCGAAACCGCTCCCGCCAATCTCCTCAGGGTTTTCCAGCTCGCGGAGAAGCACGATTACAACCTGCACCCCAAGCTCACCCGGCTGATCCGGCATTCCCTGAAGCTGGTCGACAGCAGTCTCAGGAACGATCCGGAAGCAAACCGGCTTTTCCTGTCGATCCTAACATCGCGCAACAAACCGGAGACGGTTCTGCGCAAGATGAACGAGACAGGGGTCCTTGGCCGGTTCGTGCCCGACTTCGGCAAGGTCGTCGCCATGATGCAGTTCAACATGTATCACCACTATACCGTCGACGAGCACCTGATCCGATCTATCGGCGTCCTGGCGGAAATCGAGCGCGGGAACTCCGGTGAAGATCACCCGTTGTCGACGGACCTGATCCTGACCCTGCAGAACCGCAAGGTGCTCTATGTTGCAATGTTCCTGCACGACATCGCGAAAGGCCGTCCGGAGGATCACTCCGTCGCAGGCGCACGCGTTGCACGCAAGATCTGCCCGCGCTTCGGATTGAACGAGGCCGAGACCGAAACGGTCGCGTGGCTGATCGAACATCACCTCGACATGAGCACCATCGCGCAGTCGCGCGACTTGAACGACCGAAAGACCATCACGGATTTCGCCCAGACCGTTCAATCGCTCGAACGTCTGAAGATGCTGCTGATCCTGACCGTCGCCGACATCCGCGCGGTCGGACCCGGTGTTTTCAACGGCTGGAAAGGTCAGCTGCTCAGAACGCTTTTCTATGCGACGGAGCCGCACCTGTCAGGCGGTCACTCGAAGATGTCCCACAAGGAAGCCGTCGAGTCGGCCAAGAACGATCTTGTGGCCAAGCTGGATCACTGGAGCAAGAAGGACAAGACTGCCTATCTCAAGCGGCATTACCCGGCCTATTGGCTGCGCACCGAACCCGAGCGGCTGCTGACGCATGCCGAACTGCTGCGCCAGGCGGACAAGGACGGCAAACGGCTGGCCTTCGATGTCATCCCTCGTGCCTTTGAGGGCGTGACCGAGCTCAATATCATGGCGCCCGACCACCCGCGCCTTCTTTCCATTATCGCGGGCGCGTGCTTCTCCACCGGTGCCAATATCGTCGACGCTCAGATCGACACGACCACGGACGGGTTCGCGCTCGATACGATCTTTATCGGGCGAGAACTCCCGGACGATGATGATGAACGCCGCCGGGGGGAGCGGATCACCCGGCTGATCCGGACGACACTCCGGGGCGACGAGCGCCTTCCGGAGCCGGTGACCAGGAAAAACACGATGAAAAGCCGTGTGAAGGCCTTCAAGGTCGCCACCGAGATCCTGGTCAACAACGCGCTTTCTGATGATTACACGGTTCTGGAGATTTCCGGCCTCGACAGGCCCGGATTGCTCTACGACCTGACCCGCTCCATCGCGACGCTCAATCTCAATATCGGCTCGGCCCATATCTCGACATTCGGCGAAAAGGCTGTCGATGTTTTTTATGTGACCGACCTGACGGGCCAGAAGATCTCCAATATCGGGCGGCAGGAGATTATCCGTGAGCGCCTCACCGATGCCGTCAAGGGCCATTTGGAGCTGGATCCGGCCGCACCCGTCTCCAGAAAAGTCCAGCGACAGGCTTCGTGAATGTCTCAAGAGTCTCCGGGAGCGCCGCCTGAATGAGCCTTGTCCGCAATTTCACGACGGTCGGTGGTGCGACCATGTTGAGCCGGGTGCTCGGCTTCGTGCGGGATGTCCTCCTGGCGGCGGCAGTGGGCACGGGCCCTGTCGCGGACGCCTTTGCCGTGGCCTTCCGCCTGCCGAACCTGTTTCGCAGGCTGTTTGCCGAAGGCGCGTTCAACTCTGCCTTCATTCCGCTGTTCGGCCGCGCTGTCGAGGAAGAGGGTGACGAAGGCGCACGGCGCTTTGCAGGCGAAATCGGCGCGGCGCTGTTGTTCTGCCTGCTTGTCCTCACGGCTCTCGCGCAGATTTTCATGCCCTTCGTCGTCTGGGGGCTGGCGCCGGGTTTCAGCACCGACGGTGCCAAGTTCGATCTGACCGTCCTGATGGCACGGATCGCCTTTCCCTATCTGATCTTCATGTCGCTTCTGGCGTTCCTTGCCGGGATCCTGAACACCTATCAGCGCTTTGCGGCGGCCGCCTTTGCGCCCGTCATGCTGAACGTGGTCATGAGTATCGTTCTTGGCAGCGTTCTGGTCACCGGTGTCGACGACAACACGGAACTCGGCATTATCCTGAGTGCAGGCGTCACCTTCGGCGGGATCGTTCAGTTGCTGGTCGTCATCGCTGACCTGAAACGGCTCGGCTTCAGGATCCCGGTCTTCCGGCCCCGCTATACGAAATCTGCGAAGCGTCTTCTCGTTCTCGGGATCCCGGGGATTATTGCAGGCGGGGTCACCCAGCTGAATATCGCGGTCGGGACAATCATCGCTTCGCTGCAGGACGGTGCGAACGCAATGCTCTATTTCGCCGACCGTCTCTACCAGTTGCCTCTTGGTGTGATCGGCATCGGCATTGGTGTTGTTCTTTTGCCCAGCCTGACCCGCCAGTTGCGGGCAGGAGAAGTCAGCGCCTACCAGGTGAGCCTCAACCGCGCCCTGGAAATCTCCCTGGTGCTGACGCTGCCAGCTGCTGTCGCGCTGGCCGTCGTCCCCCACGAGATCGTGTCCGTGCTGTTCCAGCGCGTCCGTTTTGACGCTGCCGCCGTTGATGGAACCGCTGCAGCGCTCATGGCGTTTTCCCTCGGCTTGCCTGCCTTCGTGCTCAACAAGGTTTTCTCGCCCGGCTATTTCGCGCGCGAGGACACCAAGACCCCCATGAAATTCGCCGCCGTCGGCATGGTGGTGAATGTCTGCCTGTCCCTTGCCCTGTTTCCGGTCTTCAAGCATGTCGGCATCGCTCTTGCCACCACGATCGCGGGCTGGGTCAACACCGGACTGTTGATCGTCGTGCTTTACAGGCGCGGTCATTTCGTGCCCGATTTCCCGCTTTTGCGGCGGCTGGTCCTTGTGCTGCTGGCAAGCCTGCTGATGGGTGTGGCGATTCACTTCGCTGCCATTGTGCTGGCGCCTTCCCTCTCCGGGTCCTGGCTGATTGTCCGCGCGGCCAGCCTTGGCCTCCTGGTGTTGACCGGTGTCGTGACCTTCGCGGTGTTCGCGCAAATGAGTGGCGGCGCGGATCTCATCGGCATGTTCCGGACGTTGACACGGCGCAACACCTGACAAACAAACGGCGTTTTTAGCGCAATACCGCTTGCATCCCGGGCTTTGCGGGCTTACACCCGGCGCGCCCAAAGTTTCACAGCGCCCTTCCAACCGGCCGCACCAATAAAGGGATTTAAAATGACGGCGTTCCAGCCCCGTGTCTTTTCAGGCGTTCAGCCAACCGGCAACCTCCATCTTGGCAATTATCTTGGAGCCGTGTCCCGCTGGGTTCCCCTGCAGGACCAGATGCCGACGATTTTCTGCGTGGTCGACTCCCACGCCATCACGGCCGGATTTCCTGATCCGGAAGAACTGAGCAATGCAACGCGCGAAGTGACCGCCGCCTACATGGCTGCAGGCATCGATCCGGACAAGTCGATCATCTTCAACCAGTCGCAGGTGCGCGAACACGCCGAACTTGCGTGGATCTTTAATTGTGTCGCGCGGATCGGCTGGCTCAACCGGATGACGCAGTTCAAGGAAAAGGCCGGAAAGAACAAGGAAAACGCCTCCGTCGGACTGTTCGCCTACCCGAACCTGATGGCGGCCGATATCCTTGCCTACCGTGCAACGCATGTCCCGGTGGGCGACGATCAGAAGCAGCATCTTGAACTGACACGGGACATTGCCGCGAAGTTCAACAACGACTTCGGTGACCGGATCAAGGACCTCGGCATTGGCGTCCCCAATCCGACGCCATCGCCCGAACTGCCCGAGCAGCTGTACTTTCCCCTGACCGAACCGATGATCGCCGGCCCGGCAACGCGGATCATGTCTTTGCGTGACGGCACCAAGAAAATGTCCAAGTCGGATCCCTCTGATCTGTCGCGCATCAACCTGACCGACGATGCCGACACGATTGCCAGGAAGGTCCGGAAAGCCAAGACCGATCCGGATGCACTGCCGAGCGAGGTCGACGGTCTTGAGAACCGCCCGGAAGCCGACAACCTGGTCGGCATCTTCGCGGCGCTCAACGGCAGTTCCAAGGAAGATGTCCTCAAGGATTTCGGCGGACAGCAATTCTCGACCTTCAAGCCGGCCCTGTCGGACCTTGCCGTTGGAAAGCTGTCGCCGATGACGGACGAAATGCGGCGGCTGATGGATGACAAGACCCAGATCGACTCGGTTTTGAAAACCGGCGCGGAAAAGGCCTCCGCCATCGCCGAGCCGGTCCTGAAAGACGTTCGCAAGATCATCGGATTTCTGGACGTCAGATAAAACACTGCCTTGCCCCGCATGAACCGGCAGGGCAAGGCGCATTCTCCCGTCCGGGCAGAGCCGTCCAGACGGCTTGAATTTGCGAGCGGCCCTGACGCGCTTCCTCAGCAATCCGAAATTCTGGACCGCACGCAGTCAGTGAAACGGTTTCTAAAAGATTAAGCGGCACTCTCTCGGGCATTGATCCCTTAAGAGAGACTTCCCCTTGGCACGTCAGAACGGCAACCCGACCAAGAGCGCTGAAACAGACACCCCGGAGACCGGGGCAGACCTGCACATGTCCGGCATTTCCCGCGCGCCCGCAGACGGGGTCACGCCGGACCTGAGCGACGCCGGACCGTCTGCAGAGGTCTCCGGGCCCGATGTCGGACCAGGCCGCCGTGCAACCGACCAACCCGTTTCGCCGCCCCGCAAGGCGCTATAGCACCTGGCGGTCGCCGGTCTTGTCCTGGGCTTGGCAGCTGCCCTTTTCCTGGTCGCGAGCGATGACGTCACGCGGTTTTTGGGCGTCGGCCTCGCCTTCTTCGCCGGCGGACTGGCCGTCTGGCGCATGTTCGCCGACGACATG
>JBCBUA010000196.1:0-5681 GCA_039818365.1 Pseudomonadota bacterium
CATCGAAGGCGCGCCCCGCTTCGGCATGCTGCTCGGCTGGGGACCTTACATGCGCAACATCGCGGCCTCCCAGAACATCCTGCGCGATTGCGGCACCGGAATTGCCGTCACGGTGGTCGACGGTGCCGGTCCCGCCGCCATCACCAACAACATCGTGCAGGGCTCGAAACTCGGCGCGATCAAGGGGTACCGCTGGCTGGAGCCTGCGACAGGTGAACTCAACAACGCCTCCCGCTATGCCAATCTCACGGTGACGGGCAACCAGGTCAGCGCCTGACGTTCAGCCTCCCGGCAAGGCAAAACGCAGCGACAGACAGGACAGTCCGCCATCGATCTTGCGCGCTTCGTGGGTTGGCAGCAGAACGGTTTTGAAACCGGCGGCCTCAATCTCTGCAAGCGTCTTCGGATACCCGTCCGGCACAAGAACGACATCGTTCACGCGGATCACGTTGGCGGCATAGTCCTCCCCCTCTGCCACCACCACCGTCTTCCGGTCGCCGAAGAAGCCGCTTTCCGCCATGACCCTTGTCGCCAGGATGACATCGTCGCCCAGCGTCGAACAGGCGGTCTTGAAATGCAGCACGCCCTCCGGCGTCTCACAGACCTTCGCCTTGTATCCCCAGTCCGCAAGGACACGCGCAAAGGCATCGGCCCCGTTCCGGTCGGTGCGAGCCGAAAGGCCGATCAGGATGATCTCGTCCAGCATCAGGACGTCGCCGCCATCCACGCAGCCGCTGCCAGGCAAGTCGATCACCTTGCCGCACCGCTTTTCGAGCGCCGGCCTGATGGCGGCGCCTTCCGCCTCGCGGCTTGCCGTACCCGGACGCAAACGGATCGCCCCGTCCGGAAGACAGAATGCAGGATCTTCCACGAAACAGCTGTCCGGAAACGCCTCCAGGGGGGGCAGCACATCGACGGTCAGCCCGGCCTCTTGCAGCGCCTTGACATAAAGTCCATGTTCCGAGCGGAATTTACCGGCATCCGGATCGCCGCTGTCGACCGCCCGGATCCCGTTTGAAACACTGTTGGAGGGCGTGCGCGTGATTGCATGCGTGAAGCGGTAGGACAGACCCGGCCGATGAGCCATGAAATTTGCTCCGGTGATAAATGAGTAGACCTGAAACAGTCATCAGAAAGGCGAACTTAGCCGACGTCCCGCAGCTTAAACAGTGCATAGATCGCGCCTATGCACCTTTAAGAGCGCGCTTGCCTGATCTGCCCGATGTTTCTGGCGGCCTGTGCGAGGAGATCCGGAAACGGATCGTTCTTGTTGCCGAGATCGATGGCGGGGTTGCCGGCTGCGCTATTCTGGACACAACCGGATCGGTTGCGCATCTGGTCAACATCGCCGTCGAGCCCGGCTTCAAAGGCCGTGGCATCGGCAAGATCCTGATGGAAGCGGCTGAAGATCGCGCCCGCCTTGACGGGGCCGCGCACATCGCCCTGGCAACCCACACAGATATCCCTGAAAACGTCGCGCTTTACCGGCACCTTGGCTGGAGTGAAACTTCAAGAAACGGAAACAAGGTTCTTATGAAAAAAGAACTTTAGGTCTTTGAGCCCAAGCATCTCAGGGCAAAGCCGCTTTCAGATCATCCAGGAATTCTGTTCTGGGTCTGATATGCCCCGCCTGGGCTCCGCGCCGTGTCAGAACAGGCGGATTGACAAGACCATCCAGCAGCACGGATTCATCCTCATTCAGGTCCAGCAACGCTTCCAGGACCGTCGCCATCATGACCTCTGCGGCGCGGGTCGCGCCATCGTCGCATTTGAGCGCAACGCCGAAGCCAAGTTCCGGGATGGCCCCACAAAAAACGCCCTCGGCTCCTGTCTTGACGAAGACCCTGCCCCTGAAGCCTTCCATGACCTTCGTGCAAAAGCGTCCCTCCCCGGCCACCATGTAGGGCTCGTTGATGCAGGCATCGTAAATCTGCCGTGCCGCATCCGCGCGCAAGGGTTCCAGGCCCTCACCGGTTCCAAATGCGGCAAAGGCCCTTGCAAAGCTTTTCAGGGGCGAAGCATAGGTGGGTATGGAACAGCCATCCACGCCGCACACATCTTCCGTGAGCGTTTCACCAGTCATCTGCTCCATGGCGAGCTTGACTTCGCGCTGCACCGGATGGGACGGGTTGATGTAGCCCTGCGTCTCGACGCCCATGATCCTGGCGAGGCCGAGAAAACCGGCGTGCTTTCCAGAGCAATTGTTGTGAAGACCGCACGGGACTTCGTCCGCCAGGATAAGCTTTGCCGCATCTTCCGTGCGCTGCGGCCATTGCGGTCCGCATTCCAGGTCGTCTTCGGTCAATCCTGCCTTCAAAAGCATGACGCGGGCCGCATTGGCATGGACCTCTTCGCCGTTGTGGGATGCGCAGGCCAATGACAGCTCGGCGTCAGTGAGGTCGAGCGCCTCTGCAGCCCCGGATTCAACGAGCGGCAACGCCTGAAGCGCCTTGATCGCCGATCGCGGATAGACCCGGGCATCGACATCGCCGATCCCGAAGACGAGTTTCCCGTGCGCATCGGCAATCGCGACGGTGCCGCGATGAATGCTCTCGGTGAGGCTGCCGCGTGTGACATCCACAAGGGCCGGATTTTCCATGGAGTTTCTCATACTGATCTACTTAAAGTTCTGACCCTAGGCGGATTCGCTGTGGGCCGCAGTCAAAAACGCCGACAGCCGGGCCAGGGCTTCATCAATGACCCAATCCTGCTTGCAGAAGCAGAACCGGACGAACCCCGTCGGCGCATTGCCTCCGTAAAACGCCGACACGGGGACAGCGGCGACGCCCGCCTCCGTCACAAGCCGCTGGCAAACCGCGACATCTTCGGAGCCAAGCCCGAGCTTCTCGAAGCCGCATGTCAGGAAATAGGTGGCATCGCAGGGCAGAACCGTAAAGCCGATCGCTTCGAGGCCCTTGGCCATTCGGTCCCGTTTCTGCGCCAGGTCCAGCGCCAGATCGTGATAGTAGCTGTCATCCTTGCGCAAACCGTAGGCGACGGCGCGTTGCAGGTTTGGGGGTGTCGTAAAGGTCACCCATTGATGCGCCTTGCCGATCGGATCGAGCAGTTCAGCAGGGCCGGTGATGTACCCGACCTTCCAGCCGGTCAGGGAAAAGGTCTTGCCCGCCGATCCGATCCGGACCGTTCGCTCCCGCATTCCCTCGAAACTCATCAGGGGCCGATGCACAGCACCGTCAAAGACGAGATGCTCATAGACCTCGTCGCAAATCGCAAAGGCATCATGTGCCTGGCACAGATCGCAGATGAGCTGCAGTTCCGCCTCCGAGAACACCTTGGCGGTCGGGTTCATCGGATTGTTGATGAGGATCGCCTTGGTCTTGTCCGAAAACGCGGAGCGCAGCGCCTGTTCGTCCAGCGTCCACGACGGCGGGCTGACCCGAACCCGCACGGGGATTCCACCGGCGCGCCGGACCATCGGCAGGTAACAGTCATAGAGCGGCTCGATCAGCACCACCTCATCGCCCGGAGACACCAGCGCCATGATGCAATCGGCGAGCGCTTCCGTCGCACCCGACGTCACGATCACCTCGCTCTTTGGATCGATGTCCAGTCCGTAAAAACGCCTGTTGGCTTCGGCAACCGCTTCCCGCAATTCCGGCAGGCCCAGCATCGGCGGGTACTGGTTCGGCCCTTCGATCAGTGACCTGGCAGCCTCTTCGCGGATGTCCTGAGGTCCGTCGACATCCGGAAACCCCTGCCCCAGATTGACGGCATTATGCGCCATCGCGAGCCGGGACATGGTTTCGAAAATGGTTGTTTCGATCCCGGTGAAAACCGGATTGGTCGATTTCATGACGTCTCCAGACCTTGTTTCGGTCGGTTCTAGTCGTCCATTCGACGACAGTCGAGCAATTTTGTTCCGCATCGGGCTTCATGTCATATGCCTGACTTTCCCGCAGAAATGTGCCGCCGCTGCCGTTTCCTGCATGGCTGCCATTCATCGCCGCTCTTGCTGCATTGCAACAAATCGATTAGAAGGGCTCTAAATTGATTTAGGTCAGTAATTGTGTCCCAGTCCGGCTGGGCGACCGTCTCACCGAACAAAACAGACTGGAGCCCGTCTTGACAGCACGTGCCGGGGCCGTTGCGCCTGTACAATCGACCAAACTGGATGCCTCCCGCATCAAGACCGAATTGCTCGCCGGTTTGACGGTTGCGCTGGCATTGGTTCCGGAAGCGGTTGCCTTCGCTTTCGTGGCGGGCGTCAATCCGCTCGTCGGCCTTTATGCGGCGTTCTTCGTCGGTCTGATCACCGCTTGCATCGGCGGGCGTCCGGGCATGATCTCGGGCGCGACCGGCGCACTTGCCGTTGTCATGGTGTCGCTCGTCGCCCAGCACGGCGTCGAGTATCTGTTCGCGACCGTTGTTCTGATGGGTATCCTGCAGATCGGCGTCGGCGTTCTCAGATGGGGCAAGTTCATCCGCATGGTTCCGCATCCGGTCATGCTCGGCTTCGTCAACGGCCTCGCGATCGTGATCTTCCTTGCCCAGCTCGGTCAGTTCAAGGTTCCCGACGGTGCCGGAGGACTGACATGGATGGGAGGCTCCCAGCTCGTTCTGATGCTTGGCCTCGTGGCACTGACCATGGCGGTGATCTGGCTGCTGCCCAAAATCACGACGGCGTTCCCGGCACCGCTTGCCGGCATCCTGGTTGTCTCGGGGCTCGTGCTTGGCTTCAACCTCGACACGCGCTCGGTTGGCGATCTTGCCTCGATTGCCGGCGGATTGCCGGAGTTCCATATTCCGATGGTCCCGCTGACGCTGGAAACGCTGCAGATCATCCTCCCCTACGCAGTGATCCTGGCCGCCATCGGTTTGATCGAGTCGCTGCTGACGCTCAACCTCGTTGCCGATCTCACCAACACAAAGGGCGGCGCATCCAAGGAATGCCTTGCCCAGGGTTCGGCCAATATTGTCACCGGTTTCTTCGGCGGCATGGGCGGCTGCGCGATGATCGGTCAATCGATGATCAACGTGAAATCCGGCGCACGAACCCGCATTTCCGGCATCGCCGCGGCCCTGTTCCTGTTGTCCTTCATCGTCATCGCCTCTCCGCTGATCGAGCAGATCCCGGTCGCGGCCCTGGTCGGGGTGATGTTCATGGTGGTTATCGGCACCTTCGCCTGGGCCAGCCTGAAGATCGTTCACAAGATCCCGCTGACCGACGCCCTGGTGATGGTCATCGTCACGGCGGTCACCGTCTATGCCGACCTCGCGGTCGCGGTGGTCGTCGGCGTGATCATTTCTGCCCTGGCCTATGCCTGGAACGCGGCCAGCCGCATCAGCGCACGCATCGGCACAAGCAAGGAAGGCTGGAAGGTCTATCGTCTGTCCGGGCCCCTCTTCTTCGGATCGACCACCGGCTTCGTCGACCTTTTCAACCCGCAGAACGATCCCGACGATGTCGTCGTCGACTTCATGGACAGTCGTGTGGTCGACCATTCCGGGCTCGAAGCGATCGATGCGCTGGCATCGAAATACGAAGCGGCCGGCAAGCGCCTGCACCTGCGGCACCTGTCTCCCGACTGCCAGAAACTGCTCGCCAAGGCCGGCAATCTGGTCGAAGTGTCGGTTCTTGAAGATCCGGACTACGAGATCGCGGTCGATTACGGTCAGAAATTCGAGGAACCGGCGAAGTCCGCCTGACGGAAGTCTTCCGG
>JBCBUA010000196.1:5781-11396 GCA_039818365.1 Pseudomonadota bacterium
TTGCGCTATTAATTCTGCAAAACACTTGAGTGTGTAGCGGGAAATCACAGTGCTGTTGCGCAACAAGCTTTTCATCACGCCGACCCTGGCAACCGTTATCGGGACATTCGTGGTCATCACGGCTGCCGCGATCCTGATCATTCAGGCGCTGACGTCGGAGCGTGTCATCCGGCAGCTCGGCGGCAGCCTCGTGGATCTGGGAATGGACACGTCCGAAGCCGCGTTCATCGAGCAACTGCATGCCGTGACCGAAACGGCGAACTATACCCGCGCCAGCTGGGAAAGCGGCGAGCTGTCATTTGACGATCCCGAGCATCTGGTGGGCTACATCTACGGTGCGCTCGCCCCGCAGGACCGGGTGTCTTTCATGATTATGGTCGACGATACCGGCAAGGGTGTCGACGTGGATCGCGGAGACGCCGACGGCGACATATTGGGGGGAGACGTGGACTTGGCAGCCGACATCCCCAGCCTCACTCCGATCCTGGAGGAAGCCGCGAACAGGAAAGATCCCTTCTGGAGCGAGCCGCTCTACATGCCGACCCGGAAACACACCTATTTCATCTACACACACCCGTTCCATTCCGGCGGCAGTTATCGCGGCAGTTTCCTCATCGGAATGTCGCTGGAACGGATCTCGGACATCACCTGGTCCATATCGACCGACGACATCACCGTGTTCCTGATGAAAGAAAAGTCGGAAGAGGTCGTCGCGCATCCCATGCTCGAGGACCATTTCGAGGAGTTGAGTGCGGACGCACCCCTCCTGCATGTCAGCCAGATCTCCGACTTCTTCCTGTCGGACTTCTCCACCCTGCAGATCGTGGAGAACAAGGATTACAACATCCCGGACGGCATGGAACTGCGTGCGGGCCTGGATAATGACGGCAACAAGCGCTTCATCATCATCGAGCACGAGAACGAAAACCTGAAGGGATTGCCGGCACGCATCGGCATACATTTTCCTGCGGAGTTTCTCGACCAGCCTCTTCAGCAGCTTCTCGTCGCCATTGTCGTCGGGCTCGTGCTTCTCTTGATCTCGCTGCTTGGCGCAATCGTGCTCGCCCGGCGGATCGCAAAGCCCATTCGCCGGGCCGCCAGCGCCGCGACAGACGTTGCCGATTTGAACCTCGACAATGTCGAGCCGCTGCCGTCCTCGATCATCAGGGAGCTTGACGACCTGTCCAATGGCTTCAACTCCATGGTCGGCGGACTGAAGGCGTTCAATCGCTACGTACCGCGTACGCTCGTGCAGAAACTCCTGAGCGAAGGCCGCGCGGACGTATCGCCCGAGGAACGCGAAGTTGCCGTTCTCTTCACCGACATCGCCGGGTTTACCTCGGTCTCCGAAGGAATGTCTGCGAGCGAAACCGCCGCCTTCGTCAACCATCACCTGTCATTGCTCGGGGCGGAAATCACCAGGCTGGACGGGACCATCGACAAGTATGTCGGCGACAGCGTCATGGCGTTTTGGGGCGCGCCTGATCAACTGGACAATCCGGCAGATCCGGCCGCACGCGCCGCCCTGGCCATGGCGGGTGCAATCCGCGCAGACAATCTGGAACGGGCGAAGCGAAACGAACCCCCGGTTCGCATTCGGATCGGACTTCACATGGGCCCCCTCATCGTCGGCGATATCGGTGCGCCCGGACGGGTGAACTACACCGTCATCGGCGACACCGTGAATGCGGCCGCGCGCCTGGAAAGCCTGGGCAAGGAAATCGATGCGGAGGCAGACGTCGTCATTCTTGCCTCAGGCGAAATCGCACGCAATCTGAGCTCCGAAATCCGTCAACAGCCCATCGGACCGCAAATGGTGAAGGGCAAGAGCGAACCGATCGACGTCGTGCGGCTGCTGCCGGATTGAACTGCGTGCCCTGACCGGCAGGTCTCACAGCTGACCGGCAGCCGGTCAGGTCCGCACAAACCCAACCGACTTTTCAATCGCGCCCGCAAATGCACCGAACGTCCACTCGCCGTCCTTGTTCTCAATTCCGGAAAAAGCGTCCTGCGGAAGGCAGCAGCCGAGTTCGCGCTCGATCGACATGATCAGCCCGATGGCATCAAAACTGTCTGCACCAAGTTTGCTCAACGTTATGTCGGACGTAATGACCCAATCGGCGAGCTTGAGATCTCTTGCGATCACCGCCTTAACTTTCTCAGAAATTTCAGACATTTAAACCCTAATGAATATTTTTGTGCGTACATTGAAAAAGACACGCAAAAATAGCATTGAGGTTGTAGTGAGGCAATCGCCGGATCGGTAAATTCTCGGCGATTGAAGTTATTGCGGAGGCCTCAGGCCTTTTGCAGTCTGCGCTTTCGACAACCTTGTTGCCAGCAGATGCGCGGTGGCCGACGCGAGGAAGACAGCCGACAATCCGATCCCGAGATCGATCATCGCCGGATAGGGAAGCCGGAATGCGAATTCGAAGATCTCGATGAAACTTGCCGTAAACGCAACGAACAGACCGCCTGCCGCAAGGAAGGCCGCTCCATCCGTCGCCAGAATGCCCCGGCGCCGCTTGGACTGGAACAACCGGGATATGAGGAAATAGCCCAGTACGCTGAAGAAGAACGCGGTCAGGGCTGCGAGGAGCGAGCCGAGATCAAGATAGAAGGTCATGAGGACAAACCCGCCTGGTTTCAAGAAGAGTGTGTGTTCGCGGCATCCCGCTGCAACAGGCCGCCCCGGGGAGGAGACTGATGCCTGTCGAGCGGAAGCTGCCAGTGCCGCACGCGCTTAGGTAGGAACGCATGACAGGCCAAACCAGCAGCATGAAAGAGATTTAATCTTCACCGGAAAACAACCGCCGCCATCCTCGAGATGCGCAAGGACCCGCCGCACCCTTTTGCCGGTAACTCGTTCCTCCCCGTCTTGTGAGATTTCTGGAGGGGAAAGTGCGTTTCAAAGCAGTGGACGCGGCCCGATCTTAGGTTTGCGGGCACATGGCCCCGAGTTTGGACCCTTGTAACAACGAGACGCTCGGATCTATCCGGCACACCAGGACACAGATGATGAAGAACCGCAGACAATTCCTCGCCCTCACCGCAGGCCTGGCCACCACCACACTGGCGTCGGCATCGCTGCCCGCCTTCGCAGGCAGCTCCAAGCGCAGCGGCAGTTTCTCCGGCCGAAGCAACCATGTGACGACGGGAAAGACCGAACTCAGCAGCAACAGCGTCGTTCTGCAGAGCAACTTCAGCCTCGACGGCGCACCTGACCCGCGTGTCGGCCTTGGCAAGAACGGCAAATACGACCCAAAGGCGGATCTTGGCGCCCTGAAAAAACTAACCGGCAAGCAGAGCTACCGGATCGGAAACGGGATCAAGGCCTCCGATTACAACGAGGTCTACATCTGGTGCCGCAAGTTCAATGTTCCGCTCGGCGTCGCCAAGCTCGGCAACTGATGCCGCCAGCACATTGATCAGCCCCGGCCTTGAGCCGGGGCCAATGACTGAAAGGCAGCCCGCCAGCGAACCAGCTTGGACCACGGATGGCCCCGCACGGTGCCTGCATCAACGCCCGCATCAACGTTTGACAAATTGACTGTCAATCAGGCTTCCGATGACGAAGCCAGTGACAAAGAAGCAAAACAGGGTGGCCGCAGGCAACAGGCCAACTGAAACAACACTAAAAACCAGGTACCAATCCGCAAAAGAACCATTCGCTGATGGTCCTTGCGGGACAGCCAGCATTCGAAAGGCAAAGAATACGGACACAAGAATGGATATGGCGCCCGTGATAGGCGAATTCGGCCAACGCTTGCGCTTCGGTGGGAAAAGGGACCAGGTAAACATGGCAAACAATAGTGCGGCGACATGAACTGCGAGCAGCAGTTTGTTCAGACCGATGCTGTCGACGAAGCTATCCAAGCCAAAACCTTATTCAAAAAAGGCCCCAAGGTTACTGCAACTAAACTCAGCCGCCCCGGCCTTGAGCCGGGGCCAATTGTCGGAAAAGGTTCCGGATCAGGTCCGGGACGGCACCCTTTCTGTTGTTTCTCACCGAACCAGTATGTTCTTGAACTGCCAGGGGTCCTTCTTGTCGATGTCCTCCGGGAAAAATCCCGGACGCCCGTCAAGCGGTGTCCAGTCGGTGTAGTACCCCTTGACCGGTCCGAGATACGGCATCTGGATTTCAAGACAGCGCTTGTAGTCCATCTCGTCGGTTTCCACGATACCCGCTTCCGGATTTTCAAGCGCCCAGACCATTCCGGCGATGACTGCAGACGTCACCTGCAACCCGGTGGCATTCTGATAGGGTGCCAGCTTGCGCGTTTCCTCGACTGACAGCTGCGACCCGTACCAGTAGGCATTTTTCTTGTGGCCGTAGAGAAGCACGCCGAGTTCGTCGATCCCGTCGCGGATTTCGTTTTCTTCCAGAACATGCAACTTGTCCTGCACTTTTCCCGCTGCACCGAACAGTTCGTGAAGGGACAGGACCGCATCGTTTGCCGGATGATAGGCATAGTGACAGGTTGGCCTGTAGTTGACCTTCTTGCCGTCTTCCAGCGTGAAATAGTCGGCGATGGAGATGGATTCGTTGTGGGTCACCAGAAAACCGAACTGCGCACCGGGCGTCGGGCACCAGGTCCGAACCCGCGTGTTCGCGCCCGGCTGTTCCAGATAGATCGCCGCGTTGCAGCCTTTTTTGTGGCTCTTGGCGTTGGCGGGTTTCCACTTCTCATGTGTCCCCCAGCCAAGTTCTGAAGGCTGGAAGCCCTCGGACAGGAACCCTTCGACGGACCACGTGTTCCAGAACGTGTTCGGCGGCTTTGGCTCTTTGGCGCGCTGGGTGTCCCGCTCGGCAATATGAATGCCCTTGACGCCCGTCTTTTTCATCAGTTTCGCCCAGCCCTTGCGGTCCTCGGGCTCCTTGAATTTCACGCCGGTCTCGGTCGCGACATCGACGAGTGCCTTTTTCACGAACCAGGACACCATGCCAGGATTGGCTCCGCAGCAGGAAACCGCTGTCG
This sequence comes from Pseudomonadota bacterium, assembly GCA_039818365.1. GTDB lineage: Bacteria > Pseudomonadota > Alphaproteobacteria > Rhizobiales > Stappiaceae > Roseibium. The sequence goes on from JBCBUA010000196.1 coordinate 10,761, forward strand.
TGCCCCCGGGCCGCTTCTTCTTTTCCTTGCGCACGGTTTCGCGCAGCGCGTAGTTCGTGCGATCGGCAGCCGGTGCGTTTTCATCGAAGTAGAACCCGAGCCAGGGTTCAACGACGGTATCGATGTAAAGCACGCCGAGTTTCCGGCAGAGTTTCATCAGATCGAGCGAGGAGGTGTCGACCGAGAGATTGACGACAAAGCCCTGCCCCTCGCCCTCTGTCAGAAGCGGTGTCAGGATGTCCTTGTAATTGTCCGGCGTAAGCGCAACTTTCTGGAACTTGTAGCCCTTGCCGGTCACGAGCTTGGCGTCAGTGTCGACCGGGTCGATCACCGTAAAGCGGGACTTGTCGAATTTGAAATGGCGCTCGATAAGCGGCAGCGTTCCCTTGCCGATCGATCCGAGACCGATCATCACGAGCGGGCCGGTGATCGTGCCGTGAACCGGGTACGCACCTGAACCTGCTGACGTTTTTGGTGCTGCTTTCCGTGCAGGTTCCTTGCGAACCGCTGCGGGCTTTGAAGCTGCAGTCTTTGGTACCGGCTTCTTGGCTGCACCTTTGGTTGCGGCCGGTTTCGCCGCCGCGCTCTTCGGCGCTGCCTTGGCTGCGGCCGGTTTCGCTGCCGCGCTCTTCGGCG
>JBCBUA010000197.1:0-11335 GCA_039818365.1 Pseudomonadota bacterium
CTTCACCGCCTTTGTGATGTCATAAAGGAGCTCGTAGTCGACACCATCCGGGAAGTCCGCCTTCATCTTCTCCAGTTCGGCGGCAACGGCATTGGCCACGTCGAGCGCGTTCGCGCCCGGGCTCTGGTAGATCGCGATGGACGTCGCCGGTTTGTTGTTGAGCGCCGAGTAGGCCGAGTAGGAGCTGGACCCGAGTTCCACGCGCGCCACGTCGCGGAGCCGCACCAGCTGCCCGGACGCATCGCCGGAAACGACGATATCGCCGAACTGCTCGGTCGTCTCAAGCAGCCCCTGGGATTTCAGCGTCAACTGCAGCTCGGTCGGGCCGGCGAAGGGCGCTCCGCCGATCTGTCCGGCCGTCGCCTCCGTGTTCTGGGCCTGGATCGCGTTTGACAGGTCGGAAGCCGTCAGACTGAGCGCCGACATCTGGTCCGGGTTCATCCACACCCGCATGCTGTAATCCAGCGGGCCGAACTGGGAGACACTGCCGACGCCCGGCAGGCGCGACAGGCGGTCCTGCATGTTGATCGTCGCGTAGTTGCTCAGGAAGATGGCATCGCGGCTTTCGTCCGGCGAGACGAGGTTGACCACCTGAAGCATGTTGGCGGACTGCTTCTGCGTGGCGACCCCGAGGGTCTTGACCGCCTGGGGCAGTGTCGGTTCGGCCAGGGCGACCCGGTTCTGGACATTCACGGCGGCAATGTCCGGATCCGTGCCGACCTCGAAGGTTATGGTCAGCTGGTAGGTGCCCGCGTTGGAGCTTGTCGATGACATGTAGATCATGTTGTCGACGCCGTTGACCTGTTCCTCGATTGGGATCGCCACCGATTTTTCGATCAGTTCGGAATCGGCACCGGGAAACTGCGCATTCACCACGACCTGGGGCGGCGTGACGTCCGGATATTCCGCAATCGGAATGAGGATGATCGCAATCACCCCGATCAGCGAGGCGATCAGGGACAGAACCAGCGCGAAATTCGGACGGTCGATAAAGAATCTGGACAGCATGATCGATCGTCTCTTTTAGCTTTTGGCTTCGACGGGATCGACGGTCATGTCCGGGCCGATCCGCTGCAGCCCCTGGACGACAACCTGTTCGCCGTCCTTGAGACCGGACGTGACCTCCCAGAGCGTGCCGGACTGGCGGCCCAGAACCACGTCCCGCCGTTCCACCTTGTTGTCCGAGCCGACGACATAGACATAGTGGCCTTTCGAATCGAGCTGGATCGCGGCCTGCGGGATCGCCGCCACGGCCGGCTGGTTTTCGTTCATGACCGAGACATTCACGAACTGACCGGGGATCAGGATGTTCTTCGGGTTGTCGAACGTGGCGCGCAATTCGATGGAATCGCTCCCTTCTTCAACGGAGGTCCCCACGTAGCTTATCTTGCCCTCGGAAGGATACTTGGTGCCGTCCGTCAGGGTCAGGCTGACCTGCAGGGTCGAGGAATCGTTGCCGATGAGGCCGGCCTCGCGGTCCTTGATCAGGTCCTTTTCACCCATGTAGAAGCTGACATAGATCGGATCGACGCTGGTCACGGTCGCCAGCGTGCCGGTGCTGGAATCCACCAGATTGCCGACATTCACGTTGGTCTTGCTGATGCGGCCGTCAATCGGGCTGTTGATGTCCGTGTAGCTCAGATTGATATCGGCCGTTTCAAGATTTGCCTGCGCTTCGCCGACATTGGCCTGATCGACATCCATGGTCGCCTTGGCGCTGTCATAGGTGGCCTGGGAGACGTCGCCCTTGGCAAGCAGCTGTCGCTGCCGTTCCAGCTCGATCTGGGAATTCTTCAGCGTCGCCTGCGCACCCTGGAGCGTTGCCTTGGACTGGTCGACGCTTGCCTGGTAGAGGTCTTTCTCGATGACGTAGAGCAAATCGCCCTGTTTGACAAAACCGCCTTCGGTGAACTTGCGCTCCGTCAGGTAGCCTTCCACGCGCGCCACGATGTCGACCGTCTTGGTCGCCTCGACCCGCCCGACATAGCGCGACCTGTTGTTCGGCGTGATCATCTGAACCTGAGCCACCGTGACCTTCTGCGCCGTGCTGCCGCTGTCCTGCGCTGCGGCAGGAAGTCCGCTCGCAAGGCCGACTGCCAGACCCAAAATCACCTTCGCAGCTTTCATGACGCCTCCTGCCGAAGTCCTGTTTTCTGTTATCTGACGGCATCATAACCGGAAAGCGCGGTGAGGCGATTGAAATTCCGTCAATTCCGCAACCGCCACCGGCTTGATCCACAATTTGCAGCTGTACCGGGTTGAAGTTACGTATTTCGTAATCGCTGCCTTTTGCGCAGCTGCGCCGGGTGTGTCAATCGGCGCGGCGCATTGCGGCGCCGGATCTGGTAGACAGGCGGCAGTGACAAAAGTGGGGTATTCGTCATGAGCATGACCGACAAGCTGCCGGCGGAAAGCAGCCTGAACACCTATTATTCATCGCGAGATTTCATGGACGTCTTTTCTGTGTCTCTTACGGGACGTCCGGACCTGATGGAGGCCGACATGCGCGTTCTGGCCGATCACATGCTGATGGCCGATATCGGTTGGATGAACGCATTGCTTTCGGTCCGCGATACCCTCGTTAAGCCACTTGGCCTGAAAACGACGACGACCCTCGCACGTGAGCAGTCCGGAAAGCCTCTGGCGGAGCGCGAGCCGGGCGACCGGATCGGATTTTTCAGGATCTACCAGGTGAGCGACAATGAAATCATTCTCGGTGAAGATGACTGGCACCAGGACTTCCGCCTGTCGATCTTCCGCAGCGAGTGGCCCAAGCCGCGCGTATATGCCTCGACCTGCTGCAAGCGGCACAACCTCTTCGGTCACGCCTATCTCGCCCTGATCCTGCCGTTTCACAAGAAAATCGCCTCCTCGGTGCTGGACCACGCGGTTCGCCAGGAATTGTCGCAAGCCGCCTGATCACCTGAGGCCATCCAGCTTTGGGCGTCTTTGAACGCCGCACCGAGGAAGTCTGGGAAAACGCCGGTTTTCGCCCCTGCGGACTTTGCATTGATTTCGGAATCGTGCTGACTCGCGGTCGGTAACTGAGCAGGAGCGGAGTGATCGCGGCGCACCAGTGCGCTGATCATGAGTGTATGACGGTCGAGATCGATATCGGGGAAATGACGAGCGGCGCGCGCGCCGGGCTCGATCTGGAAGAGTTGCTCGCAACGCGCCTGCTCGTGCAGGGCAATTCCGGTTCCGGAAAATCGCATCTTCTCCGCCGCCTTCTGGAACAGTCGGCGAGCTGGGTCCAGCAGGCCATCATCGATCCGGAAGGCGATTTCGTGTCCCTGGCCGAGAAGTTCGGCCACGTCGTCGTCGATGCGGTCGGCACCGAAAAGGATCTCCAGATGATCGCCGGCAGGGTGCGCCAGCACCGGGTCTCGGTCGTTCTCAACCTGGAGGGCCTCGATGCGGACCGCCAGATGAAGGCGGCCGCGACCTTTCTGGACGGATTGTTCGATGCCGAGCGGGACCTGTGGTACCCGATGGTGGTCGTCGTCGATGAGGCGCAGCTGTTCGCCCCGGCAGCCGCCGGAGAAGTGACGGAAGAAGCGCGCCGGCGGTCGCTGGGCGCCATGACGAACCTCATGTGCCGAGGCCGCAAGCGCGGCCTGGCCGGCATCATCGCCACGCAGCGGCTGGCCAAGCTTGCCAAGAACGTTGCCGCCGAAGCGTCCAACTTCCTGATGGGCAGAACCTTCCTCGACATCGACATGGCGCGCGCCGCCGATCTGCTGGGCATGGAGCGGCGGCAGGCGGAGAGCTTCCGCAATCTCGACCGGGGCAATTTCATCGCGCTCGGCCCGGCCCTGTCGCGGCGGCCCGTTCCGATCAAGATCGGTCCGGTCGAGACCATGGGCCGCGGTGGCAGCCCGAAGCTGATGCCGTTGCCGGAGCAGCCGAAGGAAGAGGCCAAGGATCTGATCTTCACCCCGGCGGCGGGCGAGACACCACCCGTGCGGCCGCGCTTTCAGGAAACCGTCAGCTCCACGGGCGAGGTGCTGGACCGGCTTTCGAACGCGGAACAGGCAAACGAGGAAGACGTGCCCCAGGCGGACAGCCTGCTGGACTTCGGCGAGCGGGAAGAAAAGATCGCCGAGATCATCGCCGGTATCCTGGAAGACGAGGACGCGGCTTTCCAGCCGATCGCGACGCTCTACCAGGACTTCCAGGTCCGTTGCCGGATTGCCAAGCTTGCGGGCGGGCCGCCCGATCTGCAGTCGTTCCGGGAAAAGCTCTCTGTCGCCCGCGCCGGCATCGAAAAGGGTGAAATGGACGATGGTGCGTGGTCACAGGCCGAACTGATCGCCTCCGAACTGCCCGATGACATGCGCGGCGTCTACCTGCTTCTTGCCAAGGCGGCCCTGGCAAAATCACCATGCCCGGGCAACATCGAAATTGCGACCGCCTATGGCACGCGGTCGCCCGGCAGAGCCCGTTGGCTTCTGAGCCACATGGAAGAACGGGGCTTTCTGGTCTGCGCGACCGATCTGCGCGGAAACCGGATCGTGACGCTGACCGATCTCGGTTGGCAGACGGCACCCGGCGACGAGGCGGCGGCTTAGACTGACCTTGTGTGCGGTCGGCCGGCGATAAACTCGCAGCCACGAAAATGTCATGCCACATTGTGTTGAACGTGCGGGCTTGTTTCCCAGCTAGAGCATCGGGTGATAAGTGTGCATTTGATCAAGAGGACCCAAGATGATCCGGCTGATATTGCTTTTGTGCTCCCATGGCGCCGTTCTGGCCGTCGGGTTCGCCCTCGGCGTTTATTTCCTGCCGATCCTGACGGAGCCGCAGGGTCCGGACGAAGCCGTTCTGACCGAGGCGGCCGCGGGTGCACAGTATCAGGTCAGCCTGACACGGGACCTTGCGGGCAGCGATTTCCTGCACTGGGGTGAGGGCACGGTCAGCCTTTCTCCCCGGCGGATCGTTCATAAGGGGGAACTGTCTCCCGGTCCCGATTACAAGCTCTATCTCGTCACGGAATTCGTCGAGGACGAGGCCGGGTTTCTGGCCGTGAAGGACACGGCTGTGCAGCTTGGCGATGTCAAGACTTTCGACGGGTTCATCGTCGACGTGCCGGCGGATGTGAACATCGACGACTATACGACCGTGCTGGTCTGGTGCGAGGCATTCGGCGAGTTCATCACCGCCGCAAAATATCGCTGACGCGTTTCCAGCTGAAAAAGAAACGGCTCAGATGGCCGGTCTCATGCGGCGCGCGCCATTGGCGGGTTGGTCCACGTCGACCGGTTTCAGCGCCAGCAGATACTCCAGTTGCGAAAGCTCCAGCGTGATGCCGTCAATCGTCCGGGTCAGAACGTTTTCCATGTAGCTGCCCGCCGGCGCGCGATCGCGGATTTCCAGCGCCCGGTCCTTCGCCTTGCGCAGATAGGCGATCATCTGCGCGACCTCCGGCCGGGTGACATCGGTTGTCGGTGGCAACTCGCGGCTGGCTGCCTCCGATCGCAGGATAGCGGAATACTGACCTTGCAAGGGGCTGACAAACTGCATCGCTGACCTCAAATGTTCCTGATTTGTTCTATTTAACTCAAATGCGAATTTTGATCAAGACGGTCTGTTCGAGATTCCGTCATGCCCCGGGTCGCTAAATGGACTGACAGCCAGGAAATGTCAGCAAAATCAGTACTCTGAAAAATCATGTCTGAAGGTTCTTGAACTTGCAAATCAAATTGGTTACATATGTAACTAATTTAGCCCCGGACCGGGAGGACATCATGGATCAGAGAACGGACAGCACTCAGGATTTGACCGGAAACGGGCACAATTCCGGGGCCTTCGACTACATGCCGGGCTTTGGCAACGACTTTGAAACCGAAGCGCTGCCGGGTTCCCTGCCGCAGGGCATGAACAGCCCGCAGAAATGCGCTTACGGCCTCTATGGCGAGCAGCTTTCAGGCACCGCCTTCACTGCCCCGAGCCACCAGAACGAAAGAACCTGGTGCTATCGCATCCGCCCGTCGGTGAAGCACACCAGCCGTTTCGAGAAGATCGATCTGCCCTATTGGAAGAGCGCACCGAACATCAACGAGGATGTCATTTCGCTCGGCCAGTACCGCTGGGATCCCGTTCCCCATGCCGAGGAAGAGCTGTCCTGGCTGACCGGCATGCGCACCATGACCACGGCGGGCGATGTGAACACGCAGGTCGGCATGGCAAGCCACATCTATCTCGTCACCAAGTCGATGGAAGACGAGTATTTCTTCTCCGCCGACAGCGAACTTCTGGTCGTGCCGCAGGAAGGTGTTCTCCGCTTTTGCACGGAACTTGGCGTGATCGAGCTGGAGCCGAAGGAAATCGCCATCATTCCGCGCGGCCTGGTCTACAGGGTCGAGGTCGTGAAGGGGCCGGCACGCGGTTTCGTGTGCGAGAACTACGGCCAGAAATTCGAGCTGCCGGGCAGGGGCCCAATCGGGGCCAACTGTATGGCGAACCGCCGCGATTTCAAGACGCCGGTTGCCTGTTTCGAGGACCGCGAAGTCCCGTCGGCTCTGACCGTGAAGTGGTGCGGCCAGTTTCACCGGACGCAGATCGGGCATTCGCCGCTCGACGTCGTCGCCTGGCACGGGAACTATGCGCCCTGCAAATACGATCTCAGGAACTACTGCCCGATCGGCGCGATCCTGTTCGATCACCCGGACCCGTCGATCTTCACCGTTCTGACCGCTCCGTCAGGTGTTCCCGGCACGGCCAATATCGATTTCGTCCTGTTCCGTGAGCGCTGGATGGTGATGGAAGATACCTTCCGCCCGCCCTGGTACCACAAGAACATCATGTCCGAGCTGATGGGCAACATCTACGGGCAATACGATGCCAAGCCCCAAGGCTTTGTTCCGGGCGGCATGAGCCTGCACAACATGATGCTGCCGCACGGGCCGGACAAGAATGCCTTTGAAGGCGCGTCCAATGCCGATCTCAAGGCCGAAAAGCTCGACAACACCATGTCTTTCATGTTCGAAACACGGTTCCCGCAACACCTCACGGAATTCGCCGCAAGCGAAGCGCCGCTGCAGGACGACTACATTGACTGCTGGAACAGCCTGGAGAAAAAATTCGACGGGACACCGGAAGGAACCTGGAACAAGGGCTGAGAGCAGGTTCCGGCCCTTGGCCGGTGAGAGCGACTTTAGAGCACAGAAGCGGCGCGCAGCCGCCGAGGCCTTTCGAGGCAAAATGACAGTTGGCCGGACGGGGCCAAGACGCACAAGGAGCAGAATTTCATGAAACTGGCGACGCTCAAGGACGGCAGCCGGGACGGCAAGCTGGTGGTGGTCAACGAGAGGCTGACCTATTGCACCGACGCAAGCCATATTGCACCGACACTGCAGGCCGCACTCGATGACTGGGATGCCGTAGCGCCCAAGCTGGCGCTGCTGGCCGAGAGCCTGTCGCACGAGGCCGTGCCAACCCTCCGGTTTCACGAGCATGATGCCCTGTCGCCGCTGCCGCGCGCCTACCAGTGGGCGGACGGCTCCGCCTATGTCAATCACGTCGAACTGGTGCGCAAGGCCAGGGGCGCGCAGATGCCGGACAGTTTCTGGACCGATCCCCTTATGTACCAGGGCGGGTCCGACACGTTTCTGGCACCGCGCGATCCGATCAGGATGCGCGACGAGGCCTGGGGCATCGACATGGAGGGCGAGATTGCCGTCATAACGGGCGATGTGCCGATGGGCGTCAGTCCCGAGGAAGCGTTGAAGTCCATTCAGCTGGTGATGATCGTCAATGATGTCTCGCTGCGCGGGCTGATCCCGGCTGAACTCGGCAAGGGGTTCGGCTTCTTCCAGTCGAAGCCGTCTTCCGCGTTTTCGCCCGTCGCCGTCACACCCGACGAACTTGGCGATGCCTGGCGGGACGGCAAGCTGCATCTGCCGCTCAGCGTCGATCTGAACGGCGCAGCTTTCGGCCGGGCTCAGGCCGGTGTCGACATGACCTTCGATTTCGGCCAGTTGATCGCGCATGCCGCGAAATCACGTAACCTTGGTGCCGGCACGATCATCGGATCCGGGACCGTTTCCAACAAGCTTGACGGTGGCCCCGGCAAACCGGTTGCCGACGGCGGTGTCGGCTATTCCTGCATTGCCGAGATCCGCATGATCGAGACCATCAACGACGGCCAGGCGAAGACGCCCTTCATGAAGTTTGGCGACACGGTCCGCATCGAGATGCTGGACGGGGAAGGACATTCGATCTTCGGCGCGATCGAGCAGACGGTCGAAAAAGTCTGAGGCAGGGAAACCCGCTTCTGAACCTGAATTTAAGCACCGGCCGAACGCGGCTTTTGAACACAAACGGAAATTGGCCCTCGGGAGGTCACATGAGCAAGCAATTCGCATCCGCCGGGGACATGGCGGAAAAGCAAATCTCCTTTACCGAAATCGGACGGGACCTCTGGGCCTTCACCGCCGAGGGCGACCCGAATTCCGGTGTCATCATTGGCGATGACAGCGTCATGATCATCGAGGCGCAGGCGACACCGCGTCTGGCAGAGAAGGTGATCGAGAAAGTGCGCTCCGTCACCGACAAGCCGATCACGCATCTTGTGCTGACGCATTATCACGCCGTGCGTGTTCTTGGCGCGTCTGCCTATGGCGCTCAGAATATCATCATGAGCGAAAAGGCCCGCTCCATGGTTGCCGAGCGGGGCAAGGAAGACTGGGCGAGCGAATTCGAGCGCTTTCCGCGTCTCTTCCAGGGCCACGAGAGCATTCCGGGTCTCACCTGGCCGACTACGACCTTCAACGACCGCATGACGGTCTATCTCGGCAAGCGCCGGGTTGACCTGATGTTCCTGGGCCGTGCGCACACGGCCGGCGACATCGTCGCCTATGTGCCCGACGCCAATGTCATGTTCACCGGCGACATCGTCGAATACCACTCGGCCTGCTATTGCGGCGACGGCCATTTTGGCGACTGGCCCGGCACGCTGGAACAGATCCGGAAATTCGACCTCGATGCCATTGCGCCCGGCCGGGGCGATGCGCTCGTCGGTTCCGACATGGTCAACGCAGCCCTTGATTCCACGGCGGATTTCGTTCGCTCAACCTATGAGCCGGTGGCGAAGGTCGCCAAGCGGGGCGGATCGCTGAAGGAAGCCTGGGACGCCTGCCGGGCCGCCTGCGATGCGAAGTTCAAGGATTATGCGATTTACGAGCATTGCCTGCCGTTTAATGTTGCCCGCGCCTATGACGAAGCGCAGGACATCGACACGCCGCGCATCTGGACGGCGGAGCGGGACGCGAAAATGTGGGCGGATCTGCAGGGCTGACCCGTGAGCGCATTCCTTGAACACATGAGGCTGATGGCCCGCAACAACGCCTATGCCAACGAACGGCTTTATGACGCCTGTTGCAGCCTGTCTCAAGAAGACTTCGAGGCGGAGCGGACGAATTTCTTTCCGTCCATTCGCGAGACGCTCAACCACATCTGGGAGGTCGATCGTTACTATCTCGACGCGCTTTGCGAGGAAGGCCGGGGACTGACCGTCTACGAGACACCTCATCTGGCAACGGCGGACGAGCTCAAGTCAGCGCAGGCGACGCAAGACCAAAAGCTTGTCGGGTTCTGCGACGGTTTATCGGAAGCGGACCTGGACAGAACGGTTCTGCATGAAAGAGGCGCGAATGGTGCACACCAGGAAACGATCGGCGCGACGCTTTTGCACCTCTTTCAGCATCAGGTCCATCATCGCGGTCAGGTGCATGCCATGCTGGCCGGGACCAGCGTGAAACCGCCGCAGCTGGACGACTTCTTTCTCGAATTTGGCCGCCATCCGGTGGCGGAAAAACATATGTGACGCGCGAGCTGGGAGGTTCATCTGTGACGAAACTTTTCGAAGTGCCGCTTTATCCCTATAGGCACAGCCCGGATCAGGATGCACCCGCGCCCGTTCGCCATCCCGTCGTCATCATCGGCGCCGGGCCTGTCGGGCTGGCCATGGCAATCGATCTGGCACAGGCTGACGTTCCGGTTCTTGTCCTCGATGACAATGACAAGGTGAGCGTGGGCTCACGCGCGATCTGTTTCGCCAAACGGTCACTGGAAATTTTCGACCGGCTCGGCTGTGGCGACGAAATGGTTGAAAAGGGTGTGGTCTGGAACCTCGGCAAGGTCTATTTCGGAGACCGGCAGGTCTACAATTTCGACCTGCTCCCGGAAGCCGGCCACAGGCGCCCGGCCTTCATCAATCTCCAGCAGTATTATTGCGAGCTTTATCTCGTCGAGCGCATCAGGGCGCTGCAGGCCGAAGGAAAGCCGGTGGAGATCCGCGGCGGCAACCGTGTCGAAAACCTGCACGAATATGACGACCACACGCTTGTCACCATCGAAACGGCGGAGGGCGCCTACAACCTGGAAGCCGACTGGCTGATTGCCTGCGACGGTGCAAATTCCCCGGCACGCCGGATGCTTGATCTCGATTTCGTCGGCCGCGTGTTCGAGGACAATTTCCTGATTGCCGACGTCGTCATGAAGGCGGATTTCCCGACCGAGCGCTGGTTCTGGTTCGATCCGCCGTTCAACAAGGACCAGTCCGCGCTGCTGCACAAGCAGCCCGACGGTGTCTGGCGCATCGATCTCCAGCTCGGCTGGGATATCGACAAGGAAAACGAAAAGAAGCCCGAAAACGTTATTCCGCGCTTGAAGCAGATGCTCGGCGACGATGTCGAATTCGACCTGGAGTGGGTGTCGATCTATACCTTCCAGTGCCGCCGCATGGAGCAGTTCCGGCATGGCCGGGTCATCTTTGCCGGCGATAGTGCACATCAGGTATCGCCCTTTGGCGCGCGCGGTGCCAATTCAGGCTTTCAGGACGCCGACAATCTTGGATGGAAGCTGAAGCTGGTGCTGGATGGCAAGGCACCGGAAGCCCTGCTCGACAGCTATACGTTTGAACGCGAGCACGGCGCTGACGAGAACATCCTGCAAAGCTCCCGCTCGACGGATTTCATCACGCCGAAATCCGAAATGAGCCGGATTTTCCGGGACGCCGTTCTGGATCTCTCCGAGCACTATGAATTTGCCCGTCCGCTGGTCAATTCCGGACGGCTGTCGGTTCCTTGCATCTATGACGGATCGCCTCTGAACGGCCCCGATGTGGCGACGCTGCCCAAACGGACGCGTCCGGGCAGTCCGGCTGTTGACGCCCCCCTGGGCGACGACTGGCTCCTGCAAAGACTAGGTGGTGACTTCGTGCTGCTCGGGGTTGGTGTCGACGTTCCGGAAAACCTGAACACTGCCGGCCTTTCCCTGAAAGGACACTCTCTTGCAAACGGGGAGATCAGCCAGGAACTCAGCGACCGCTATC
>JBCBUA010000198.1:0-11282 GCA_039818365.1 Pseudomonadota bacterium
TTGCGCGCAACCCGCTGACGCAGTTTCTGGCGTTGCAGCGCAGCCTCGTTTGCTTGGTAGGTGCTCTGTGTCCAGGAACCGGTGTCAGCGTAGTCGTAGAACATCTTCGGGACGCGGCGCTTGGCCAGGGCCTGCATGTCGGCGACGTCGGTAACGATTGTCATGGTTTATCCTCCCGGTTTTCAGGATCTTGCAGATTTCTTGAAGGGTTTGATACGCCGTAGTTCAGCCAGCCGTTCGCGCTGGTGGAGTTGCTCGGCTTCGCTCAGCATTCCGCGCACATAGTCGATATGTTCTTCCGACGCGCGCCGCGCGCCGGCCGGGTCCGCGTCGCAGATGGCACTGGCGATCGCGCTGTGCTGCTGCAGCAGTTCACTGCGTGCCGTGGGATGGTGATACAGCCGCCCGCGATTATAGAAGACGCCGTTTTCAAGCAGCCGGTAACACGAGCGCAGCGTGTGCAGCATGACGACGTTGTGGGCGGCTTCACCGACCGCGTGGTGCAGATCGACATCGAGCAGCGCTTCTTCGGTGACGTCTTCCGCCTCGTGCGCGCGATGCATCTGCCGCACGATGTCTTCAAGACGCTCGATGTCGGACGGCGCGGCGCGCATCGCCGCCTGGGCTGCAGCCTGCCCCTCGATACCTCTGCGAAACTCGAAATAATCATTGATCGCGGACGGGTGGCGCGCGATCAGCTCAATGACGGGCTCGGAGAATATCTGACCGATGAGATCGCAGACAAATGTCCCGCCGCCGCGGCGCGCTTCGACCAGCCTGCGGTTTTCAAGAAGCTTGAGCGCGTCCCGCAACACGGGCCGGGACACTTTCATCTGTTCGGCAAGGTCCCGTTCCGATGGCAGCCGGTCGCCCGAACGCAGCACACCCTTCAGGATCAGGTTTTCAATCTGTTCAACTGCGGCGTCCGCCGTCTTCTGATGATCGACAGGCTGAAACATGTTCTCAAGTCCCCGAATTTCTGCGCACCATAGGGATGGATTCACAATTGGTCAATTTTTTTATCCAATTGGATCAAAACTCGGCGCCAAGTGACGCAACCACCCTCACCTGTGACAATATTAGACCTTGGTATAAGGCATCCGGTGTGAGCAAAGTAGGGGCGTTCTTCATCGGGGCAGGGGCGGGAATATTGGGACAAGGGTCAGAAAACGGGTCGTCACTGCCGGCCTTTCGCACATCGCCGATGCGTGAGCGGGTGCTGGGTGAAGTTCATGCGCGCCCTTTCCGTCCGCTTTTCGGTCCTCGAACGATCCTGCATTACGCGTTTCTTGCCAATGCGGAGGAAGCAGCTGCGGACCAGGCGTGGCTGTCGGAATTTTGTGTTTCAAGGGGCGCACCGGGTCCGGCCCCGGGAACCCGGCATCACACACTTGCCTTCGGCGGCGGCACCTTGAGCTGGGAGCAGCATGCCGAATTCATCACCTATACCTGGGACGGGGCTGCACGGGCAGACCGCATTTTCGGAGACTTGCCGGCGGCCCATCCCTTTGGCGCCGCGTTCCGTGCACCGGGTGACCTTCTGGTCGCTGTTCGGCTGGAACTGCGCGAACCTGCCGAGGAAACCGACTGGCGGGGTCATTTTGACGAGAGCAGTCTGACGGTGTCGACGCTGGAAGACGATGCGGCCCTGGCGGCGACGGATTTCCGGCAGGACGGCGACGGGCTGACCCGCATATTGGTGTTCAACCGGTCGCTGAGCGGCGTGCAGGCCGGAGCCGTCGTCCAACGGCTTCTGGAGATCGAAACCTACCGGACGCTGGCAATGCTCGGCCTGTTTGAAGCAGGTGGCCTGCAGCCGGAAATCCGGCATGCGGAAATCGAACTCGCAGCCCTGACGGGGCAGATGAAGGACGCCTCGGCGCTTGGTGCCAACCAGGAACTGCTGGACAAGCTCACTGCCCTGGCGGCCGGACTGGAAGCAGGTGCGACCGCAAGCACGTTTCGTTTCGGTGCGAGCCGCGCCTATGACCAGATCGTCAAGGCCCGTTTCGCAACATTGCGGGAAGCCGCCGCACCCGGTGAGCTTTCCATGGCCTCGTTCCTCTCAAGGCGTCTTGCGCCCGCAATGCGCACCTGTCAGGCGATCGAGGACAGGCAGGCTATGCTGTCCAGAAAACTGGCCCGCGCAACCACGCTGCTGCGGACCAGGGTCGATGTGGAACTTGAGCGCCAGAACCGAAGCCTGCTGCAGTCGATGAACCGCCGGGCGCGGCTGCAGTTGCGGCTGCAGCAGACCGTCGAGGGGCTCTCGGTGGCGGCGGTCAGCTACTATGTCGTCGGCCTGATCGCTTATCTCGCAAAAGCGGCCAAGGAAGCAGGGTTTCCGGTCCCGAACGCAAACATTACGACGGGTTTGGCGGTTCCCCTGGTCGTCTTGCTGATCTGGTGGCTCGTCAGGCGGATCCGCAAACATCACGGCGAGCACTGAATCATCGGCCCGCAAAAATGAAAGGCTGGGAAATCCCAGCCTTCAACTTGATCCGGTACGGCGTCGCGGCCTCTATTCGGTCGTGCCGTCTTCCTTGTATTGCGCAAGATAAGCAATCACGTTGGCACGATCTTCTTCCTTGCGAAGGCCGGCAAAGGCCATCTTGCCCTTTGGAATAAGGTCTCTCGGTTTGGTCAGGTATACGGAGAGGGTTTCCTCGTCCCACACCTTGCCGTCACCGAGTTCGATCAGCGCCTTGGAATACTTGTAGCCGTCAATGCGGCCCCACGGGCTTCCAACCACGCCGTTCAGTTGCGGCCCGACCTTGTTCTTGGCGTTCTCGCCAACCGCATGGCAGGCGCCACATTTCTTGAAGACTTTTTCCCCTTTTACCGGGTCGCCCTCGGCACTAGCGTGAGCGGTCAGTGCCAGAATCGCAGATCCGGCGATCATCAGCAGACGATGCATTCATCTCTCCCTCAATTTGCGTGCATGAGCACCCGCTCACACAACAGGATGCATCCCGAAAGTGCAAGTGACGCACAGTCGCACCAGGAGAGATACTAATGTGCGTCCCGATTGCACGGGTCTCAAAAGCGAGTGATCAACTCGCCTTGGCATTGCTCGGCAGGCGGAGCCAGTCATCAAGGCCCGCGTCCCAATAAGGGGACGAGCCGTAGAGTTTTGCCAGGAAGTCGATGAAGACCCTGACCTTTGCCGGCAGGAACTGGCGGCTCGGGTAGACGGCGTAAAGACCGACATCCTTGGACGCCCGGTATTGCGGCAGCAGGATCTTGAGTTTGCCCTCGCGCAGCTCCGGACCGATATCCCAGGTCGAACGAAGGGCGATGCCGACGCCTTCGAGCAGACACTCCCGGACGACCTCGTTCGAGTTGGTCTTGAGCGGTGCCTGCGTCCGCACGGTCTCGATGCCCTGCGGGCCGGCCAGCCTCCAGGGGTCCTGGTTTGTTGCCGCAAGCGTCACATGGTTGTTCGCCATGTCCTCGATGCTCTGCGGCACCCCGTATTTTTCAAGATATTCCGGGCTGGCGCACAGGATACGATGAACCGGCGCAAGGCGGCGGGCGACCAGGCTGGAGTCTGACAGTTCAGCGATGCGAACCGCGAGATCGTAGCCGTCACCGACAATATCCACGAAGTCGTCGGACAGGTCGAGGTTAACGGCAAGATCCGTATTCTCGGACAGGAACCGGCCGAGATGCGGCGCAATGTGAAGGCGCCCGAACGAAGTGGGGACCGCAACACGCAGATTTCCGCGCGCTTTTGCCGACCCGCGCGAGACGAAGGATTCGGCCTCTTCCACGGATGCGAGGATCGCAACGACCCGTTCATAGAAGCCCTGACCGGCTTCGGTCATCGCAATCTGGCGTGTTGTCCGTTGCAGCAGGCGCGTCCCGAGCTTTTCTTCAAGCCGGCGGATCCGCTTCGAAACCACCGCTGGCGACAGGCTCATCTCGCGTCCGGCCGCCGACATGCTGCCCGAGCTGACCACACGCGCAAAGATTTCCATGTCCGTAAGATTGCTCATTTTCAATCTCTCAGAAAGACAATTATGGTTCTGCGAACACTTCCCAACGTGGCAGGACTTGCCACATTTTAGGGAAGGCTTTTGAACTACCAGCTTGTGTTACGACAGCGCGAGCCAAGTGGATCAATTTTATGAAAACTGGAGGGAGACACCCGTGACCGCGATCGCGATGCCTGCACCGGACGATGACGTTCTTGCCCGCCGCCAGGAGATACTGAAGGCGCTTCAGGCGATCGTGCCCGGAGAAGGCGTGATCCACGAGGAACGCGAAATGCGCGCCTACGAAACCGACGCCCTGACCGCGTACCGGCAGCTGCCGTTGATCGTCGTGCTGCCGGAAACGGTCGAGCAGGTTTCGAAGGTCCTGAAGTATTGTCACGAAAATGACGTTAAGGTCGTGCCGCGCGGCGCCGGAACATCCCTGTCCGGCGGAGCGTTGCCGCTGGCCGACGGTGTCCTGCTCTCCATGATGAAGTTCAACAGGGTTCTGGATATCGATTTCGACAATCGGGCGGTGGTCGTGCAGCCGGGGGTCACGAATCTCGGCATCACGCGGGCAGTGGAACACGAGGGCTTTTATTATGCGCCCGATCCGTCGTCGCAGATCGCCTGCTCCATCGGCGGCAATATCGCGGAAAACTCCGGCGGCGTGCATTGCCTGAAATACGGCCTGACGACAAACAACGTCCTCGGGCTGGAAATGGTGCTGATCAGCGGCGAAGTGGTTCGGCTCGGCGGCAAGCATCTCGACAGCGAAGGTTACGATCTTCTGGCGCTGATGACCGGCTCGGAGGGATTGCTGGGCGTCGTGACGGAAGTGACAGTGCGCATTCTTCAGAAACCGGAAACGGCCCGGGCACTTCTGATCGGATTTCCGACAAGCGAGGACGGCGGGCGCTGCGTGGCTGATATCATTGCCGCCGGGATCATCCCCGGCGGCATGGAGATGATGGACAAGCCCGCAATCCATGCGGCGGAAGACTTCGTCAATGCCGGCTATCCCCGCGATGTCGAAGCGCTCTTGATCGTGGAACTGGACGGCCCGGAGGATGAAGTCAATTTCCTGATCGGGCGCGTTGAGGAAATCGCAAAGTCCAACCAGGCGAGCCACGTGCGTATTTCGGAAAGTGAAGAAGAACGCATGACGTTCTGGGCCGGGCGCAAGGCCGCCTTTCCCGCCGTTGGGCGGATCTCGCCGGACTATCTGTGCATGGACGGCACCATCCCCCGCCGCGAGCTTCCGAAGGTTCTGGCGCGAATGCGCGAATTGTCGGAAAAGCACGGGCTCGGTGTGGCGAATGTTTTCCATGCGGGCGACGGCAATCTGCATCCGCTTATCCTCTATGATGCGAACAAGCCAGGTGAGCTGGATGCGGCAGAAGAATTCGGCGCAGATATCCTGCGCTTGTGCGTGGAGGTAGGTGGTGTTCTCACCGGCGAACACGGCGTCGGGATCGAAAAGCGCGATCTCATGACCGACATGTTCACCGACGCGGACCTGAAGCAGCAGCAACGTGTCAAATGCGCATTCGACGAAAAGCACCTGCTCAATCCGGGCAAGGTGTTTCCCGTCCTGCATCGCTGCGCGGAACTGGGCAAGATGCATGTCCACAAGGGGCAATTGCCTTTCCCCGACATCCCCCGGTTCTGAGGATCACGACAAATGGATGCGACATTGAAACCGCGGACAACGCAAGAGATCGAGGACGCGGTCAAATGGGCGGCCGCCGAAGAGCAGCCGCTCGAGATCACCGGGCAGGGGTCAAAACGCGGACTGGGCCGGCCGGTGCAGGCCGCGCATGTCCTGGACCTGTCCGGTGTTGCGGGCATCGAGAGTTACGAACCCGCGGAGCTGGTCCTGACCGTCAAGGCCGGGACGCCGATCTCGGACGTTGAGAAACTTGTCGATGACAACGCGCAGGAGCTCTCCTTCGAGCCCATGGACTACGGACCGTTGCAAGGTCTCGAACCCGGCAAGGGAACGGTCGGCGGCGTGCTGGCTGCCAACCTGTCGGGACCGCGGCGCATCAAGGCTGGCGCGGCGCGCGACCATGTTCTCGGCATGGAAGCCGTTTCGGGGCGCGGCGAAATTTTCAACTCGGGCGGCAAGGTCGTCAAGAACGTGACCGGTTACGATTTGCCCCGCGCCCTGTGCGGTTCCTTCGGCACGCTGGCGGTTGCATCGACGGTGACGCTCAAGGTCAATCCGAAGCCGGAAACCTCGGCCTCGTTTGTTCTGGCCGGCCTTGCAGACGAAAATGCCATCCAGGCCCTGTGCCAGGCGATGGGATCGTCGGCGGAAGTCTCCGGCGCAGCGCATCTTCCGGCCGGCGTCGGCGGCGACGAAAGCCGCACGATCCTCCGGCTGGAAGGGTTCGAGACATCGGTTGACTACCGGTTCAAGGGGCTTGCACAGCTGCTGCGTCCGTTCGGCACGGCGGAACGTCTCGCCGAGGAAGAGTCGCGGTCGCTTTGGCGGACGATCAGGGATGTCGAGCCGTTTGCCGGGTCGAGTGCGCCGGTCTGGCGTATTTCGGTTGCGCCGACGCAAGGTCCGAAACTGGTGGCGCTGCTGCGCGGCAAGCTTGATATCCGGGCCTATTACGATTGGAGCGGCGGTCTCGTCTGGATCGCGGTCGCCGACGGTCTCGTGCACGAGGCCGAAATTCGCGGCGCAGTGCTAGAAATCGGCGGTGGCCATGCCACGCTGGTCCGCGCCGTTCCCTCCGTCCGCTCCAACATGGACGTCTTTCAGCCGCAGCCGGGACCGCTTGCTGCACTGTCGGCGCGATTGAAGGCGCAGTTCGATCCCAGCGGCATCCTCAACCCCGGGCGCATGGCGGCAGGCGTGTAACAGCGCCGTCGTCCTGTCCCGAACGCTCGCTCGCGGTCGATGCATTCGGGGGCAGGCGATTTTGGCCAAAAAAGTTGCAATTCCAGGTTCCTCGCATAGGGTGAGATCTTCGTTGCTTGCCCAACGGCAGGTGCGAAGGATTACGGATTGAATTGACACATTTTTTTGAGCGGAGTTGGGGGCTATGAACGACCAAAGCGATGTCGCCGGTTACATGGAGCCGGGCGGCAAGAACGCCACGCTGATCTACATCCTTTATCTCGTCAGTATCATCGTCGGTATCACGTCGATCGTCGGAGTGATCCTTGCCTATCTGAACAAGGGCAAGGCGGCCGAGTGGGTCGACACCCACTACGTCTACCAGATCAGGACATTCTGGATCGGGTTCCTGTTCAGCATAATCGGTGTTGTGCTGATGTTCGTGTTCATTGGTGTCTTTGTCCTGATCGCGACACTGGTCTGGGCGATCATCCGCTGCATCAAGGGCCTTCAGCTGGCAGGCCGCGGCGAGCCGGTTCCGAACCCGCAGACCTGGATGTTCTGAGCGGCGGCGGCGCGGCCCAGACGCGCGATCCAATGTCATGCCCCGTGGACAGGCGCGGGGCATGTTCACGATGCCATGGGACAGAATGTCCCTTTTGGCAAAACCCTTATGCCGGAAACGTACCTTGTGCGCCCTCGGGCCAGCCCTTACCATCGCGCAATCTGTGGAAAGGGAGAGGGCGCGCCGCGCAATGCAGACGAATTTTACCGCTGAACAATTGAAAGACGCTCATGTCGCGGAATCGGAGAAAATTCTGCGCAAATGCGTTCACTGCGGATTCTGCACGGCCACCTGCCCGACCTTCACGCTGCTGGGCGACGAACTCGACAGCCCGCGCGGGCGGATCTACCTCATCAAGGATATGCTTGAGAATGACCGGCCTGCGGACGACAAGATCGTCAAGCATATCGATCGGTGCCTGTCCTGCCTGGCCTGCATGACGACATGTCCTTCCGGGGTGCACTACATGCATCTGGTCGACCATGCGCGGGCGCATATTGAAAAGACCTACAAGAGGCCTCTGCCAGACCGGCTGATGCGAGCCATCCTCTCCTTTGTACTGCCATATCCGAAGCGGTTCAGGTTTGCACTGATCGGCGCATTCTTCGGCCGGCCGTTTGCCGGGGTTCTGAAGTCAATGGGCGGAACGCTTGCCAGAATGGGGGCCATGCTGGAACTAGCGCCGGCCGCGGCGCCCATACGCGGCGAGCTCGAGGGGCCTGGCGTATTCGAAGCTGAGACATCATCCAAAAAGGGCCGCGTTGCCCTTTTGAGCGGCTGCGCCCAGCCGGTGCTCAATCCGGCCATCAACGACGCAACCATCCGGCTGCTGCGGCGGGCTGGCTATGAAATCGTCCTGCCCAGGGGAGAAGTGTGCTGCGGGGCGCTCGTTCACCACATGGGCAAGGAAGACAGCGCGCTGGAAAACGCCAGGCGGAATGTCGATGTCTGGATCGATGAGGCAGACGGTGCGGGCCTCGATGCGGTGCTGATCACGGCCTCCGGCTGCGGCACGACCATCAAGGACTACGGCTTCATGCTGCGCGAAGATCCCGCCTATGCCGAGAAGGCGGCCCGGGTGTCTGCGCTCGCCAAGGACATCACGGAATTTCTGACGGACATCGATCTTGGCACGCCTGCGCTTCGGCCCGGTTTGACGGTGGCGTATCACTCGGCCTGTTCCATGCAGCATGGACAGAAGATCACGCGGCAGCCGAAAGACCTTCTGAAAGCCGCCGGGTTCGAGGTGAAAGACGTCCCGGAAGGCCACCTGTGCTGCGGGTCGGCGGGGACCTACAACATCATGCAGCCCGAAATCGCGCGCAAGCTCCGCGACCGGAAAGTCGCGAATATCGAGAAAACGGCACCGGATGTCATCGCGACGGGAAACATCGGCTGCATGACGCAGATCGGCCTGGGGACGGAGATCCCGATCCTTCATACCGCCGAACTCCTCGACTGGGTCTATGGCGGAAAACAGCCGGAGGCCCTTGCTGCGCATCAGGCGGAAGCGGCGGAGTAGGGTCCTTGACGGCAGGGGCTGGCAAGTGTCAGCTTTCGCGCGTTCCCAATTGCACCGGCGTCTTGTCCGGTTCAGTGTCCTGGGGTTGACCTGACAGTCGAAGCGTCCGTTCCAGCAATTGTTCGTAGATCGGGCTGCCGCCCAGATGATGCGCGGTCAGCGATGCCGTTGTGCAGGTCACAAGGACGGGCATGATGAGCGCGTACGCCCCGGTCAGTTCCATGACCAGAACGACGCCGACGAGGGGAGCGCGCACGGACGCGGCGAAAAAGCCGCCCATCGCGGCAACGGCGCAGGCTGAACGGAAATCGTCTTCAATCGGCAGCATTTCAACCGACAGGACGCCGAAGGCGAGACCGGCGCAAGTCGCGATGGAAAGCATGGGTGCGAAAATTCCGCCAGGCACACCGGACGCGTAGGAAAATAGGACACCGCCAAATCTCAGGAACGTGAGCAGAAGCAGCGTGAGCACCCCGTAGTGACTGGAGATGAGGTCATGAACCAGATCTTCGCCTCCGCCGGTCGCGTCCGGGAAGGCGTTCAGCAGGATGCCGGTGACGGCACCGATTGCCAGCGCGGGTATCCAGCGCAGCGCTTTCGGGATCTTCAGGAACAGATCCATCACGGTGAGCAGCGCCCGGTTGAAGAAAACGCCGAGCGCACCGAGAAAAATTCCAAGAATCGCCAGGAGGACATAACTCCACACGGGAAGGTAATTCACATCGACGACGAGCAGGGGGCCGGTCTGGGTGAGCTGCTCGGTCACCGCGGCGCTGAGGATCGAAGCGATGATGACGGCCATGTAGGTCCTGTAGCCGAACGGGAACTGGCGGCGCGTTTCCTCCACGATAAAAAGGATGGCGGCGAGAGGCGCGTTGAACGCGGCCGCCAGACCAGCAGCGGCACCGGCGGCAAGCAGACCCTTGTGATCGGCGGAAGACATGTTGTGGGACCGCGACAGGGCTTCGGCTGTCATTGCGCCCATATGGATGGTCGGTCCCTCCCGCCCGAGGACAAGTCCGGAGCCCAGTGCGAGCAGGCCGCCAAAGAACTTGGCGATGAGCACCTGCGGCCAGTGCACCGGACGCTTGTCTTCCATGGCGCCTTCAATTTCCTGAATTCCGCTGCCTGCCGCTTCCGGCGCAACCCGTTGAACAAGCAGAAAGGCGGCGGTCACACACGACGCTGACAGGACGATGGAAACGGCATAGGGAAGAAAGCCGCCGCCAAGCGAACTCCTCAAGGCTGCATATTGCGCAAACAGAAATTCCAGTCCGGCGTGAAAGCCGGTCGCAAGCCCGCCGACAAGAAGACCGACTAGGGCGGCCTTCAGGAAATAGGCCGTGTCGGAACTCGCGGAAAAGATGTCGGAGCGCCGGGTCATACCCATTGGTCCTGGATAAAGTGGGAGCGGGGATTCGCTCGGTCACACAAACAAACTGCAAAGAAACGGAAATTTCTGCAAGGAGATGCTTCCGCCGGCAAGCAAAACGCACGGGCTAGCCGTGCGTTTTCAAGTCGGTTTTGGCAGCGTGGTCGTGGCCTACAGTACGTAGACCCTGGTGCCGACACCGACGCGCTCGTAAAGGTCCATCACGTCTTCGTTGCGCATGCGGATGCAACCCGAAGAGACCGCATGTCCGATGGTCCATGGCTGGTTGGAGCCGTGAATACGGTAGAGGGTCGATCCGAGATAAAGCGCCCGCGCGCCAAGCGGATTTTCCGGTCCGCCGGCCATGAAGGCGGGAAGCTCGGGACGGCGCTTGCGCATGGCAGCTGGCGGACGCCAGTCCGGCCATTCTGCCTTGCGGGTGACGCGGTGCGTTCCGGCCCATTCGAAGCCCGGCTTTCCGACACCTACGCCGTAGCGGCGTGCGGTTCCGTCTGACTGGACGAGATAGAGAAAGCGGGCATTGGTATCGATCACGATTGTGCCCGGCTTGTGTTTGCCGTTGTAGTCCACGATCGTCGGCAGGAACTGCGGCGCGATCTGGCGGGTCTGCCGCTTCGGCTGCTGACGCGCCGGCTCCATCCGGCGGGACCACCAGTTGGCGCGGCGCACCTGGGGCTGCTGGACCTGCCTGCGCTGGACAGGAGCCGCACGGCGGACAGCGCCCGGCTGCAACTGCATCATCCAGGGTTCGGTAAGATTGGGGCTGAGAACCAGCGGTGGAGGAGCAACTTGTCCGGCGGTTGCCGGGCCTGAGAAAAACGCGGAACCGGCTAGCACGGCTCCGGCAAGCATCAATACGTTCAAGGAACGTTTCTTCACAAAGAACATGGCGGCACTCTTTACTCGACTTCAACCAAGTCCACCGGCAATTTAATCGGACCGGTTAACGAACTGGCAAGGATGATACGGAC
>JBCBUA010000199.1:0-11259 GCA_039818365.1 Pseudomonadota bacterium
CAGGCGCAGCACCTGTTCGCCCTGATGGACAATGTCAGCTATCACCGTCTGGATACCGCGCTGGAGCCGGAAGCCGAGGACATGGACAATGCCCGCCCCGGCAACATTATCCTGCTGAATGGTGCCGCCGACCGGATCATACGCGACAACACCGTCCTTCTGGATGAACTGGCCGATCTGTTGAAAGCGCAGGTGGATGCTGCGGAACCGGATGCGCAGGGGGCCGACATGGTGCATGCTGCGTAGGGTCACGACCCGCTTTGAAAAGGCAGCGGGCCGGACAACGCGCGAGGCACTGACGTGAGCAAGCCTGAAAGAGCGAGACGGCCAGCCTGCAAGCTGACACTGACCGGGTTCGGATTTCTGCTGGCGATAAGCGCTGCCGGATCGGCGATGGCAAATCCCGTGCCCGTTCCGGCAGGCAAGCCCGGCACAAATGCAGCCGAAAGCTATCAGCCAAGCGTCACGACCGTCGCCGGTGTCCCGGTGCCGGTCCGGAAAAGAGCTGTTCCGGAAGGTTATGTCGCCAAGAAACCGGAACTCGTGCTTCGCTCGCAGCTTCCGGCGAAAGACTATTTCGGGGCTGCGGACGGACCGGCTCCGCTGAAAGCACGCGCGATCGGATCTTACGCAAAGGGGTGCCTCGCAGGCGGCGCGTCGCTGCCTCCGGACGGACCGACCTGGCAGGCCATGCGGCTCTCCAGAAACCGCACCTGGGGTCATCCCGAGTTGATCGACTACTTAAAGGATCTTGCCGCCGATGCGCCCAAGGTGGGCTGGAACGGTCTGCTTGTCGGCGATCTGGCGCAGCCACGCGGCGGCCCGATGCTGTTTGGCCACTCCAGTCATCAGATCGGCCTGGATGCCGATATCTGGCTCAGGGAAATGCCGAACCGGCGCCTCACGGCAGAAGAGCGCGAGGACATTCCTTTCATCTCGATGCTCAAGGGGCCGCTCGACGTCAAGGGCGCTGACCGCAGCGTCGACCCGGCGAAGTGGACGGACACGCATGCGCGCCTGATCCGCCGGGCCGCCTCAGATCAACGTGTCGCCCGCATCTTCGTCAATCCGACGATCAAGAAAGCCCTGTGCGAATTCGAAAAGAGCCAGGATCGGGCCTGGCTCAGGAAGGTCCGGCCTTGGTGGGGACACCACTATCACTTTCATGTCCGGCTTTCCTGCCCTGAAGGAAGTACGGGCTGCAAGAACCAGGACCCGCCGCCACCGGGCGACGGATGTGGATCTCACCTCACCTACTGGCTGTCGGATGAACCCTGGGTCCCCAAGAACCCGCCCAAGGCAGGTGAAAAGCCGAAGGTTGTCAAGAAACGCCCCATGGCGCTGGCCGCCCTCCCGAACGATTGCCGGACAGTTCTGACAGCAAACTGACGGGGTTCACCGGCACCTGCGTGCACCGTTGTTTCCACCCCATGCCGACCGCAACACCCGGTGCTCCTTCCGGCTTTGCCGCCCACGACAGGTTTGTTGCATGCGGCTCGTTCCGAAAAGTTGAAAAAAAGCAACGGATTTCCGCGCCGATCGCTCGCATTTTTCTGGTCGAAAGCAAATTGCGGTGGTAAACGGGCGGCCATGACGACGAAGACGCTTTCCAACATTCGAAATTTCTCCATCGTGGCCCACATCGATCACGGCAAATCGACCCTTGCCGACCGCCTGATCCAGATGACCGGCACGATGACAGATCGCGAAATGACCGACCAGGTTCTCGATTCCATGGATATCGAGCGCGAGCGCGGCATCACGATCAAGGCGCAGACCGTCCGGCTCATCTACAACGCCAAGGACGGCCAGCAATACACGCTGAACCTGATCGACACCCCGGGCCATGTGGACTTCGCCTACGAGGTGTCCCGTTCGCTGGCAGCCTGCGAAGGCTCCCTACTCGTCGTCGACGCCTCGCAGGGCGTGGAAGCGCAAACACTTGCCAATGTCTACCAGGCGATCGACAACGACCACGAGATCGTCACCGTCCTGAACAAGATCGACCTGCCTGCCGCCGAACCGGACCGGATCAAGGAACAGATCGAGGACGTCATCGGCATTGATGCCTCTGATGCCTGCATGATTTCCGCCAAGACCGGCCTTGGCGTCGAGGACGTGCTTGAAGCGATCGTTGAGAAACTGCCCGCCCCGGAAGGCGATCCGGATGACACACTGAAGGCGATGCTGGTCGACAGCTGGTACGACACCTATCTCGGCGTGATGGTTCTGGTGCGCGTTATCAACGGCACGCTCAAGAAGGGCCAGAAGATCAAGATGATGGGCACCGGCGCGTCCTACGACGTCGACCGTGTCGGGGTCATGACCCCGAAATTCATTCAGGTGGACGAACTGCGGTCTGGCGAAATCGGCGTGATCACCGGGTCGATCAAGGAAGTGGCGGACACCAGGGTCGGTGATACCATCACGCTCGACAAGAAACCCTGCGCGGAGCCGCTGCCGGGCTTCAAACCGGCGCAGCCGGTGGTCTTCTGCGGACTTTTCCCGGTCGACGCGAACGACTTTGAGGACCTGCGCGCGGCGATGGGCAAGCTGCGTCTCAACGATGCGAGCTTCTCTTTCGAAATGGAAACGTCGGCGGCGCTCGGCTTTGGCTTCCGCTGCGGCTTCCTGGGTCTTCTGCATCTTGAAATCATCCAGGAGCGCCTGTCGCGTGAATTCAACCTGGACCTGATCGCGACGGCACCTTCCGTCGTCTACCAGATGACGCTGACCGACGGCTCTGAGGTCGATTTGCACAATCCGGCGGACATGCCTGATATCGTCAAGATCACCGAAATCCGTGAACCATGGATCCGGGCGACCATCATGACACCGGACGACTATCTGGGAGCCATCCTGAAACTGTGCCAGGAGCGGCGCGGCATCCAGGTGGATCTGTCCTATGTCGGCACCCGTGCCATGGTCTCCTACGACCTCCCGCTCAACGAAGTCGTCTTCGACTTCTACGACCGGCTGAAATCGGTCTCCAAGGGCTACGCCTCGTTCGACTACCAGATTTCCGACTACCGGGCCGGCGATCTTGTCAAGATGTCGATCCTGGTCAACGAGGAACCGGTCGATGCGCTGTCCGTGCTGGTTCACCGCAGCCAGGCGGAACGGCGCGGCCGGGCCATGTGCGAAAAGCTGAAGGACCTGATCCCGCGGCACATGTTCAAGATCCCGATCCAGGCCGCCCTTGGTGGACGCGTCATCGCCCGCGAAACGATTGCCGCCCTGCGCAAGGACGTGACCGCGAAATGCTACGGCGGCGACGCCACCCGAAAGCGCAAGCTTCTGGAAAAGCAGAAGGCGGGCAAGAAGAAAATGCGCCAGTTCGGCAAGGTCGAGATTCCCCAGGAAGCCTTCATCCAGGCCCTCAAGATGGACGAGTGAGAGGCGGAACATGCGCTTGACGCTGGTTCACTCATAACCTGTCCCTCTCCCGTCATTGCCAGACTTGATCTGGCAATCCATGCCGTGAACCTCGCGAACACATGGTCCGTGCCGGATGGAACCGAAACGGCATGGATGCCATGGTCAAGCCATGGCATGACGCGAAAAGGAAGGTTCTTAGGCAAGCGACCGGCGGCGAACACGCGTCCGGAAAGCCGATAGAGCCGCCCTTCGAGCCAGCGCATTCAGGCTTCCTCAAGAGAAAGCCCCTGAAACATGTTTCAGCCATGCGTGCTCAGATTCTCCATCCCCGTCATTGCAGGGCTTGACCCTGCAATCCATGCCGTGAACCTCGCGAACACATGATCCGTGCCGGACGGAACCGAAACGGCATGGATGCCATGGTCAAGCCATGGCATGACGCGAAAAGGAAGGTTCTTAGGCAAGCGACCGGCAGCGAACACGCGTCCGGAAAGCCGATAGAACCGCCCTTCGAGACAGCGCATTCAGGCTTCCTCAAGAGAAAGCCCCTGAAACATGTTTCAGCCATGCGTGCTCAAATTCTCCATCCCCGTCATTGCCAGACTTGATCTGGCAATCCATGCCGTGACGCCTGGGTGCGCACGGTCCACGACGGATGGAACCGGAAGGGTATGGGTGCCATCGCATGACGGACAATATTGGCAAACCAGTGCCCCAGGCGTCATCCCGGACTTGATCCGGGATGACATTCGGGGAGGAGATCACAACCGCTCCCCTCGTCGTCCGAGGTGCAGCACGAGCGGGCATGCCATCGACACATCCCAAGTCATCTGTCGCTCAGCCAGGCTCGATCCGTCACTTCATGCTGTTTCGTCCGTAGTCATGCGCTCGCTGTCGTTGTCTTCCTGACAAAACCCGATGATTTTATGTCTAAATCAAAATGAATATTTTAAATAATACTAAAATTACGCAAAACAAATGCCACCTTATCATCTAATTTCTTTTCTATCTTAATATTCGAATCGATATTTCAAGTAAATACACAGTCGATTCTATCCTTTCGGCGCTTCGCCGTGAGGAGACGCTTAGGCATTTGCGAGCACGCAAGTCTTTCCAGCCATTCTTGAGGAAATCGCGATGAGCACTACACCCGACTCTTCTGCCGCTGCGCCCGGTGGCGGGCTCCTGACCTTTTACCTGGCAGATGCCGACACCAACGAGATCATCCGATACTTGTCTCCCGGCGACGAGATCGACGCGTCCGACTATTCGGGGCGGAATGTCACCATCGCGGCCCGGGCGAGCGAGGGCGGGCCCTCCATCGGCAGCGTGGAACTGACGCTCGCAGGCACGACCCGCGTCGAAAATGTCAGCCCCTACGCCCTTTTCGGTGACATCAACGGCAATTACAGCGGTTCAACCGGCTTTGCGCCGGGCGACCAGTCCCTTGGCGTCAAGGTTTACAGCGGCCCGAACAAGACCGGCAGTCTGCTCGACACGTTCACGCTTCCCTTCACGCTCGAGGACGGTGCACCGGGAGACCCGACGCCGCCGGAAGACGACCCGGTTACCGTCGCACCGGATGCCCTGATCAATCAGTTCGACCACGTGTTTTTCCATTTTGACGGCAACAACAACGATCCGGACGACATCGCCGCGATCCCGGTTGCCGCCCTTCTGGCAAAGGCCGCCGGGATCGAAGACAAGACCACGCTGCTCTACGGCAACAACCTTGCCGAAGCCAATGCGAGCGGGCGCAAGGCCAAGCTCGACGACGGCGGCGATTTTGCGAAGGGCCTCGGTCTTGATGCCTATAACTACCAGGACGACATCGACGGCACGACGGCGCTTCTCGTTGAAAAGCTGAATTCGGGTCAGAAGGTGCTGATGATCGAAGGCGGTCCGATGGAAGCGGCCTATCGCGCGCTTGAGCAGACCGATCCGTCGAAACACGCGAACATCACTCTCCTGTCGCATTCCGGCTGGAACGAGAATCGCGACGTCATCAACAACCCGAGCGACCCGGACCTGACCGAAGCCCGCACCTGGGACGACATCCGGAACGATTTTCCCGATGTCACACAGATCGACATCAAGGATCAGAATGACGGCAGCAACAACACCAAGGGCTTCAACAACTCGGGCTGGTCCTGGCTCGATACGACCGATGATCCGGTGCTGCAGGACGCGCGCGACATCATGGATACGGCAGGGTCGACCAAGAAGAACGATCCTTCCGATGCCGGCATGCTGTTCTATGCCCTCACGGGCATAGAGGACGGCACGCCGGAAGACGCCAAATCCTTCATCGAGGGCTCGCCCGCCTTCGGAGGACCGGCCACGCCAGCCAATACCGCTCCCGTGGCAAACGCAGACAGTGCAACGACTGCGGCCGGCGAAGCGGTTGTCATTGACGTCCTTGCCAATGACAGCGACGCGGACGGGGATGCCCTGACCATCAAGATCACCGAGCCGCCCGCAAACGGCAGCGCGGAAGTCAAGAACGGCAAGGTCGTCTTCACGCCGGATGCGGACGCGGTTGGAGACCAGTCCTTCCAGTACGAGATATCCGACGGAAAAGGCGGCGTCAGCGATGAAGCGACGGTCACTGTCGAAGTGACCGCGACAGATCCGGGTCCCGATCCAGACCCCGATACGGCGTCGGACTATCTCACGTTCAATTTCGTCGACACGGACACGAACGAGGTCATCGCCGCGCTGAACGATGGCGATGTCCTGGCCGCGGATCTGTTCGAGGGCCGCAAGGTGTCGATCGCCGCGTATCATCTCGACGCCGACAGTCCGGTCGAGAGCGTTCAACTCACGCTCGGGTCGCAATCCCGTCTGGAGAACGTGGAGCCTTACGCGCTTTTTGGCGACACCAGGGGAGATTTCTATGACGGCATGACGCTGGAGGCGGGTCCGCAGGACCTTCAGTTCAGCGCCTACAGCGAAGACAAGGGCGCAGGTGACCTGCTTGAGACCATGACCCTGCAGTTCACCGTCGAGGACACCGGTCTCGGTCTCACCTGACCAAAAGCCCGCTCGAGTGAACCGATTTCGGCCCGCCGCGCTTAAATGCGGCGGACCGATGCTCCGCCCGGGTCAGTCAACGGTGACCACCTGCCCCGTGATCGCGCCTTCGACGCACTTCGCATAGGCCAGACCAACCCGCTTGGACGAGACCAGTTCGTGGCCCGGGAACATGGCGCCATACTGCTCCGCCGAGACCTCGAGCAGACCCGGGCTGACCACGTTGATCCTGCGGTTTGCCGGCATGTCGATCGCGGCGGATTTGACAAAGCCGGCCAATGCCCCGTTTGCGATCGCAGCCCCGGTTCCCATCAGAACCGGATCGCGATCGAGAATGCCGCTGGTCAGCGTGAAGGAGCCGCCCTCCCTGACCGTCTTCAAACCGGCCAGTACCAGGCCGACCTGCGTGAGCGCCTTGTTTTCAAGACCGAAGCGGTACTTTTCGACGCTCATGTCGGCAAGCCGCGCGAAGTCAACCTCGCCGGCAGCCGAAACGACCGCGTCGACGGGACCGGTCGCCTGATACATTGCCTCAACGCTCTCTGGCGACGCCAGATCCACCCGAATGTCTCCGGATGTGCGGCCCGCCGTGATGATGTCGTGCCGTGCGGAAAGCGCGTCATAAGCTGCCCTGCCGACGTCGCCCGATGCTCCGACGAGAATGATCTTCATGACGGCTCTCCTTCTATTTTCCTGTAGGTCGCGATCTTGTAGGCAAGGACCTCCGCGCAGCGGTCCAGATCAGCCCGGCGCCGGCGGAGGCGTTCTTCATGAGAGAGAAGCACCGCCTTTCGCTCAGGGATGCTTGCCGCACCCTCGCGGTAAAGCGCTGCGAACCGCCGCATTTCCTTCATCGGCATTCCGGTCCTGCGCAACCAGTAGAGCAGGACAAGCCACTCGATATTTTCCGGTGTAAATCGCCGCAACCCGTCCGGCCCGCGCTCGATGGCCGGAACAAGACCGGATTTTTCATAATATCTGATCGTGTCGGCGCTCAGGCCGGACTTGGTCGATGCTTCTGAAATCCGCATGGGGAACCTCATTGAGTTGAGGCAAACTACCCGTCTGGAGTGACTCTAGGTCAAGCCCAAATCGTCCAGCGGGAAAAACAGAAACGGCGCCGGACGAGGTCCTGGCGCCGTTTTCTGATCGGATATCACGTGACTGCCCGGGTGGCCGGACATGTCGGGGTTGTCGTGGACCGGCATTTCAGCCGGTCTGGGCCTAGCGCCGGTTGAGCGGCAGATCCGCGAGTTCCCGCGGGCTCATGCGCTGGATCGCCGGATGGGACAGGGGATCGGTGCGATCGTACCAGGACGGCGACGTCGCTTTCGTGTGGCGGCGCATAAACAATTTCATCATGAGTTTTAGTCTCCTTATTCTTGTTCTTTTGGTCATGGCCAAATTCCTTTTCTGAATTTAGCTATGCTGGATATTTATATCCTATCAAAGCCGAAAAAAATCGACTTCTTCTGATTTTCGATTTAAATTTTCTAAAATGAAAAACCTCAACCGAATCCATCTGTCCGGATTGCGGGCCGTCGAAGCCGTTGCCCGGCTCGGATCGATCAAGCGCGCCGCGGAAGAGCTTGGTGTCACCGTTGGCGCGGTCAGCCAGCAGGTCCAGAAATCCGAATCCCAGCTGGGCGTGCAGCTGTTCGAGCGCCGCAACCGGCTGCTGCTGCCCACGGCGCATATGTTTGCAATGCAACCGCATCTGACGACCGGCATGACATCGCTGTCCACCGCGATCGCGACAACGGAACGGGGCCGGGAAGACGCGCTGACCATCTCGGTCGCGCCTGTCTTTGCGGGCAAGTGGCTCGTCTGGCACCTGAAGAGTTTCAACAAGGCGCATCCCGGCATTCGTGTGCGCGTGGAGGCGACGGTCGACCTCATTGACCCGGACACCAGCGACGTCGATCTGTGCATCCGCGTCGGGCACGGGCCCTATCCCGGCCTCAATGCGGAGAAACTTCTCAACCAGCGGGTTTTCCCGGTCTGCAGTCCGGCCCTGGCGCGGGAAATCCGGGGACCGGCGGATATCGGCAAGCTGCCGGTCATCCGCGATCCGGGCCAGATGTTCAGCTGGAAGACCTGGCTCGATCTCTTCGACCTCGACGAGAGTATCTTGAAGGAAGGTCCCAGCTTCTCCGACGGTTCTCTCTGTCTTGATGCGGCCATCGCCGGCCAGGGTGTTTTCCTCGCCTGGGAAACGCTTGCCGTCTATGCGGTGAAGTCCGGCCAGGTCATTGCTCCATTCCCGCAGCGCCCGGCCACCGGGCTCGGTTACTGGCTGATCAGCGGCAGGACCGCGCCGCGCACAAAAGCGAAAAGCGCGTTTGAAGCCTGGCTGCCGGAAGAACTCCAGGCCTCCATCGGACGACCGAAAGGCGCGGACGAGGTGACGGTTTAGACATTTTCACTTGTTGCTTCGTCATCCCCGACTTGATCGGGGATCCAATCCAGATCGTCACGGAAACGGGCGAAATGTAGATGTCGCCATTGTGGCTCGGACGTCTTCTAAGGCCGCTGTGTCACCTTAAAAAAATGGATCCCCGATCAAGTCGGGGATGACTTCCGAAAACATGCTGCCCCTTAGCGAGCATGCTTGCCCGGAATGACGTTTCCGAGTTTGACCGATGCACGGCAAGCCTGCCTTTCCCCTTGCCTTCGCCCCGTCTTCAGGTACATTGCGCGCATGACCAACCGCATGCACCACAGCTGTTCTTCCGGCCACGCCGCAACATCGTTGCGTTTGCGTGCCTTTGCTGTGCGTGTGCCGGAGCTTCAGGGCCCTGCCTGCGGACGATTTATGCGCTGAGGCGCCAGGTCTTTCATCCCTGAAAAGCGGCGTTTTTCCATTCACCGGGGGCTCACGCAATAATGCGGTCGAGGCCGTGGCATTCAGCGCCATTATTCGCTAAAAGACCCCGACTTTCATTTCCGCGCGCGACGCGCGCACCGACAACCGAGCACGCATGTCAAATCTCGACGTTTTAGAAACCGATCTCCTTGCAGCCATCGACGGCGCGGAGACCGAAACCGCCCTTGAGGACATCCGGGTCACAACCCTCGGCAAGAAGGGCAAGATTTCCGAGCAGATGAAAAC
Organism: Pseudomonadota bacterium; assembly: GCA_039818365.1. GTDB lineage: Bacteria > Pseudomonadota > Alphaproteobacteria > Rhizobiales > Stappiaceae > Roseibium. Next base: position 9,524 of record JBCBUA010000199.1, read on the forward strand.
GCTCGGAAAGATGACCCCGGAAGAACGCCAGGTGATGGGTCCGGCCCTCAACGGGCTGAAGGCACGGATCACCGACGCCATCAGCGCACGCAAGGACATCCTTGCCGAAGCGGCCCTGGAGGCGCGCCTTGCCAGCGAAACCGTTGACGTGACCCTGCCACTGCGTCCCTCACCGGCCGAAGCCGGCCGGATCCATCCGGTCAGCCAGGTGATCGACGAACTGACGGCGATCTTCGCGGATATGGGCTTCTCCATTGCCGAGGGGCCGGATATCGAAACCGATGAACTGAACTTCACCGCGCTCAACTTTCCCGAGGGCCATCCCGCGCGCGAAATGCATGACACGTTTTTCTTCAATGAGAAGGAAGACGGCGAGCGCCTGCTGCTGCGCACGCATACCTCGCCCGTGCAGATCCGCACCATGCGCTCGCAGGAGCCGCCGATCCGCGTGATTATTCCGGGACGGACCTATCGCTGCGACAGCGACCAGACCCACACGCCCATGTTCCATCAGGTGGAAGGCCTGGTGATCGACAAGGAAAGTCATTTCGGGCACCTGAAATGGGTTCTGCTGGAGTTCTGCAAGGCCTTCTTCGAAGTCGACGACATCAAGATGCGCTTCCGTCCGAGCTTCTTCCCGTTCACGGAACCGTCGATGGAGGTCGACATCCAGTGCGACCGCTCCGGTGGTGAGGTCAAGATCGGCCAGGGTGACGACTGGCTCGAGATCCTAGGCTGCGGCATGGTCCACCCGAACGTCATCCGCAATTGCGGTCTCGATCCGGATGTGTACCAGGGCTTCGCCTGGGGCATGGGGATCGACCGGATCGCCATGCTGAAATACGGCATGCCGGACCTGAGAGCCTTCTTCGATGCCGATGTCCGCTGGATCCAGCATTACGGCTTCCGTCCGCTGGATCTGCCGACATTGTTCGGCGGCCTGTCCACCTCGTAACCCGGACCTTGGGGCAAACGTCTATGTCATTGTTCACCCGCTTAACCCTCGTTTTCATGCTGCTTGTCGGCGCTGTCATCCCGGCGGCCGCCCAGACGGCAGACAGAGACGAGCGTGTGCCGACACCAACGTCGTTCATGGAAGCGTGCGCCGAAAAGATCGAGTCCCGTGGCCGGTTGCGCTTTTGCGACACCTATTTCCGCGACAAGCTCGGGACGGAAGCCGATGCCCTGCTTTACCTGAGAGACCGGATCACCACACTGCGCGCGAACCATGAGGAAAGCTCGGCCGAGAAGTACCAGAGCTTTCTGCAGGCGATCTATATCGTGGCCTTCCTGACGATCGCCTCGATTGTTCTGATCGCCAGCGACCGGCGCATCGGCGGAACGGCCAAATGGGCGGGCCTGACCAGCACGGCCGCCCTTCTGGTCATGGTCGTGATCGTCGCGATGGGCTGGCTCGGCAAATACCGGGCGGAGTATGCGGCCCAGGTCGAACTCGGCATCCTGCGCGACCGCATCGAAGCGGAAGCCGCACAGGCGATCGCGACCAATCAGCAGATCACACCGGACATGGTGCGCCGCTGGACGGGCGAATTCGGTGAGATCGGACGCCGGTTCGCAGAAAGCTACGGCGATGCGACCGTTCTGCCCGAGGTGGACCGGTTCGGCAACTGATCCTTCGAATTGACCGGATTTGCGGCTCTCGATGCCGCGCAAGAGATAAAGAGTACCGAAAATGAAGTTCACCCTTTCCTGGCTCAAGGAGCACCTGGAAACCG
>JBCBUA010000200.1:0-11221 GCA_039818365.1 Pseudomonadota bacterium
GCATAGTCGCGAGCGGTCGCTGCGCTTTGCGCGAGAATAACCACCAGCATGGCCAGTGCGGTCGGTCCGAGCTGCACGATCAGCCCGAACGACCAGTCGATAGCAGGCAGCGCGAACTCCGGCAGGCCGCCAGGTACACGGCCGACCACCGACAGGTGCGATGTCAGGTCAAAATACCAGGTCACGAATGTGGCAAGGGCAAGAGCCAGTATGGCACCGGGGAACGATTTGACGAAAAGTCTGAGACTGAAAATGATCGCGAGAATGCCAAGCGAAACGGCAGCGGCGTAGAGATTGACGTGTGAAAAGGCGGACGCCGCGTGTTGCCAGAAGCCAACAGCACCCGCATCCGGCAACTTGATCTCGCCCATGCCCGCGACCGCGTGCGCGGCAACCTGTATCCCGACCCCGGTCAGGAACCCGGTGAGCACGGTTCGTGACAGGAAATCCGCCATGAATCCGAGCCGCGCAGCACTCGCGGCCACCAGGAGAACACCCACCATGAGCGCCAGCAGGCCTGCAAGGGCGACATATTCCGCGCTGCCCGAAGCCGCCATGCCGGCGATTGCGGTCGCAAGAATGGCAGCGGTCGCCGAATCCGCACCGACGACGAGGTGACGCGAAGAGCCGAACAGTGCAAACAGGGCCATGGGTAACAGCAGCGTGTAGAGCCCGGTGATGACTGGTGTCCCCGAGATCTTTGTGTATCCCATAACCTCCGGGATCGCGATTGCGGCGAGCGTGAGCCCCGCCAGGATTTCAGGAAAGACCCGCGACGCCTTGATGGGAAGAACGCCTGCCAGGCACAAGTTGGTCAGTTTCAAATTCATGCAATCGAGCCGGATTGTGAGGACGAGGGGCAGGGTGTGTCAGGTTCCCCGGAAACGCAAAACGGACCAGCCGGGCCTGTGATCCGCAAGCCTTTCATGAAATCGTATCCTCGCTCTTCGGCGCGTCCAATCGAAATGTGTGCAGTTCGATCCGGGTCCGATCTTCCGCCTTGAAACATTCACATTCGACGGCCTACTAAAAACGATGGGAAAATACGAATACAAGATGCAGCGGCTCTTCCTGCGGCACATCCTTGCAGAGGGCGCCCGGATCGAAGCCGACCGGGGTCAGGCGAATTACCTGCTCAACGTGATGCGAATGAGGGATGGCGACTACATCCTGGTCTTCAATGGCAATGACGGCGAGTGGCTCGCCAAGATTTCCAGCAGCGGCCGCCGCGAGTGTGCGTTTCAGGTCATGGAGCGAACCCGGGAGCAGACGGCTCACAATGACCTGATCTACCTCTTTGCTCCGCTCAAGCACGCGCGGCTGGACTACATGGTGCAGAAGGCGGTCGAGATGGGTGTCGGCAGCCTTCAGCCGGTCATGACGCAGCACACGCAGTCGAGCCGCATCAACCTGGAGCGCATGGAAGCGAATGTCATCGAGGCCGCCGAGCAGTGCGGTGTGCTCTCTATTCCCGAAGTTGTCGGGCCCCAGTCGCTGAAAGAGGTGCTGGCCGAATGGCCGCACATGCATCCGGACCGGCGTCTTCTGTTCTGCGACGAGGCGGAAGGAACGCACAATCCCCTTTTGACGCTGGCACAGATGAAAGAGGCGGGACCGCAGCCGCTTGCTGTTATAGTGGGTCCGGAAGGCGGGTTTTCCGAAGACGAACGGGCGCAATTGCGGGCCCTCGACTTCGTGACAGCAATCCCGCTTGGTCCGCGCATTCTGCGGGCGGACACGGCAGCCGTCGCAGCCCTGACCATCATTCAGGCGACGGTGGGTGACTGGAGATAGAACATGGGGCCGGAGATCCGCCCGCCGGAAAAAAACGCCGACAATGGCATGGGCGGGCTGACGGAACATCGAAGTGGGGACATTGCAGGTACGGTAGATCCATCTGGGGCGGTGAAACCGTTTCGCATTCCTGTCGGTATCGCCCTCGGGCTTGTGTTCTCCCTCTCCCTTGTTGTCCTGTGCGGAACCATCATCGCCTTTCTGGCGTCCTCCGACCGGAACATTGCCGTCCGGCTGCTGAACGAACAGGCACGTGCCGTGCTGAAGGGGCACGAGGAAGTCCTGAACAATTTCTTCAGCCGTCAGGAACATCTGTTCCAGTCGATTGCAGGCCATGCCTCGCAATCGGGAACGGCTATGACTTCATCCGATCTGGAACCCTATCTGGAACTTCTACCCGAAGGCGTGAAGCTTGAACTCGGGCGCGCGGTTCTGGATCAGGTGCCGACCGACCAGTTGCCGGAACCCAGCTGGTCGGAATTCGAATACCGGCAGGGCTTCGCGACGGCGGTCAGGGAGCTGGAAATTGACCTTGAAAACGGTCAGATCCTGCTCGGCTACTTCCCGCAAACGGTGTTCGCCCGGCTCGCACGGGACATGTCCTGGGATAAGCGGCAGAGCAATTTTCTCCTTCAAGGCCGGGACAAGGCGATCGCTGTTGACGGTGTTCCGGAGGCGGTGTTCTCGGCCGTGCCCGGCGCAGCTCTCCCGGATCTGACAAGCCTCAGCGGCACGCCGCTCCACCTTCTCTGGCACGAGCAGCCAGGCGGGCGCGAACTCGGTGACGGGATTGAGGGCAGGCTGTTTGCGGCCGACCGTGGCATGTATGCCGCCATATACAGCGAGGTGACGAGCGGACCGGCAAGCGGCTGGATTGTCGGCACACTCTATCGGGCGAGCGAGTTCGGCGCGGTACTCGATCAGACCTGGCTCGTGCTCTATGTCGCTCTCGGCGCGCTGATCGTCGGCGCAATCCTGTCCTTCCTTCTCGGGCGCATGCTCGGACGGCCTCTGACACGCCTGGCAACATCGGCTGCCGAGCTTCGCCAGCTCAGTTTCGACCAGACGCAGCGCTTGCCGCGCTCACGGCTCGCTGAACTCGATGACGTCAACCAGGCCTTCAATGGCTCCATCGGTGCGCTGAATGCATTTGCGAAATATGTGCCCCGTCAGCTGGTGTCGCGCCTGATCGAGGAAGGCATGACCAGCTCGCGCAACATCGAACTTCGCGAAATGACCATCGTCTTCGCTGATCTTGCCGGCTTCACCGGTAAAGCGTCCCATCTCACGCCCGAGGAGACGGCCACCTACCTGAACACTTATTTCGAGACAGTTTCCCGGGCGATTGCCGAGAGCGATGGAACCATCGACAAGTTTCTGGGCGACGGCGTCATGGCGTTCTGGGGCGCGCCGTCCGACCAGCCGGATCATGCCGCCATGGCCATTCGCGCGGTTGAAGTGCTGGCTGCGCGGATCAACGCGGGGGATGGTGCCGACATGCAGGTCAGAATCGGCGTTCACACCGGCAAGGTGGTTGTCGGGGATATCGGGACGACTGCCCGCATGAACTACACGGTCATCGGAGATGCGGTCAACGTCGCCGCGCGGCTGCAGGAATACGGCAAGGAGGTTGACCCGCATGCCCGCGTTATTGCCCTGGCGAGCGGCGAGACAGTCTCGCAGATACCCGAAGGCTACGGCGGTGTGAGCCTTGGAAAGGTCAGGCTGCGCGGCCGGGACGAACCGCTGACCGTGTTCAGAATTGCGTGATGGCACCCGGATCGGGTTTCATTGCTTGCATTCTGCTTTCAAGCCTCCTAAATCACCCAAGCTCGAGGCCGTTTAGCGAAAAACGCGCCGGATCAATGCGGTATCCAGGTCATTTTCGAAATTTTCCCGGATAACCGCGCAGACATTTAGGACTGCCTCATGGCCCGCGATACGGTCGATACCACGCCGATTGAAACAGTCGCTGATCTGGCGGCAACTCTCGAGGCGGGATCAAAGCCGGAAGCCAGCTTCCGAATTGGCACCGAGCACGAAAAGTTCGGTTTCTGTCTGGAGCAGCTTTCGCCCATTCCCTATGAGGGGGACAACGGTGTCGAGGCGGTTCTGGAAGGCATGGAGCAACTGCTCGGCTGGGAACGCATCGAGGATGCGGGCAAGATCATCGGTCTTGCGGACAACGAGGGCGGCGGCGCGATCTCCATCGAGCCGGGAGGCCAGTTCGAGCTGTCCGGCGCGCCACTTGAAAACCTCCACCAGACTTGCCGCGAGGCCAACCAGCACCTGGCCCATGTCCGGCAGATCGCGGAACCGATGGGCGTTGGTTTTCTCGGCATCGGCATGACGCCGACCTGGACGCGCGAAGACGTTCCGCGCATGCCCAAGTCACGCTATGACATCATGACCAACTACATGCCGAAGGTCGGCTCGCTTGGCCTCGATATGATGTACCGGACATCCACCATCCAGGTGAATCTCGACTTCTCGTCCGAGGCCGACATGGTGCGCAAGATGCGCATTGGTCTCGCATTGCAGCCGATCGCAACGGCAATGTTCGCCAATTCTCCGTTTACGGACGGCCGGCCGAACGGATTCAAATCCTTCCGCGCACAGATCTGGACCGATACCGACCGGGACCGGACCGGAGACATGCCGTTTGCGTTTGAAGACGGTTTCGGGTTCGAGCGATACGTCGAATGGGCGCTCGATATCCCGATGTATTTCGTGAAGCGCGGCACGACCTATTACGACGTCACCGACACGACCTTCCGCCAGTTCATGCACGGTGCCCTTGAGGGCCGCGTTCCGGACGCGACGCCCAGTCTCGGCGACTGGAACAACCACCTGTCGACCCTGTTCCCGGATGTCAGGCTGAAGAAATACATCGAGATGCGCGGTGCCGACGGCGGCCCCTGGCGCCGTATCTGTGCGCTCCCGGCACTCTGGGTTGGCCTGCTCTATGACGACGGCGTGCTTGATCAAGCCTGGGAGCTGGTCCGCGACTGGACGCAGGAAGAACGTGCCGCGTTGCGCGCCGGGGTTCCGAAGACGGCCCTTCAGACGCCGTTCCGCAATGGAACGGTCCTCGAAGTTGCCAAGGACGTCCTGGCGCTTTCGCAGGAAGGCCTGAAGCGACGGAACCGCCTGAGCGACGGCGATCTCGACGAGCGGGTCCACCTGGCCCCTCTGGAAGAAGGCTTGGCGGCCGGCATGTGCCCCGCCGATATCCTGCTGCAACGCTATGAGGGCTCCTGGAACGGCGACATCACGCAAGTTTTCCGCGAATACGCCTATTAAGCCGGAGGCCGTGGCGGCTGAAAACTGTTCGTTCAAACGCCAAGGCAAAAGGCATCAATTGACCTGGCGCTCCCGAAAGGCCACTCTTTATCCTGATGGCCTTAAGTCTCAAGGCCTTGCCCGGATCCGAGGGGAGCAATGCCATGATTGGCGGCGATATGGGGATGCCTCCGTTTGACGTCTTTTCCTTGTCAGAGGATGTCAGAGAGCGATTCGGCTGGTCGAATGACGATCTGAGCAAGGTGATGGAGCAACTCCTGCCGGCGGCTTTGAACGGTTTCCGCTATTTCGGCAGCACCGTGCCGGGGTTCTCAGAGTTTCCCGGAATGCCCACGTCATTTGGCACCGGTGAAGATTCACCTTTTTCCAGCTTCCTGCAAAATGCATCCGGGACGGCACTTACCCCATTTTTCGGTCCGGAGGCGGTCCAGAACGCGCTCGCGGCGCAGATTTCCGGTCTGACCGGTCTTCAGAGCGATGCGATCCAGGAAATGATGCCGGTTGCCGCCACGCTGGCAATGGGGCAGGTCGCACGTCCATTTCTGCAAGGGGAGGCGCGTAATCTGCTGGACGCCTATCTGCGCGGATTTGCCCGCGGACGCCCGAAACCGCAGCCGACTCCGGTCGATTACATGCAAGGCTATGCCGACGCGATGACCGCGTTCTGGGGGTCTTTCCTGCAGCCGGCAAGCGTTGTGAGCGACCCGGCCGAACACATCGAGGAACCGGAGCCGGAAGAAGATCTTCCCGAAGAGGAAGACGATGCAGCCGAAGAGCAGGCGTCGGAATTCGACGAGATGGTTTCCAGCTGGATGGCCGCCGGTCGGGATTTCCAGTCGAACCAGTTCCGGGCGTTTGACAGCTTCTTTGAGAAAGCGGCACGCGACCTCGACGGGGACAAATAAAAAAAGACCCGCCGGGGGGCGGGTCAGTTTTCGTCAGCAAGGCTTGCCGACAGGGGCTGCAAATCCGGGGACGCAGAAGGAATTCAGGCGGCAATCTGCCCGGGTTTTCCCTTGTGTCCTTCGATCACGATCAGGCGCTGTTTCTCAACAGCACTATTGGCTGCGCTGAGATTGAATGCGCCGCCGAATGTCGTCGTCGTGCTCAAAACAGATGTCGGGTCTCGATAGAACGGTTGGGCCAACGCGCGTCGAACGTCGCTCCGCGTCAGGCCAATGTCCTTGAGTTGTTCGTCGGACCAATGTGTGAGCTCGTTCACATGGCGCCGGTTGGTAAATACACGCCATGCACGGGCAGCCATCTGCCCGAGAAGAGCGACGAAGGGGATGCTTGCGAAATGCGTCATGGCAAAAGTCTCCTGTGAGCGGCCGACGGAAGTGTCGGCAGCTTGTTCCGCGCCAGTCGTGGCGATCCTTGTTTGAGGAACAATCTCAAGATGCCTATTCCGCTAACATAAATCCAACGAATGTTTGTGATGAGATAGATCAGAAAGTGTGATGTAACGAATTTGCGCAAGGGTTTGGCCGTGTGGCGGGGCCAGAGAGAATAATCATTTCACCTTCGAATGGATCTCATGGTAAGCATGACGATCTCTTATCATTGGGGCGCAGATGCTGGATCTTGATCAGCTAAGGACATTCGTCGCGATTGCGGAAAGCGGCAGCTTCACCAGAGCGGCGGAAAACGTGCACAAGACCCAGTCCGCCGTCTCGATGCAGATGCGGCGTCTGGAAGAACGGATCGGCAAACCCCTGTTTGTCAGGGTGGGGCGGCAATCCCGGCTGACGGAGCATGGCGAACGCCTCTTGCACTATGCCCGGCGGCTTGTTCAGCTGAATGATGAAACGCTGGCGGCGTTCGATGATACCGAGCTTGCAGGTCTTGTGCGTCTGGGGACTCCGGACGACTACGCGGACCGCTTCCTGCCCGAAATCCTGGCGCGCTTCTCAAGGTCCAATCCCAAGGCGGAAGTGAGCGTCGTTTGTGCGCCGACCCCCAATCTGGCCGATATGATCGCCGAGGGTGAACTGGATGTGGCGATCATCACCCATGTCCAGAAGAAGGGGCGCAAACATGTCGATCTCGTCAGGCGCGAACCGCTCCTGTGGGTTGCCTCCGCGCGTCACGCGATTGAAAACGAATCGCCACTGCCGCTCGCGCTTGGCCGTGCGACATGCGACTGGCGCAAGGCTGCGATCAACGCCCTTGGCGACCAGATGCGCGAACACCGCCTGCTTTATTCAAGCTGGAACTCGACGGCGGTCGGGGCCGCCGTTCTGGCCGGTCTCGCCATTTCCGTCCTTCCGGAAAGTGCCCTGCGATCCGGCATGCGCGTGCTGACAGAGGCCGATGGGTTTCCGAAACTGCCGGATTGTGAAATCGGCATCATGCGGTCCTGGCACAACAGTTCGCGCGTGACCGACGCCCTGGTGGAGCACATCGTCTCCTCGCTCGACAATCTCTCCGTACCCCAGGCGGCTGAGTGAGTTCCTGTAAAAAGCAAATAAATTCAGATTGTTATGTCAAAATTGCGTTGCCGGCAGAGCGGAAATTCCGTTTGTAATGTAAGAAAGTTTGATGTATCTTCCACAAATCAATTCGAATCTCAAATCATCCGCTTGATATGTGGTTGAACCGCGGAGTATTCCGATGAATCACGCGTTGGACATTGATCAGCTGCGCACGTTTTTAGCGATCGCCGAGCTGGGCAGCTTCACCAAGGCAGGCGAAGCGGTGCACAAGACCCAATCCGCCGTATCGATGCAGATGAGACGGCTGGAAGAGCGCGTTGGACAACCGATTTTCATCAAGGATGGCCGGCAGTCGCGTCTGACAGAAGACGGCCAGCGTCTTGTCGAGTTCGCGCGCCGCATGATTCTCCTGAATGACGAAACGCTGTCCGCGTTCAATGGCCAGAAGGAAGTGGGTCATGTGAAGCTCGGGGTGCCCGATGACTACGCCGACCGTCTCCTGCCCCAGGTTCTGGCGGCGTTCAACAGGCTGAACCCGTCCATCGAGGTACAGGTCGAGTGCTCCGGCAGCAGCAAGCTGACCGAAGCCATCCGTGAAGGCACACTGGATGTTGCAATCACCACGTCGAGCGACACGATGGATCTCAGGGGGGAGATCATTCGCCGCGAACCGCTCTACTGGGTGACATCGACGCAGCATTGTGCGCATACGCAGGACATCATCCGGCTTGCGCTGGGGCCTGCTTCCTGCGGTTGGCGGCGCATGTCGATGGATGCCCTCGACCGGGCAGGCAGGCGCTATCGGGTTTCCTATACGAGCTCCAGCGCAGCCGCGCTTGTTGGCGCCGTTCAGGCCGGACTGGCCGTGACGGTCTTCCCGGAAAGCGCGATCCGCGACGGCATGCGCATCTTGGATGAACGGGATGGATTCCCCACGCTGCCATCCTGCGATATTGCATTGTTGCGGTCGGATGCGGCGCGCGAGGCGATGCATGACACCTTGTGCAATCACCTGATTGCGGCACTCGGGAATGTCGGTACCTCCGCCGGCCAGTTAGCAGCCGAGTAGGCTTGCTGCGCGTCAGCGCGCCCTCAGCATCATGATGTTGCCGCCAAGGACGCAGGCAAGGCCAAGCGCCGCGATGGGTGTCCACTGATAGCCTTCGAAGATGGTCGAAAGCGTGAGCGCCACGACGGGAAACATCACCGTCGCGTAGCCTGCACGGGCAGACCCGATCCGGCCAAGCAGCGTCAGATAGGACGCAAAGGCAATCACGGACGCAACAATCGCGAGGTAAACCAGGCCGCCGAAATAGGCATAGGACCACTCGACTGCGAAGCTCTGACCGCGCAGAGCTGAGAACACGCCGAGCAGGACAGCGCCGTAGACCATTCCCCAGGCGGCGGCGGGAACAACCCCGATGCCACGTTGCTGCGTGTCTGCAGACAGCATGTTGCCGAAACAGAAGGAGAGGGTGCCGGCAATGCACATGCCGAGCCCGACGGCGGCATGCGTGTTGAATTCAGCACCGGCAAACTTGGGCAGGAACATGAGCGCTATTCCGGCAAATCCCATGATGCCGGCTGCGAGCGCAAGCAGATTCGGCCGCTGCCCGAACAGCACCAGGCCCAGAAACAGGTTGAATATCGATGCCGTGGAAAAAATCACCGCGAGCAGACCGGAGGGGATCTGCATCGCGCCGTAGTAGAACAGCGTGAAGTTCGTCGAAAAGAGCAGGGCACCAAGACCCGCGAAGCGGACATGCTCGCGAACGCCGAATGAGAGCGCATGCCCACGGAACCTGGCCCACGCCATCATCAGCGCGGCTGCAAGCACAAAGCGCCAGAAGACGGAGACTTCGGGAGCAACCGTTGCGACCTGGCTTTTCATGGCAATCCAGCTGACACCCCACGCGATCACGGTCACGGCGTAAAGGCCATAATCCGTGGCGGTGAAGCCGCTCGACTCGCGGCGGAGCGCTGGGGAGGCGATAGTCATGAAAACACCATGTTCTGAAAAATCTTATGCGGAATCTGGCGGTCTACGAAGGTCAGCGCAAATGATTGTTTTTGATGTTTTCATCACGGCTTCAGATGATTAACGTCGTGACGACTTGATCCAGAACGTCCGTTACGGAGCCCTTTCCAGTCAAATGACGCTGCTCGTGATTGAAAACTATCCCAAGGCCGACCTTGCTGCGTTCGGCAGGAAGGCGGATGCCTTGGCGGTCCCCTACAAGGTCGTCAGAGCCTATGATGGAGAGACCGTGCCTGGCGATGCCGGAGACTTCAGCGGGCTGGTCGTTCTCGGCGGTGGGCAAAATGCTCTGGCAGACACGGACTATCCGTTTTTGCCGGACGTTTGTGACCTGATTTTGCGGTTTCACGAGGCCGAGCGTCCGGTGCTCGGCATCTGTCTAGGCTGTCAGCTGATTGCCCGGGCATTTGGTGGTGACAACATTCTCGCGCGGCCGATCGAGTTCGGCTGGCACCAGGTGACACCAACGGCGGCGGGGCGAAACGATCCGGTGCTCAAGATGCTGGGTGAGGGCGCTCCGCTTTTTCACTGGCACACCGATACCGTATCGCTGCCGGAGGGTGCCGTGCATCTTGCCCAAAGCGGGATGACGCCCGTCCAGGCATTCCGGATGGGGCGGGGGACCTACGCGATCCAGTTCCATTTCGAAGCTGCGCTCGAGGATGTCACCGGCTGGTCGCATCACCTTGCCGACGAGATCCTCCCCCATACACCGGACTGGCCCGAACGCATGGAACACGAGGCCAGCCTGAACGCGGCCGAAGCGGACCGGATCGGTGCGGCCCTCGCCGAGGCCTGGTTGGACCTGCTGTGAAAGCCCGCATCTAGAGAACCAGGTTGTGCCGGCCGACTTTCGTGATGTCGGTTTCGCCGCAAAGACCCATGGTCACGTCGAGCTCCTTGTGGATCATCTCCAGAACCTTGGTGACGCCCGGCTTGCCCATGGCACCGAGGCCATAGATGAAGGCACGCCCGATATAGGTGCCGTGGGCACCCATCGCGACCGCGCGGAAGACGTCCTGTCCCGAACGTATGCCGCCGTCGAACTGGACTTCGATCTTGTCGCCAACGGCATCGACGATATCGCCAAGCACCTCGTAGGAGGCAAGCGCGCCGTCAAGCTGGCGTCCGCCATGATTGGACACAACGATCGCGTCGGCACCGATTTCAGCTGCGGTCTTTGCATCCTCCACGTCATTGATGCCCTTGAGGATCAGCTTGCGGTCCCAGTGTTTCTTGACCCATTCCACGGACGACCAGTCGAGCGTCGGGTCGAACTGGCTCGCGGTCCATTCCGCGAGGGAGGACATGTCGTCGACACCGGAGACATGGCCGGTAATGTTGCCGAACTCACGCCGTTTCGTCTGCAGCATGTTCAGGCACCAGCGCGGCTTGAACGCGAGGTCCAGGAGAACATGGGGTTTCGGTTTCGGCGGGGTGCTCAGCCCGTTCTTGATATCCTGGTGACGCTGACCGAGCACCTGAAGGTCAAGCGTGAGAACCAGGGCGGAACAGCCGGCGGTCTTGGCCCGCTGCATCAGGCTTTCTGAAAACCCCCTGTCGCGCATGACGTAAAGCTGGAACCAGAACGGGTTCTTCGTGTGTTCGGTCACATCCTCGATCGAGCATACGCTCATGGTCGACAGCGTGA
>JBCBUA010000201.1:0-11187 GCA_039818365.1 Pseudomonadota bacterium
CGCGCGCCGTCACCCAGAACCGGCGGATGGCCGCCTCCATGGGAATCCGGACACCCTGGATCGACGCGCTGACCTTCGGTCTCGGTTCGGGCATTGCCGGCATCGCGGGTGTCGCCCTGTCACAGATCGACAATGTATCGCCCAACCTCGGACAGGGCTACATCATCGACAGTTTCATGGTCGTGGTGTTCGGCGGCGTCGGCAATCTCTGGGGCACGCTTGTCGGCGCAATGACGCTCGGCGTGGTCAACAAGTTCCTGGAGCCCTATGCAGGGGCGGTCCTCGGCAAGATCTTCGTTCTCGTCTTTATCATCCTGTTCATTCAGAAGCGTCCGCGGGGGCTGTTCGCCCTCAAGGGCCGGGCAGTTGAAGCATGATGTCTTCGTTTCTCTTCCGCGCCATGGATGCACGGGCCGGTGTCTTTCTCGCCCTCATGGCGGCGGTCATCATCCTTGTGCCCGCCTGCAACCTGTTCGTGCCGGAAAGCTCTCCTTTCCACGTGCCGACCTACGCGGTCACGCTGATGGGCAAATACCTGACCTACGCGCTCCTTGCGCTCGCGGTCGATCTGGTCTGGGGTTATTGCGGAATTCTGTCTCTTGGCCACGCCGCGTTTTTCGCGCTCGGCGGCTACGCCATGGGCATGTACCTGATGCGGCAGATCGGCACGCGCGGCGTTTACGGCGATCCGGTCCTGCCGGATTTCATGGTGTTCCTCAACTGGCAGGAGCTGCCCTGGTACTGGTACGGCTTCGACATGTTCTGGTTCGCGGCCCTGATGGTCCTGCTCGTGCCGGGGGCGCTCGCCTTCGTGTTCGGCTGGTTCGCCTTTCGCTCACGGGTCACCGGCGTTTATCTCTCCATCATCACCCAGGCACTGACCTACGCGCTTCTGCTGGCCTTTTTCCGTAACGACATGGGCTTTGGCGGCAATAACGGCCTGACAGACTTCAAGGACATACTGGGTTTCGACATCCAGGCGGATACGACGCGTGCCGGCCTGTTTGCCGCCTCCGGGATCGCCCTCGTCCTGTGCTTCCTGGTCTGCCGGTCCATCACGCGCTCGAAGCTCGGAAAGGTGCTTGTCGCGGTCCGCGATGCGGAGAGCCGGACACGTTTTCTGGGGTACCGCGTCGAACACTACAAACTGTTCGTCTGGACCCTGTCGGCCATGATGGCCGGCATTGCCGGTGCGCTCTACGTGCCCCAGGTCGGCATCATCAACCCGGGCGAATTTGCCCCCGCCAATTCAATCGAGGTCGTCATCTGGGTCGCGGTCGGCGGCCGGGGCACGCTTGTCGGCGCCGTGCTCGGAGCAGTCCTCGTGAACTTCGCCAAGACGTGGTTCACCGCTGCGCTGCCTGATATCTGGCTGTTCGCTCTCGGTGGCCTGTTCGTCTTCGTGACCCTGTTCCTGCCTAAGGGGATTGTCGGCACCGTCAGCCAGGGCTGGACCGCCCTGCGCCAACGCAAGATCTCGTCGGATTTCGGGGAAGGGTCGGGCGATCCGCCGTCGCAGCCGCCGCAATCGCCCGGCGCGCAGGCGAACGTGGAAAAACCGGCTTCGGCCATCTCGCGCGCGGGCGCGGCGCATCCTCAACCTGCGGAGTGAAACATGACCCGGACCACAAGCCTGCTCTATCTTGACGGAGTGTCGGTGTCCTTCGACGGGTTCAAGGCGCTCAACGAGCTCTCTCTCATGATAGCGCCGGGCGAAATGCGCGCGATCATCGGACCGAACGGTGCCGGCAAGACGACCATGATGGACGTCATCACCGGCAAGACGCGGCCGGATACCGGTGAAGTGTTCTTCAACGGCACAATCGATCTTACCGGCGAAGACGAGGCCTCGATTGCCGAACTGGGTGTCGGCCGGAAGTTCCAGAAGCCGACGGTCTTTGAAAGCCATACGGTGTGGGACAATCTGGAACTGGCGCTGAAAGCTCCCCGAGGGCCGTTCAACACCCTCTTCCACGTCATTACAGGTGGTGAAAAGAGCCGGATCGAGCAGTTGCTCGAACTGATCAGACTGAGCGAGAAACGGAGCGAACTTGCCGCCAATCTCAGTCACGGCCAAAAGCAGTGGCTCGAGATCGGGATGCTGCTCGCCCAGGATCCGAAGCTGCTGCTGGTCGATGAACCGGCGGCGGGAATGACCGATGCGGAGACGGCCGAAACGGCCGACCTTCTCAAGGACATTGCCAAGGATCATTCCGTTGTCGTTGTCGAACATGACATGGATTTCGTTCGCTCACTCGGCGTGAAAGTGACCGTCCTTCATGAGGGGGCCGTGCTTGCCGAAGGCTCACTCGATCATGTTTCCGCCGACGAGCGGGTTGTTGAAGTCTATCTGGGACGCTGATCCATGCTGAACGTTGATCAAATCGACCTCTACTATGGCGCTGCACAGGCGCTGAAAGGGGTTTCGCTGTCGGCAGAGACCGGAAAAGTGACTTGCCTGATGGGCCGGAACGGCGTCGGGAAGACATCGACGCTGCGCGCGATTGCAGGGCAGCAGGGTATTGCGTCAGGCAAGATCCTGTGGGACGGCCAGGACATTTCCACCCTACCGGCGCATGCGCGCGCCCGCGCCGGGATCGCCCTGGTGCCTCAGGGGCGCGAGATCTTTCCCCTGCTGTCCGTCAAGGAAAACCTGGAGACAGGTTTTGCTCCTGTGAAACGCAAGGACAGATACATTCCCGACACGATCTTTGAGCTGTTTCCCGTTCTCAAGGATATGCTGAACCGGCGCGGCGGCGACCTTTCCGGTGGCCAGCAACAGCAGCTTGCCATTGCACGCGCCCTTGTGACGCGGCCAAAGCTGCTCGTTCTCGACGAGCCGACGGAAGGCATTCAGCCGTCCATCATCAAGGACATCGGACGCGCCATCGCCTGGCTCAGGGATCAGGGAACAATGGCGATCGTGCTTGTCGAGCAGTATTTCGAATTCGCCCGTGATCTTGCCGACAGCTATGCGGTCATGGATCGCGGCGAAGTCGTGCTTGCCGGTTCAGGCGCTGATCTGTCAGAGACCGAGGTCCGCCGCTATCTGACGGTGTAGAGCCCTTTCGGATACGATGGAGCCAGGTGACCGGTTAAGGTAAAGAGCCGGTCGTTGGCCTTTTGCCGCCCATTGTGGGTAGAAATCAACTCCATAGTCGTGTTAGGGGCTGTGCAGCTTTCACGCTGCCGCACATACCTGTGCTCCCGCGAACGAATGGCGCGGGTTTTTAAATTTGGAACTGGAAATTTGCCATGCGCGTTGCAATGATTGGGACCGGCTATGTCGGCCTCGTTTCCGGCACTTGTTTTGCCGATTTCGGTCACGTGGTCACCTGTATCGACAAGGACGCGACCAAAATTGATGCCCTGAATTCCGGGAAGATTCCGATCTATGAACCTGGCCTGCAGGATCTGGTCGCCAAGAATGTTGCTGAAGAACGGCTCTATTTCACCACCGATCCGACGGACGCGATCCGGAATGCCGATGCGGTCTTTATCGCCGTGGGAACGCCGACCAGGCGCGGAGACGGCCATGCCGACCTTTCCTACGTCTATGCGGCAGCGGAAGAAATTGCACGTTTGATCGAAGGCTTTACGGTTATCGTCACCAAGTCGACGGTTCCGGTCGGAACGGGCGATGAAGTCGAAGACATCATCCGCAAGACCAATCCCGACGCCAAGTTCGCGGTTGTTTCCAACCCCGAATTCCTGCGAGAAGGCGCGGCCATCAACGACTTCAAGCGTCCGGACCGGGTCGTCGTGGGAACCGACAGTGAAGAAGCGGCAGACGTCATGCGCGAGCTTTACCGCCCGCTCTACCTCAACGAGACACCGATCATCGTCACCAAGCGGCGGACGTCCGAACTTATCAAATATGCGGCGAATGCCTTCCTCGCCGTGAAGATCACCTTTATCAACGAGATCGCCGACCTTTGCGAAAGCGTCGGGGCAAATGTCCAGGAAGTTTCGCGCGGCATCGGGCTCGACAACCGGATCGGATCAAAGTTCCTGCATGCCGGTCCGGGCTACGGCGGCTCCTGCTTTCCAAAGGACACACTGGCGCTTTCCAAGATCGCAGCCGACGCCAAGTCCAACCTGAAGATCGTCGACGCGGTGATCGACGTGAATGCGGAACGCAAGAAGAAGATGGCGGACAAGGTCATCGACTTCCTGGACGGAGACGTGAACGGGAAAACGATTGCGCTTCTCGGCCTTGCCTTCAAGCCGAACACGGATGACATGCGCGAGGCTCCGAGCCTGGACATCGTGAAAAAGCTGCAATCCGCCGGCGCCAGGATCCGGGCCTATGACCCGGCCAGCATGGAAGAGGCCAGCCACATGATGTCGGACGTGATGTTCTGCGACGGGCCCTACCACGCACTGGAGAATGCTGACGTCGTGGTCATCGTCACCGAATGGGATCAGTTCCGGGCTCTTGACCTTGACCGCGTGAAGACGTTGGTGAAGGCGCCGAAGGTGGTCGATCTCAGAAACATCTATACGCCCGACTACATGCTCGCACGCGGATTTGAATACACAAGCGTTGGCCGCAGCTACTGACGCTGGCGCACGCTTTTGTCAGCCCTTCACACACAGCTGCCGGCCATTTCAAAGGCCGGCAGCGCGCACGCAATATTTACAGGAAATCAGTTCACGTCTTCCGTGATGCTGTTGCGGCACACGGAGCGAGCTGTTATCAGCGTGCTGCAAATTTGAATTTTATGCATTTCGTTGGGCTTGTATTAACGAAAGCGCACTGGCGGCGACGGCTTCTGTGATCTCGAAGACGCTCCGCGAGATGCGCATATTTAAGCGTGGAGCTTGCACGGCTTGGCAAACAAATCTCTCAGATACGACAAGCGCGCAAGTTTCCAGCAATCCAATCCAGGCCCTGAACACAAGATCGACAGTCCAGCTTTCGATCAGGATAATGAGCCGCTGCCTTCCGCTCCGGCTCCCAGACCCGGTTATGGGAAACTGAAAAGAGCCCTCGATATTGTCGGTGCAGGCACCGGACTGATCCTCCTGATCCCGCTGTTGCTGGCCATTTCCATCGCGATCAAGGCCACGAGCCGGGGACCGGTCATTTTCCGGCAGGAACGGCATGGCCTGAACGGCACCGTTTTCACGATTTTCAAGTTCAGAACCATGTATACCCATCTGGGCGATGGATCCGGCGTTGCACAGACGGTGTGCGGCGACCCCCGCGTCACGCGGGTCGGGACGTTCTTGCGCAAAAGCAACTTTGACGAATTGCCTCAGCTGTTGAATGTTCTGAAAGGCGAGATGTCGCTTGTCGGTCCGCGCCCGCATGTCCCGGGCATGCTGGCGGCCGGGATGGCCTATGAAGACTTTGATCCGCGATACATGAGCCGGCATCAGGTGCGTCCCGGGATCACCGGGCTCGCCCAGGTCAGCGGATGCCGCGGTGAGACATCGGACCCGGTTTCCGCACGCAAGCGTCTCGAATTTGATCTGGAGTATCTGGAAAAACAGTCCGTTTTTCTGGATCTCAAGATCATCGCGCAGACGATCGCCCGCGAATTCTTTTTCGGGAACGGGTACTGAACCGAACGGCCCTGAGAACACTCACCCGTTTTCGAGCAGCGTCGCAGCGCGGCGCAGAGCCAGCAGATAGCCTTCGACGCCACAGCCGGCAATCACTGCGTCCGCCCGCTGCGAGACGTAGGAGAAGTGCCGGAACGCCTCCCGTTTGTGAATGTTGGAGACATGCACTTCCAGAACCGGGAAATGGCAGGCGCTCAACGCGTCCAGTATCCCGATCGAGGTGTGGGAATACGCCGCCGGATTGATGATGATCGCCTGTGCGGCTTCCCTCGCCTCCTGCACCCAGTCGATCAGCTCGTGCTCCGCGTTGCTCTGCCGGAAGACGATCTGGAGCCCGAGTTCGGCGGCGAGCGCCGCGCACATGTCGTTTACGTCATCCAGTGTCTGATGACCGTAAATCTCCGGTTCCCTTTTCCCGAGCAGGTTGAGATTCGGTCCGTTCAAGATGTAGACGACTTTAGACATGGGGGTCCCTTGCTATCATTCCCGTAACATGTGCCCATTTTGCACATTTTTCCAGCAATTCCGGGCTGTTCTCCCCACAGGCCTGTGGACGATTTCCGCCATCAAACAACACCAAATGATGAACTCTTGCACCGGTTGTATTTACGTACTATTAACCATGAATATTCATCGTGGCAGAAACACAATCCGATGGAAAATCATGATAAAGCTGCGTGAAAGACTGGATACTCTGGAAGCGCTCATGGAAGCGATCGAGGGCTATCAACACCTCCCAATCGATACACTCTCACAGTTCCTGCTCGACAACTACACGGTTGATCTGGACGTTCTGGCTCAATTTGCAGGTGCTTTGGAGGCCAGGGCGAGTGAGGCCATGCAAGCCCCAGAAGGCGCATCCGCCGCCGCGCAGTCGGCTGCCTGACAATGCGCTTATAGCCTAACCGATTGCCGTGACGTTTTCTTCCGGCCCGTCTGCTGCCTGACCCGGCGGCTGGCCCGGAGGTCCTCCCTGCCAGATCTTCTGCCTGTTTCTGATCTCCCTGGGTGCCGGTCCGAAGTATGTCGCGGTCTTGATGAAATCGCGCGGATGCAGGATCACGCTTGAAACACGCTGATAAAGCGACTTGGCCGAGATCGGTTTCGAGAGCAGCTCATGCACGCCCAACCGGCGCGCTTCGACGATCCGGCTCCGCTCGGTATGCGCGGTCACCATGATGATAGGGATATAGGCAAAGGGATTGTTCGGACTGCGGATCATGCGCACCATGTCCGCACCGTCCAGGATGGGCATGACCCAGTCCAGGATCAGAATGTCCGGGTTGGCACGGTCCATCGCTTCGAGACCGGATGCCCCGTCTTCGGCTTCCACAATGCGGCGCGCACCGAAGCCCTGCAGCATCGTCCGCAGGATCGTACGCATGTAAGCACTGTCTTCGACCAGCAAAAACGTCAAAGAGGCAAGATCGAGACTCACCAAACCCTCCTAGTTTCACCTCGTCTTGACATGAAATTCTGAAGATTGAGTTAGCTGTGAGAGGCTTCCGGCTTCTTCGGGTGCCGGCCATTCACAAAAGCAACGAGCCGCAATTCGTAAAGATGATCGCAACGACTGCGGTTCCCGGGTTCACCACTTGGTAATGTTGCCCGCATTTAACACTTTTAAACGCAGCGGATTAACGTGCCTTTCAGAGCTGTCGATCATCCTAGGCTGGCAAACAAAAACGAGAAACAAACAGTCGATGATCACGAGCCTAATGACCACAGATCCGGACAAGAGCAGACAGGACGAGGAGCTCGAAGGAAGTCATGAACCTTCTGCGCCGGGCTCCAACGGCTCGCGCGAGAATATTTTGCTGTTCTCCGGTGTCGGCCTCGTGCTCCTGGCCGTGGCCATGGCGCTTTCCAACATTTTCGCCTGATTTCCCTCCAAAGCACGTCCCGGGCAAAGCGAATTGCCCGCCCCGCCCTGCACGCACGGCGGGTGCGCAGGCTTGCATTCAGTGCTTGTCGCCGGGCAGGTCGTCGTCATCCAGAATGCGCCATTTCGCGCCTTCCAGATCATCGTACTGACCGCTCTTGAGGGACCAGAGGAACGCCCCCAGTCCAAGCGCGCCCAGAAGCAGCGCGATCGGGATCAGGTAGATGAGCACATCCATCAGCGGTCACTCCGTAACGCACCCGGCAGATCGCCTGCTGGCGTTTCCACCACAGCGCGACTTCCCTTTTCGCGCCACCTGAGTTTCAGCGCATTGGCCGTGACCGCAATAGAAGATGCGGACATGGCGACCGCCGCCATGAGCGGCGTCACGAAGCCGGCCACGGCAATGGGCACGGCAACGACGTTGTACAGGGCCGAAATCCAGAGGTTCTGTTCGATCGCCGCGCGGGCCTTGCCTGAAAGGCGCAAGGCATCGGCAACCGGCATCAGCCTGTCTCCCAGGAACACGGCATCGGCCGCCGCCTGGCTGAGATGGACCGCAGAGACGGGAGACAAAGACACATGTGCCCCGGCGAGCGCCGGTGCGTCGTTGAGACCATCACCGACCATCAGAACCTTGCGCCCCTTTGCCTGCAGTTCTTCCAGACGGGCAATTTTCTGGGCCGGCTTCATGGCCGATTGCCAATCGGAAATATCCAGGGTTCTGGCACAGTCTGACACGGCGGGCCGGGTATCGCCGGACACGATCTCCAGCTTGTAGCCGAGCTCTTTGAGACGGTCGATGACGTCCCTGGCGTCCGGCCTCAGGCTCTGGCGGAATGTCAGCAGGCGCACAGGCCGGTCGTCATACCGGATCGCCAGCAGCGATGCGCCGGGCACGCGCTCAAGCGCGTCTTCGACCTCAAGATCGGACGCGCCGCAGAATTGCGGGCTGCCGAGGCGCAGTCTTGCGCCCTCATGTGTTGTTTCAAGTCCTGATCCCGAAATCTCTTCCACGTCGGCAAGCGGCACCAGGGCGCCCGTTGCCTTCACCAGAGCGGCAGACAGGGGATGGCGGCTGGCGAGCGCGAGACGGCCGCCGAGCATGACGATGTCGTCTGCCGGATCGATTTCGCCGCAAAGTTCGGGCTCGGCCCGGGTCAGCGTGCCGGTCTTGTCGAACAGGATCGTGTCCACTTCGGCGAGGCGTTCAATGGCATCGCCCGAATTGAGAAGAATTCCGCTGCGGAACAGTTGTCCAGATGCCACCACCTGGACCGCCGGAACGGCCAGCCCCAGAGCACACGGACAGGTAATGATCAGAACGGAAATCGAAATGACAAGCGCCGGCTGCCAGCTCATGCCGGCCAGGAGCCAACCGAGAAATGTGAGCGCCGCAGCTCCATGCACCAGGGGTGCGTAGAGGCGCGCGGCCCTGTCGGCAATGCGCACATAAGCGGATTTTGCCTGTGAGGCGGCCTCCAGCAGCCGGTTGACCTCGTCGAGAAGGGTTGCGCCCGATGCCGCTTCGACCCGAACCTGCAATGCGCCTGCGCCATTCACCGTTCCGGCATAAATTCTCTGTCCCGGCTTGACCGGCACAAGGACACTTTCGCCGGTGACAAGGCTCTGATCGATTTCGGACCGGCCGCTTTCGACGATGCCATCGACCGGAACGCGTTCGCCGCCGGACACAAGCACGAGATCACCCGCAACGATTTTCGACAGCGGCACCTCGCGGACTTCGCCACCCGGGCCCAGTCTGGCAGCGACTTCGGCCTTGAGCGCCGCAATGTTTTCCGCGAACGAGCGGGTGCGCCCCCGCATGTTGTGATCCAGATAGCGGCCGACCAGAAGAAAGAACAGCAGCATGACCGCGGATTCGAAATAGGCGTGATGGTGGTGCTGAAGCGTTTGCACCACGGACAGCGCGACCGCAAGGAACACCCCGATCACGATCGGAACATCCATGTTGAGCCGCCCGGCAGACAGCGCGCCAAAGGCACTCTTCACGAATGGCCGTCCGGCATAGGCAACGGTTGGCAGTGCGATCAGGGCGGACAGCCAATGAAAGAAGTCACGCGTCTCCGGCGTGATGTCGGTCGCGTTGCCCGACCAGACCGAGACCGACAGCAGCATGATGTTCATGCCGGCGAAACCGGCAACGGCAAGACATCTCAACAGCTGCTTGCCGGTTCTGTCCTGACGGTCCTTCTGGCTCGCCGGATCGAACGGGTGCGCCGTGTAGCCGAGCCGGGACAGTTCGCGCACAATCTCTTCCGCACCGGTCTGGTCTTCGACCCAGTCCACCGCGAGGCGCTGGCTGGTGAGATTGACACGTGCGGTGCGGATGCCGGGCAAGCGCTTCAAACCGCGCTCGATGTCCCCCATGCACGCCGCACAAGTGATGCCGTCGACGGCCAGGTCCATATGGACCGCGCCGTCCTCCGCCGGGGTTATGAAGGCTTGCCAGTCACGCTGATGTACCGTCACGATGCTGGCCTCAATCGCTGATGAACATTCGGTTTTCGGACTTGAAGCGGCGGGATCCGTCCTGTTCGATTTCCAGAACCAGTGTCCAGTTGCCCGACGCCACTTCGTCGATGTCGCCGACATAGCGGCCGCCGCCGTCCGCACGCAGGACGGCGGTCACATCCTCGTTTTCCTGCGCCGGGTGCCGGAGCACCGCCGTGACGGCGATGCCATAAAGAGGTGTCCCCTGTGCGTCCATCGCCGAAACAAAAAGTTTGGCGCTGTCTGGCGATGTGCGCACGATTTCGCTCGACACCTGCCACCCCAGTCCGGCCTGGGCCTTGGCTGCCGCAATTTCCTGGTTGTAGGCTTGCCCGGCTTCATAAGAGCTGTCGACCACAACGCCCGGGAAGGATCCGAGCGCGAGGTAAAGGAAAATTCCGTTTGCCGTGAACACAACACCGAAGAAGCAGATCAGCCAGGCCAGAACGGTCCTGCCCGTGATCGCCTTGGGATCCTTCATGTTCGATTGAGCCATCGTCATTTCATTCTCCTCAGGGCTTTTCCGGTGCCTTGAACGTGTCTTTTGCCGTCACGACTTCGCCCATCACGCTTTCGGTGATGCGGAAGACAACCGGCGTCGAATGCGGCATTTCTGCCTCGGGAGGCGAGCTCACGAGCACACGCACTTCGCGGGTGGTGTCGGGGCCGACCTCGACGATCGGGCGCCCGGCGAAGGTGGACTCGGCACCGACCGCCTCAACAAGGGTGTTCGGCGGCATGCCTTCCACATGCAGCATGAAGGCCCTGGGGTGCCGGCGCTTGTTCGACAGGCGAACCGTATAGCCGTTTCTGACCGATCCGTCGGACTGCTCCACGAAAACAGGGTTGCGGTCGTGCAGGACACTGATATCGGCGAAGTCGCGGTTGAGCAGCGCAAACAGCATGATGGCCCCGACCAACGCGATGACGGCTGCATAAATGACCGTCCGCGTGCGCACGATCTCGTAGACCGGTTCCTTGCCTTCGAGACGGCGTTCAATGTTCTCATCCGTGTCGTAGGCAATCAGGCCCGTCGGCTTGCCGATCTTCGTCATGATGTTGTCGCAGGCGTCGATGCAAAGACCGCACTGGATGCAATCCAGCTGAATGCCCTTGCGGATATCGACACCGGTCGGACATACCTGGAAGCACTGGTAGCAGTCGATGCAGTCGCCCGCCGGCAGGCCCTGGGCTTCAAGCTGCTTGTTGTGTTTGAGCGA
>JBCBUA010000202.1:0-10990 GCA_039818365.1 Pseudomonadota bacterium
CGGCTCGCCCGGCTTGCGGCCGGTCAGGTAGCGCGAATAATTCTCGATGCCCGCGCAGGAGCCGGTCGCCTCCAGCATTTCCAGGTCGAACATGGTGCGCTGCTCAAGACGCTGGGCTTCCAAAAGGCGGCCATGGGTGTTCAGTTCCTCCAGACGGTGCTTGAGCTCTTCCTTGATCGACTTGATCGCCTGGTTCAGCGTCGGCTTCGGCGTGACATAGTGCGAGTTGGCGTAGATCTTGACGCTTTTCAGCTCGCCCGACTTCTTGCCGGTGAGCGGGTCGAACTCGGTGATCGACTCGATCTCGTCGCCGAAGAGGGAAATGCGCCAGGCCCGGTCCTCGTAGTGGGCCGGGAACAGTTCGATCGTGTCGCCGCGCACCCGGAACGCGCCGCGCTGGAAGGCGGCATCGTTGCGCTTGTATTGCAGCGCGACCAGATCCGCGATGAGCTGGCGCTGGTCGATGCGCTCGCCGACCTCGATGGCGAAGGTCATCGCCGTGTATGTCTCGACCGAGCCGATACCGTAGATGCAGGAGACCGAGGCAACGATGATGACGTCGTCGCGCTCCAGCAGGGCACGGGTGGCCGAGTGGCGCATCCGGTCGATCTGCTCGTTGATCGAGCTTTCCTTCTCGATATAGGTGTCCGTGCGCGGGACATAGGCTTCCGGCTGGTAGTAGTCGTAGTAGGAGACGAAATACTCGACCGCATTGTCCGGGAAGAACGACTTGAACTCGCCGTAAAGCTGGGCGGCCAGGGTCTTGTTGGGGGCGAGAACCAGGGCAGGCCGCTGTGTGCGGGAAATCACCTGCGCCATGGTGTAGGTCTTGCCCGAACCGGTCACGCCGAGCAACACCTGGGTCTGCTCGCCGGTTTCCATGCCCTCGACCAGTTCCGCAATCGCGGTCGGCTGGTCGCCCCGGGGTTCATAATCCGATTTCAGGACGATCTCGACGCCGCCCTCGGACTTGGCCGGACGGTCCGGCCGGTGCGGCACCCACAATTCGCCGTTCTTGTGCAACGGGTTGCCGGATTCGATCAGCGCCGACAGGGCCTCCACGGTCGCGGTTGCGCCCTGGTTGCCGCCGAGATCGCCGTAGCGCCCGTCCGCCGCTGACTTCTTCTTGTTGTCCTTCTTGTGCTGCTTGAGCTTCTCCTCGAGCTGCTCGGCCTCCTCCAGTGACATGTCGAGACCGGCGACCGGGTTCAAGCCGCCGGCCGCACGTTCGCGCGCGCTGTCGGCCTTGCCGATGGAGGTGCCTCGAGCCGATTTCGTCGGTTTCGGCGCTTTTCCGGTCGTGGATCGGCGCGCTTCATTTCCTTTCGCGGACTTGCCGGAGGCAAGGTCCATGGCACTGCTGTCGGCTTTTCCTATGGACGTGCCGCGCGCCGACTTCGTCGGCTTTTCGATCTTGCCCTTGGCCTTCGCGCCCTTGGGAGAGAGCTTCGCCTTGCGGCCTTCCTGAACGTCCTTGGCAACCGCGCCGTCGCCGCCTGCGCGTTCACGCTCTCGCGACGAGGTGCGCGCGGTGCGGCTGATGGTGCCGGGGGCACCGGGAGCGAGGTCCTGCGGCGCAGCCGGGTCCTTGATCTTCGATTTTGACCCGGGTGCCGGCTTGTCGGCCTCCTGCGCAATCTCGGCGGCCCAATCGCTGATTGAGCCTGAGAGCGGTGCACCTGACAGGGGTTTCTGCGGAGCTTCGCCGAACCCTTCGGGCGCGGCGGTGTCTTCGGAACGGGATTTGGAGGAACGCTTCTGCATGGGAGGCAATATGGTCCGGTTCCGCGCGCGTGGAAAGGGGGCGGACCCGGCTTCAGGCAGGTTTTCCGAACTTCCTGTCAGTCTCCTGACACAAGGGTGTCAGGAGGGGATGAGGGAACCCGTGAAACCATGGCTGCGCGGCGCGGGTGGCCAGCCTGTTTGCGGATGAAAACCGGACCAGGTGATGGACCCTAGATCCTCGGCGGCGTTGAGCCTCCACCGAAGGCATTGGACAGCAACGCGAAATACTGGCTGCCTTTGACACCATTGGCGTCGGAGCCGTCGATGCCCTTCATCATCTTGCGTGCGCCGCCTGCGCCCAGCAAATGGGACGCCGCGAGCACACCCGCAAGGCCGGCCTTGTCGGCATTGTCGATGAGGGTCTCCATGACCTTCTTGCTTTCCCGATTGTTGAGGAGACTGCGGTAGTTCCTGCGGGTGTAGGCAATCATTTCCAGGTCCTGGCAGCCGTTCTTGTTCTCCAGCCAGTCGAGACGCGATGCCACGCCCTTTTTGCCGAGCCACCAGCGGGATTGTGCGAGGAGGCGGGTGGTCGCGCCGCTTTTCACATAGTCGCCATCGATCAGCGCAAGGGCACCGAACTGCCAGCGGCCTGAAAAGCCGATCGAGTTGACGGCCGCGTAATTGTTGGTGGACTCGCGTTGACCGAGAACGTCGATATATTTGCTCCAGTCCGCTTTGGTGAAAGGACCGAGGGTCCCATCGCCGAAATTCGGGTCCTCGGTGCCCGGGCCGCTGCTCTGGGAGGGCTCCGCATCGAAGCCCAGAAGCATGCGGATCGCGACAACCTGGCGCTTGTCAAACTGGGAAACCTTGACGCTGTCGCTCTGATTGCCTCCGAGCAGGGAAACCTTGTCACCGCTCGCTTCCACAAAGAAACCGACGTGGCCGGAGGAGTCCGTCGTGCCGGTTCTCGGCCTGAGCACGACAACGGAGCCGACCGGAATGGCTGCCTTTTCCCAGGCCCCGACCGGCACCTCGACGTCGCCCCATGTTTTCCAGCTGGCCGCGCGTGCAGCCGTTGCCTTGTTGACGGATTTCGCGGCAATTTCCGATCCGGAGTTTGCAAGGCACCAGGCGACAAACGCGCCGCACCACGGGTCTTCCCGGCTGGTCGAGTAGCCCGTTGCCTTGAAGTATTTCAGAACATCAGGATTGGGCGGGTTGCCGGTTTCCTTGACGCCCTTGACCATCTCTTCGCGCGCTTTCACATACCAGGGCAGCTTGTCGACCGTCATGTAGATGAGGTCTTCCGGCGTCAGCTCACGCACGAGCGTGAAGGATCGCTTCAAGGCGGCGTCGAACACGGCGAATATCTTGTCGTCAACCTCCTTGAGCGACAGATCGTCGGTCTCCGTTCCGAAGAATTTCCTGTAGCGCTTGAGAATGGCCGGTGCTTCAGCGGCGTTGGCGGCCGTCAGCAGGGGAAGGAACTTGCTGTCCGGCGCGCTTTCAAGTTTTTCAATGTAGGACACGGCCAGGTCCCTGCCGCAGGCAAGGCACAGGAAAAGCTCGATCGTGGTCGGCATCCAGGGCCCGCTCGCTTTTGTGCGGTCCGCGGTCGAAAAGTGCTCGCTCAGCTCTTTTGTTGCCTCGAAGGTCCTGTAGCCGAAACCGTAGCACTGGAACACGGGCACATCGATGTCCCGTTCGATGTAGCCGACATCATTCCAGGAACTGTCGACGAAGGTCTTCCACTCGGCCGCGGACAGCGCAAAGGGGCCGTGCCGCTCGGTGCCTTCGGTGGTTTCAATCCGGTTCTGCGGCACAGCGTCCGTCTTCGTGCCCGTGTGCACGAGTGCATAGGCGATCAGGAAATCGCGATTGATGCCATATCCGTCAGCCTCCGCCGCCCTGTTGATCACCCGGGCTGCCAGTGTGCAGTTCTTGACAAAGGACCAGGGATCAAGCGGTTCGGGCTCGGGCGGATCGATCGGCTCCACGTCCGTCGCGCGAACCCAGCCTTCCTCGTCGCCACCCGTAAACTCTGCCTCCACCTTGAACCAGGTCTTGGTGTCATCCTCCTCGATGGCTTTCAGCGGCACATCCGGAACCAGGTCGACACGTTGCAGTTTGTCATCAAGCGTCAGGGGGTCCGATGGCACCTTCGGGTAGAGAAATACACCTCCGCCTGTTTTGGCCCTGTGATACATGACTGCCCCCAGGTGTTGTGAGTATCGAAGACGCGCTCAAAGTTTAGTCCGACAATACCACTGAGTAAAATCGTGGCGTAACCTCATCCTTCGAAACGCCGGTCATCGCAAAATCCAGTTCTTTGAACTGGTCAGAGTCCTTCAGAGCGGTGATCAGGCCCCTGATCTCGCTTACTTTCGTCTTGCTTGTGTCTGGCGAGTCGAGGGCGGTCAGTACGTCCTGAACGAATTTCTTTTCCGCTTCCGGTTTGCCCGCAAAACGGAAACGCTCGTAGTAATTCTTGTAACTCGCAGTGTCGCAAGCACCGTTTTCTGCGGCATCAAGGATAGCCGACCCTCTTCTCTGGTTCAACTCAGAGCTGATCTCTCCGCGGAATGAACTTTGTGACCAGAGCAGGATTCCTGCGCGGGTTTTGTCACCGAAATTGTTGGCCGGAGAGGAAATACAGAGAAATTGCTGGATTGTTGTCAGGTCGTCTTCCTGCAATTCTTCCTCCCACGGTGTAATCGCACCACTGATCCGTCGTTCCACCGGAAGTGGCGGGTCGGGGGTAAGGTCATCACGTGCGGAGAACGTCCGCTCCACGCCGCCACCGGCAGCGCCGATGGTCAGACCGCTTTGGGGCGACCAGTTGATGGAGTTTTCCGGCGTCGGTGCAATTCCGCTCGAGCCGAGCGTCGAGTAATTGTTGATATTGGCTTCGATCGCGAAAGGCAGGCACAGACGCAGATAGGATCTCAGGACGAATTCAGCCTGCGGCCTGTTGGTGACCTGAATCCGGTTTTGCCGGAAATCGGCCCTGAATTGCCTGCGCGTGTTGAGCACGATGGAATTCACGGTCGAGGATTCCACTTCCAGAAGCAGGCGGCTGTGGTAATTCTCGACGCTCTTGGAAATGAGGTCGAACGCCAGGCCGGCAACCGTCAGGGCTGTCGCCGATGCATCGGCGACGCCCATGATGCCGGTCGTCGCGGCGCGGATCGATCCGATCTGGCTCTGGATCGGCCCCCTGGACCGTTTCTGATTGTCGAGCCACTGCAGATAGGCGTCGCAGCGGCGGTCGATATCGTTCATGCCCTGCGCAACGACGATCAGCCACTTCGGATCGTTGATCGGATGCAGGTGGCATGTGCTGGACGCATAGGATGAAACGTTCGCCGCAAGGCCTGCCTGCTGGCAGAGATAGGTGAAATACCTGTTCTGCAGGTTGCTTGTCGTGGCGATATCGGCTTCCGATGTTGCCAGGTTCGAGCCGATGCCTTCCGTGAGATAATTCGTCCCCGACGGTCCGCAGCTCGCGACGAGCAGCGCTCCCAGGATGCCAAGTATCGGGCGCAAAAAATCCCGGTGCCCGCGCGAACGCGAACTCCTGCGGGTCAGCATACGACCACTCCACCAATACGCTGAAATACTTTCACGCCCGGTTGCGGACGCTTGCTTACGCCAACTATCCCGACAGGGTCTTCTTGTTGTCAATTGTTTGTTAACCTTTTGCGCGCCGGGATTGTCGCCCGCGTGCAAGCCTGCAAAGAGGCGGCGCGGCCCGGGTGCCAGCGCAAGGGTATAAATTCCTGAACTAACGGTCTTTTCCAGCCACGGTTTCAGGCCCGAGATCGATATGGATTGCCGGCGCGTCCGTCAGATAATGTGTGGACACTTCCGCACGGCGACGGCGCTCAACCGGCTCAGAACCTGCCGGGATTGCCGATCCGGCGAAAAACCGCCGAATCGTTCAAACTGGGGATCGTCTTTGTCGATTGCGCCTGTTGCGGCACAGGATTTTCAGCCGGCCACGCGTCTCTTGCTGCCGCTTTCCTCCACAGGTGCCGCCGGCTGTTCCCGGTAGAGATCCTCGATGCAGACCGCCATGTTGCGTCCGTTTTCCTTGGCGAAATAAAGCGCCTGGTCGGCGAGGGCCAGGAGGTGGGAGGCGGTGTCTGCGTGTTTGGGGGCTGCGGTCCAGCCGATGCTGACACCGATCTGAGCGAGACCGCCGGAAACCGGGATCGGCTGCGCGATTGCCTCGATCAGCGTGTCGGAAAGCCAGCGCATGCGGTTATCGTCGACGGGGCCGCGCAGGAGTGCCATGAATTCGTCGCCGCCGGTTCTTGCCACCAGCGCGTGGCCGGACAGGGCCTTGCGCAGCCGGTGGGCAACCTGGCGGATAACCATATCGCCGGCTTCGTGGCCATAGGTGTCGTTGACCGCCTTGAACCGGTCGAGGTCGATGGCCATGACCGCGCAGGGCGTCTCGTGACAGGCCTTGATCGCCCGATCGAACACGGCGTGAAAGCGGGGCCGGTTGGCGAGGCCGGTCATCAGGTCGTGAGTCGCCATGCGGCGGTTCAGGGTTTCGCTATCTTCCAGCGCTTTTGATTTCTGCGCCAGCTTACGGGCAAAGACGACGCCGATGGCCACAAACATCAGGACCAGTAGGGCCGCGATCGGGCCGATCGTGTTCCGGATCTTGCTGCCGGGGGCCGCACTGGTCCACTCGAAATAGCCGATCGGCCTGTGTCCGTGAACGGCGACCGGCACGCTGGCGGCGTGGTGGTCGCTGCCGGCGACATAGGTGAAGTCCTCAAGCAGCAGCGTTTCACCGATTTCGGACAGAAACGCTTCCTCGATCAGGGCAACCGAGACGATCACGCCCGGAGGACCGTCGGGAAGCGACAGGTCTGCGGTTTCCGGCACGATTGCCATGGCGCTGACCAGCGCCGGTTTTCCGCCGACATCGCGCACATCGGTCGCATAAATCGGCGCGAGTTCGCCCTTTTCGACATATTTCACCTTGAAACCGTCGGCCGAGGGACGGCGCACGGTCTGATAGCCGATGCGGGCCTTGGCGATCAGGTCCCAGGTCGCGTCAAGGACCTCCTGGCCGGCGATGGCTGGAACGATTTCGTCTTCAGCCGCGACGAGAATGGCCTTGTTGCGGCCATCCACGATCAGCGTCCAGTCATGGTGAAAGTCGAGCCACATCTGGCGGGCGATGTCATGGGCAAAGGCATCGTCGATGCGGTCGTCTATCTGGACCTCACGGGCCGTCTTGTCATTGACGGCGACGAAGGTCTGATGCCGGGCTTCCAGCTCGAGACTATGTTCCAGCGCTTCGGTCACCAGGGCGCGCTCATGGCGCAAAGCCAGTTGGTCTGCCCGGTGCGTGGTGCTGATAAAAAGATAGACCATGGCAAAGACGCCGCCTGCCAGCAAAAGCGCAATCGACGCATAGGCAAAATGGCGCAGCCTGACGCTTTGTGCGGCTTCACCCGCTGCCGACGGCGCAATGTTTTTCGCAGCTTTGTCCCGTTTCATTGGCGCATGCCCCCACAATGCCGAAACAACCTCAGTGCTTCAAAGCGTTGCACGGCACGGATGAAAATGAAGTTTTCGAAGACGGGACCGGATGGGGGTTTTGAGTATCTGGGTTAATGGTCGGTGAGCGGTATCGGGAAGATTTTTCGCAATCGGCTCCGCTTTGCATCCCGTGTCCGCGTGACATAGGCTTGGGAGCAATTTTGCTGGAACCTGGAGACGCCGCGCATGGAACTTGACCGCAGACACTTTGTGAGCCTGGCCGCTGCGGGCGCGGCCGGCACGCTGCTGCCGACGGCATTTTCCTCCGCGCGGGCCGCAACGCCTGGCGCAGAACAATTTTTCGATCATTTCGCAGGCAAGGGCGCGGCGGTCCTCGATCCGCTGCCGCTGGTCACGGGCAATGGGTTCAATGGCGGTCTTCGATACGACGACACGCGCGCGATCTATCCCGAGGGCACGTCGGTCTGCGTCCAGCCGTCCTGCCGTATCGAGGATGCCGTCAAAGCCGGTGAGCCGGGCGTTCTTGCGCTTTTTCACATCGCGGTGCTCAATCTTCCGGCAAGCGCGGGGGCGCGGGAGGCCATCACTCATTTGATGCGATTTGCCGTTGAGACCGAAAAGCTTAATCCGGAGAAATTCGTTTTCGTTTCAACCGAAGTGTTTGAGCCACATTTCACAAGCGATCCGCTCCTGCAGAAGGGGCGGTTCGTGAAACGGGACCTTGAGGAGGCACGCGCTGCAGGCGACGGATCGGGATTTTTCTCACCGGACGGCCACCCGGACACAAACGGCTTCAACTCCGTGAGCATTCACTACCCGATCGGCGGCGGTTCGGAGGGCGCGCTCGCCTATCCGCTCTCCGGGTTTCTGGAAATCGGCGAGATCAGTCTTGCCGAGGCAGGCTCCGGCACGGGTGGCACCGTCGGCGGCGGATTCGGCCTTGAGCGGCTAGCCCTTGCCTCGGGCCGTCAGGCCCCCGACTACGCGCAGAGCCGTGCAAGTCTGTTTGTTCTCGCACAACAGGAAACGGCATCATCCGGCAACGCCTTGCCGGAGGGGCTCAAGGCTTTTGCGGGCT
This sequence comes from Pseudomonadota bacterium, assembly GCA_039818365.1. Taxonomy (GTDB): domain Bacteria; phylum Pseudomonadota; class Alphaproteobacteria; order Rhizobiales; family Stappiaceae; genus Roseibium. The sequence continues at coordinate 8,336 of JBCBUA010000202.1, forward strand.
AGGCTCCGCATGGAAAATCTGTACAGCGAGATCCGACATTTCGCTTGACGCAGTGTTACCCCTTAAACCGCTCGCTGCGATGCCACGAAAGATATGCCGGGTGCGGACGCTTGGATTTGTCTTCAGGTACGGTTGCCTTCATATCCGCGTTGAGCAAATGCGAAACGTCGTAGTTCAGGTGCCGCGAAGCGAGTATTTCGAAGTCATCCGTGAGGCTGAGCAAGCCGCGATCGAACATCCAATGTACGGTGCCTGATAGCGCAATTCCGTTTTGAACTGAATCGTTGCCACCAGATTCGACCGGAATGATGTGGGCTGCCTCCACCTCTGGTCTGCCTTTTCCGTTAATCAAGCGAAGGCTCGTAAAGGCGCATGTGCGATCGTAGAGCCGACGAATATGCTGCCGGAACTTAGCCTCGCGAAAGGGCCGGTTGACTATTTGCTGCATGATTGGCCGTTCAACAAACATTCCGGAAATGGTCGCCTGAGCGCCTTCACCAAGGCCGGGAGACTCACGATGATCTTCGGGGGTGATATCAGTGCGCGTCGGCCACTCGTCTTCTTCGGAGAGACCAGCTTCGATAATCTCGCGAAACTCACTGACGTCCAGATGCCTTACTGATTGTTGAGTGTAGCCTCCGTTTGGCAGGCCGTTCTCTTTAAACAGTTTCTTTTCGTATCCACCATTTTCCGCGTAGTGGAGAGGACGATCAAAATCGATATAGTCCTTTAGGAAAACGTAGTAGTGATCTGGCTTTTCCGGATCGACGTCAATGTGGCTCGTACGTGCTACAGCGCTGTAGAATCTCCCCTTTTCACCTTGGATCGGCCCGTAGTAGACGATCCAATCGTTCAATGTTTTCTGTACTCTGGATAGATAGGACTTTGGGAAGTGATATTTTCTCGCAGGATCGTCGTCATAGATGCTGTTTGGCTTGTGATGGAATACTGCGTTTGACATCTGGCCAAGTCTGGTGAGGTTCTTCGAGAATATCTAGTATTTATTGCTATTAGGAAAAATACAACCTCAGATATTCACACGATCACTCCCCTCTCGGAAACCTCTGTCCCTCCTCGACCTCGTTAAGGTCCATGTGGTTGCGCATGTAGCGTTCGGAGGCTTTTTGCAGGGGCTGGTAGTCCCACGGGAAATAGGCCCCGTTGCGCAGGGCCTCGTAGACGATCCAGCGCCGGGCCTGCGACTGGCGCACTTCGGCGTCAAAGGAAGCCATGTCCCAGCGGGCGCGAACCGCATCGGCGAAGCGTGCGCTTGCATCCGCATAGGCCGGATCTTCTGCAAGATTGGTGAGCTCGTAAGGGTCTTCGGCGAGGTCGAAAAGCTGGGGCGGATCGAGCTCGCAGTGAATGTATTTCCAGTTGCCTTCGCGTATGCCGACCAGCGGCGCGTAGGACGCCTCCGCGGCATATTCCATGAGGACAGGAGAGGTGCGTTCGCCGCCCCTTGCCAGTGGAACAAGGCTTTCGCCGTCCGTCCAGGGCATGATTTCGCTCATGTCGATGCCGGCGAGGTCACACAGGGTCGGCAGCACATCCAGCGTGCTCACCGGCGTAGTGATACGCGCGGCTTCCAGGTCCCTGGCGGCAACCATCAGGGGCACGCGGGAGGAACCTTCGAAGAAGGTCATCTTGAACCAGAGGCCGCGCTCGCCGAGCATGTCGCCGTGATCGGACACGAACAAGATGATCGTGTCGTCCGCCAGATGCATGGCTTCCAGCGCGTGAAGGATTTCGCCGATCTTGTCGTCGAGATAGGAAATATTCGCGAAATAGGCGCGGCGTGACCGGCGGATGTCGTCTTTGCCGATATCGAAGCTCCGCCAGTCGTTGGCGTCGAAAATCCGTTTGGAATGCGGGTCGTGTTCTTCATAGGCCTTTGCGGGAACCTGCGGCATCAGCTGGTCGCAGTCTTCGTAGAGATCCCAGTATTTCTTCCGTGCGACATAAGGATCGTGCGGGTGGGTGAAGCTCACCGTCAGGCAGAAGGGCCGATCGTATTTGCCGCGGCCGTAGTCGTAGATCTTGCGAACGGCCTGGAAGGCGACATCGTCGTCATATTCCATCTGGTTGGAAATCTCCGCAACGCCTGCACCTGTCACCGAGCCCATGTTGTGATACCACCAGTCAATGCGCTCGCCGGGTTTGCGGTAGTCCGGTGTCCAGCCGAAGTCGGCCGGATAAATGTCGGTGGTGAGGCGTTCCTCGAAGCCGTGCATCTGGTCCGGTCCGACGAAATGCATCTTGCCGGACAGGCAGGTGGTGTACCCGGCCCGGCGCAGGTGATGGGCGTAAGTCGGGATATCGGATGCAAACTCGGCCGCATTGTCGTAGACGCCCGTGCGGCGTGGCAACTGACCGGACATGAAACTTGCCCGGCCGGGGGCACAGAGCGGCGAGGCCGTATAGGTGTTCTGGAACCGGACAGAACGTTCCGCGAGTTTCTTCAGGTTCGGAGCGTGCAGAAACTCCGCCGGTCCGTCCGGAAACAGCGTGCCGTTGAGCTGATCAACCATCAGGATCAGGATGTTCTTGCGAGAGGTCATGGCATTTTCCCGTGGCCGGATCTGAGTTTAGGGTACGGACTCACAAAAGAAGTCAATTTGGTTTGGATCGTTTTGACCAGCCGCGAGAAGCGAA
>JBCBUA010000203.1:0-10809 GCA_039818365.1 Pseudomonadota bacterium
GTGATCAGTTATGACGAATGAGGCAATGCTTCCCGATGACGCGGCAATGACGCTGTCCGACTATCTGGAAAAAGGCGGCAAGCTGACCTCGCCGGAAAATGTGCCGCCGCGCTACCGGGGCGAGTTGCTGCGGCTGATGTCTTCTTTCGTCGACAGCGAGCTCGCCGGGTCCGCTGGCTTCGCTGATGCCATCAACTGGGCGCCCGGACTGAAGGAGCGCATCGCCGCGTGCCGGATCACGCTGGAAAAGGCGGACCATGCCGAACGGGTCCTCGACCTGATGGGTGATTTTGGAACCGACAAGGCGCTCTACAACAAAGCGCATTCCTGGTCGGCGCGCCAGGATCGGGACGCGCAGGTCGATCCGAAACGGCAGAGTGGAGACATGCGCCTGTCGGTCTTCCACTATCCGCTTCAAGGCTGGATCGACGCCGTGGTCATGAATTTCCTCATGGGTCTTGCAACCGTGCACCAGCTCCAGGAGCAGGTGCAGACATCCTACCAGCCGCTCAGCGAGGAATTCCGGACAATTCTTCCCAAGGAGAAACGGCACATGGAACTGGGGTTGGAAGGGCTGGCACAGGTTTCACAAACGCCGGCTTCCCGGGACGAAGCGATCGTTTCGATCGGCTATTGGATGCCGAAAGTTGCGGAGACCTTCGGCCCGGCGCAGTCCGCACGTTTCGACCGTTTGCGCAAGTTGGGCCTGCGGCACACCGACAACGAAACACTGCGGCGCGCATGGACAGCCGACGCCGACACACGTCTGGCGATGCTCAGACTTGCCTGACCATTCTAGAAAGGACGATCCATGACCGGGACGGGGACGGCCGCGCGCCGATTGAAGAGCTATGTAGAAGGCGCATGGCGCACGGGAGACGGTGACGGCGCTCCGGTCCTGAACGCGGCAACGGGCGAGGTCCATGCCTTGATCGGGACCGCCGGTCTTGATTTCAGGGCAGCGCTGGAATGGGCGCGCGCGGTGGGAGGTCCGGCGCTGCGGGCCATGACCATTCACGAGCGCGCCCTGATGCTGAAGGCGGTCGGCCTGAAACTCATGGACCAGAAGGAAGAATTCTACCTGGAGAACTTCGCGACCGGTGCCACGCGCACCGATGGCTGGATCGATATCGAAGGCGGCATCGGCACGCTGCTTACCTTCGCCTCCAAGGCCAGGCGCGAATTGCCGAACACGAAGGTTCTGACGGAAGGTCCTGTCGAACCGCTTTCGCGCGACGGTTCCTTTTCCGCACAACATATTCTGACACCGCTGCAAGGCGTTGCCGTTCATATCAACGCGTTCAACTTTCCCGTATGGGGCATGCTTGAAAAGATCGCTCCAACGCTGATCGCGGGTATGCCTTGCGTGGTGAAACCGGCTTCTCAGACCGCCTATCTGACCGAACTCGTGGTGCGCCGCATACTCGAAACGGACATCTTGCCGGACGGTGCGCTTCAGATCGTCACCGGATCGGCGGGTGACCTGCTTGATCATGTCAACGAACAGGATGTTGTCACGTTTACGGGCTCCGCTTCGACCGGCCGGAAGCTGAAATCCGGTGCTGCGATCCTTCAGCATTCCGTGCGCTTCACCATGGAGGCGGACAGCCTGAACGCGTCGATCCTCGGCGCAGACGCCGGACCGGGGACGGACGAGTTCTCTCTCTTTATCAAGGAAGCCGCGCGTGAAATGACCGTCAAGGCCGGGCAGAAATGCACCGCGATCCGGCGCATCATTGTGCCGCAGAGATACGAAGATGCGGTCGTCGAGGCCCTGTCCGCACGGCTCGCTTCAACGCCGATCGGATTGCCCGACAATGAAAACACCCGGATGGGTGCGCTGGTCTCGCTCAAGGACCGGGACGATGTGAAAGCCAAGGTCGGCGTTCTGGCGACGGAAGCAGAGATTGTTTCCGGTTCGCTGGAAGGCGTTGCGCTTTCGTCCGGGGATGCTGAAACCGGAGCGTTCCTGTCGCCAATATTGCTACGATGTGCAGACCCGGCCGGTGCGGAGGCCGTTCATTCCGTGGAGGCATTCGGCCCCGTGGCCACCGTCATGGCCTACAAGGACAATGACGAAGCGGTCGCGTTGTCGCAAAAGGGGCGCGGGTCTCTCGTGTCGTCGCTCTTTACCGATGACAGCACGGTTGCCCGTGAGATCGTGACGGGTCTTGCGCCTTTCCACGGACGCGTCCTGATCGGCAACCGCCGTTCGGCGAAGAGTTCCACAGGGCATGGATCCCCGCTGGCTCCGCTGGTGCACGGCGGACCGGGCCGCGCAGGCGGCGGTGAGGAAATGGGCGGCATGCGCGGCGTGAAGCACTTCATGCAGCGCAGCGCGATCCAGGGAACGCCCGAACTTCTGTCTGCCGTCACCGGCCAATGGACCGAAGGTGCCGATGCGCACAGCGACATTCATCCGTTCCGCAAATCCCTGGCCGAGCTCAGGATCGGCGATCAGATCGTCACGGAGGCGCGCGAGGTCTCACGGGAAGATGTCGAGCATTTTGCCGAGTTTACGGGTGATACGTTCTATGCCCACATGGACAGCGAGGCCGCGAAGGCAAACCCGTTCTTTGACGATCGCGTGGCCCACGGCTACCTGATTGCCTCCTTTGCCGCCGGCCTGTTCGTTGACCCGAAGCCCGGTCCTGTACTGGCCAACTATGGTGTCGACAATCTGCGTTTTCTGACACCCGTCTATTTCGGAGACAGCCTCAAGGTCAGGCTGACCTGCAAGGAGATCAACCCGCGCGAAAATGCCGAGCACGGTGAGGTCCGCTGGGACTGCCAGGTGACCAATCAGAAAGACGAGGTCGTTGCGCAATATGACGTCCTGACCATGGTCGCCAAGGAGTGGCCTGCTGCCGCCTGACGCTGTCCGGCACCCGGCATGCACGTCCGATCCAAACAGGTGGGCCTGTGCTAGGCTGGCGTCCGGGTAGCAGGTTCATCGCGGGGAACACAGTTTGATTGCGCACACACATCTTCATGTCAGCGACTACGAGACGTCGAAGGCCTTCTATCTGAAGGTGCTGTCGACGCTCGGATATTCGATTTCCATGGAAGTCGGCGATGCGGCCGGTTTTTTCGACGGAAAAAACACCGATCTCTGGGTGGTGAACGATCCCGTCGTGCCGACCCACATCGCCTTTGAAGCCAAAAGCCGGGAGGAAGTGCACGCCTTTTATGAAGTGGCCTTACAGGAAGGTGCGACCGACAATGGCGGTCCCGGATACCGCCCGCATTACTGGCCCGGATACTATGCGGCCTTCGTTCTTGATCCCGACGGCCATAACATCGAAGCCGTCTGGTATGACCACAGCAAGGTCGCCTGACCTGCGGCGGCTTCCTTTCGGAATCGGCCCGATCAGAACGCGTATCCGACCCTGATGCCGGCGTTGGTGAGGCCGTTGTTGTCGCTGCAAAACCCTGAATTGGAGGCGTGCTCAAGCATCGCACTGATGTTCCAGTGTTCGGTTATGCGAAAGCCCGCAGCGATGCTTTCGCGAAACATCACGTTGCAGCCAAGGTCAAGACGTTTGTCATCGTGACTGTCGCTCATGCCGTTGTGAACCATGCCGCCGAAACTTCCTTCCAGAAACAGGCGTTCTGAGAGGTTCAGTGTCAGGCTGTAACCGGCATAGGCGAAACTTGTATCGCCGTTGAGATTCAGGTTTGCCCCAAGGTGCGGGCGGAAAACGGCCTGCACGGGTGTTCTCGGTATGAACAGATCGAACGCCGCCCATTTGCTGAGATATTCCGCGTTCAGATCGACGCCCGACTCTTTCCCTGAAAAATCATGGTAGAGCACACCACCGCGGATTTCGTGGCGTGGGCCAGTTTTGCCTTCTGTTGCTGTCCCGCTGCCCAGGTCTGCAGCCTGAACGAAAGAAATCATGAACAAGCTTGCGCACACGGAGTGGATTGGTGTTCGGCACCAAATCATTGTTTGTCCCCCTACCTGTATTTTTGACAGGTGTCCCTAGGGAAGGAGCTTACAGGTCGTGTCAGCCGCCACAAGTAATCTCCGACAAAAAACAGCCTGTGGCAGGCCATTTTCCGGAGTGTGTCATTTTGGTGCAACAGTTTAACCAATTGTTAAGAAATTCGTGCAGATCAAAGCGTGTCGATACTTGAATCATTAAATTCTACGTTGCGTAAATCGCGCTTTCGCGGTTCCCCGGAGAAGCCCGCACGACCCTTCCTTCCGTAACGTCGTGCCGCTCGCCGCGGAGAATTGGCCAGTCGACTGCCTGTTCGGGTTCCGGGTGCAATAGAAAACGGCCGGTCAGTGACCGGCCGTTCTCGTTGCCTCGTGAGTATGCGTATCAGCCGACGAGACCGCCGTCTTCGCGGGTGACAGCGATGATTGCGGAACGCGGAACAGAATCGCCGCCTCCCGGCCAGTGGCTGTTGCCGCGTTCACCGGGGTGCTGAATGCCGACAAACATGGTCCGGCGATCCGGGCTCCAGGTCAGGCCGGTGATCTCACACTCGTTCGGGCCGACCATGAAGCGGCGGATTTCGCCCGTGACCGGGTCGCCCGCGAGCATCTGGTTGTTGCCCTGACCGGCAAAGTCACCTTCGTTCTTGTAGCTGCCGTCGGTCTGGATCCAGACCAACCCATTGGAGTCGAAGGCCAGTCCATCCGGCGAGTTGAACATGTTGTCGGCGTTGACGTTCGAAGATCCAGCGTAGGCGTCGGAGTGCACCGTCGGGTTACCGGCGAGGACATAGAGGTCCCAGGTGAAGCCTGGTGCCGTATGGTCGCCGCTATCCGGACGCCAGCGGACGATCTGACCGTAGTTGTTTTTCTCGCGCGGGTTCGGTCCGTTGACGGCGGTGTCGTCACCTCCGGCATTCGGCTTCACGCCACGGTTCTTGTTGTTGGTCAGGCAGCAATAGACTTCCGGCGCCTTGGGATTGGCCGCAACCCATTCCGGGCGGTCCATCGTGGTGGCGCCGACTGCAGATGCAGCCTGGCGGGTGTGAATGTGGATCTCGGCGTGATCCATGCCTGTCGTCTCCGGGGTGAGGGCGACCCAGGCACCGGTGCCGTTGTCCGAGAACTTGGCAACATAGAGCACACCGTCGCTCAAGAGGTCGTCGGTCGGTGCGCCTGGCGCATAGACGCCGTTGGAGACGTAGCGGTAAACGAACTCACCGCGCTCGTCGTCGCCCATGTAGACAACCACGCGGCCGTCATTGTTGACGACGGTGGCGGCGTTTTCGTGCTTGAAGCGGCCGAGCGCGGTGCGCTTCTTCGGTGTCGAATTCGGATCGGTCGGATCGATCTCGACAACGTAGCCTGCACGGTTCGGCTCGTTCGGATGTTTGGCGACATCGAAACGCTCGTCGATTTCAGCCCAGCCGTAGCCCCAGTCTTCGGTGTTGACGCCGTAGCGCTTCATGGCCGGGGTGATCGACTTCGGATTGTCGTCCTTGACGTCTTCGCTCGAGGAGAAATAGCCGTTGAAGTTTTCCTCGCAAGCAAGGTAGGTGCCCCAGGGCGTGGTGCCGTTCCCGCAGTTGTTCCAGGTGCCGAGCGTCTTTGTGCCGGTGGGATCGGCGTCGGTCTTGAGCAGGTCGTGTCCGGCCGCCGGGCCCGTCAGATCCATCTCGGTGTTCGGCGTGATACGGCGGTTGTAGGGGCTGTCCTTGACCATCTGCCACTTGCCGTCGACAAAGGCGATTTCGACCACGGAAACGCCGTGCGCCATCATGCCTTTGGCAATGTCGTCTTCCCCGACAAGACGATTGTCCACGGCGTTTGCGGAAATGATCGAGCGGTTGGTGTACTCGTTGTTCACGACGAGCAGAAGCTTGCCGTCATGCGGGAACACGTCCATGCCGTCGGTGTTGTCGCCGAAAGCGCGCTCCTGGCTTGCGGCGGTGCCGCGGGTCGCGTCGTCAAACTCCGCGCCGTCGGACCACATCGGGTCGCCCCAGCGCATCATGACATCGACCTTGTAGCCGTCCGGCACGATCACTTCGTCGGCCGTGGAGGTGCCGATCTGGTCGAATGCAAAGCGGCCGGATGCCGCTTCAGCGGATGTCAGGCTGCCACCAAGGGCCGCAAAGCTGCCAAACGCCATGACACCCCCAAGAAAACCGCGGCGGCTAAGGGCAGATTCGACGACCCGGTCGAAGTCACATTCGTCCGGTCGCGGGTTCATCATTTCATCGAATTCGTCGAAGGATAGATTATGATTCTCTATATCTTTCATGGACTTGTCCTAACTGGCTCGTTCGAGAAAACTAGCTGGCTCGTGCAATGTCGCAACACCTCTCCAGACCCCGTCAAAGGCGCTCATGATGTTCCGAAAACCCGGAACATCATGACCCCGCGCCCGTCCGGCAGATGCAACGTATCACAGAGGTGATAGGGTCTTACGTGTCTTTTTTTTAACTTTAATGACGCCGCCGGAGTTTCAATTATTGTTTTTATTTCTCCGGCTAAGTTAATCACCTTTTGGCGTAGGATGCCAGAACCGGCGCGAAACCGGTGAAATGTCAGGTTCTTTCAACCAGTTCGCTAAAACGCGGCGGAATGGGAGATAGATTTTCGCGTTCTGGCTGTCTTATGGGTTGTGGTGCCCTTTGAATTCCGAACCCCTCGGCCACGGCGTATCTCCCATTCCCAAACCATGTTTTCAGCCGGCAATCGCCAATTGAAATTGATCCAAAAGCACCTAGACTCAGTGCATGCCTGATGTCGTTTCGGAAAAGTCCTTTTTGCCGGCCGGTGGGGGAGCCTATTCGCTTCCCCTGCTGACGCTGGGCATCTTTTTGAACGACCAACCCTCGCACCGCATCTCTCAAGGCTCGGACAGGGCGCTGCATTCCCCCCTGAAAAAGCATCAGGGCTGGCTTCTGCCTGCAGGTAGCGAGGGTGTGTGCGAATATGATGACGATCTTGAGTTTGTCACCGTCACGTTGAATGACAGCTTGCTCGACGAATTCGGCGTCTCAGCGGGAACGGGGTTTGAGGCGATCATCGGCGAAATCGACCCGGTCCTTTTGAGCATCTCGCTGAACGCTCTGAACTTTGCCGACGGTGGGCACCTTTACCGGGAGACCATGTCCCGGGCCCTGGCGGCCCAGGTTGTTCAGCTGATCAAACCGGCGCCTTCCTGGCAGGCTGGGATTGAGGACAGGCGGTTGCGCAAGGTTCTTGACTATATCCATGACAACCTTGCAGATGATCTGACCCTGGCCGCCATGGCGGACCTCGCCGCGATGAGCGGCACGCATTTTTCAAAGGCATTCAAGAAGGAAGTCGGCGTTTCGCCGTTGCAGTATGTGATTGGCGCGCGGCTCGACCTGGCGTCGGTATTGTTGCGCACCACGCGCGACAGCGTATCCCAGATCACCTGGCGTGTCGGATATCACGATATCAGCCGTTTCTCGCAGCATTTCAAACGCAAGTTCGGCATGACACCGGCGGCCTACAGGGACCGTTAGGAGTGCCGGCTGGAGCCGGTTTACAAAGAGCTGCCCGCCGACACGGGCAGCAATCAGGCACTGTCATTTGGCCTCGGCAGCGCGTTGACCGGCCGTGGTGACAAGGCCGCGGTCACCTGTCTCCCAGAGAGCCGTCATGGTCAGCGACGTGACAAGCCAGCGGTCGCCGTTGCTGGCGAGTTCATACGTGTAGCGCCCGCCGAGGGTCCAGAGATCGTCTCCAATCCGGTGCGTTGCGGTGAAGTCCGCTTCCGCGGCCGCGTTGTCGTCGCTCATCGAAACAATCGAATGATTGGTGACCATGTGGTGCGTGCTGTCGAAACCCGGCAGGAAACCGGACCAGCCCGCCACAAGCTCGTCGGCCGGCTGTGTGACCGGTTCACCGCCCCACAAGCTGGTGTAGTCGCTGGTGACCGTGTCCGCGAAAGCGCTGCGAACTCGGTTCCAGTCATGCCGGTCGGCGCCGGCGGCAATGTCGGTGATGGAGCGGCTGATTTCTGTCTGGTCCGCCATGGCGGTTCCTCCAAGCAAGGTTGTTGCAGCGACAGCTGCCATGAGTGTCCGTTTCATGAAATTTTCCTTTGATGTTGTGTTTGTTCACGTGCCGGGCCGGAGGAGCGCCTTCAGGCGAGCTGTCCGCCCGTTGCATCGATGTCCATGCCGTTGAAGGCCGTCGCGGCATCTGAGGCCAGGAACAGAACACCTTCCGCCATCTCATGGGCTTCCATGATCCGGGGTGTCACGAAAAAACCTGCCATGCCTTCATAGGTCAGCCCCTGATAGTCGAAGCTTTCCCGCAGCATCGGCGTGTCGACTGCGAGCGGAGATATCGATGCGACGCGGATGTTGTCCGCCGCAAGTTTGGCCCCTGCACGGGTCAATCCCAGAACGGCATGTTTGGAGGCGTTGTAGTGCGCCGTGTTCGGAAAGCCGCGATGGGCGGCGACCGAAGCCATGTTGACGATCACGCCGCCACCCTGGGCCTTCATGACCGGGATCGCGTATTTCATTCCATAAAAGACACCAAAGGTGTTGGTGCGCATCATGTCCTCGAAGTTCTCAATGTCGATATCTTCGATCAGGTTGGGTGTCATGAAGATACCGGCATTGTTGAACAGGACGTCCAATCGGCCATAGGTTTCGGTCGCGGATCTGATGAAACGCTCCACCTGCTCCGGTTCGCGCACATCTGTCTGGACCCAGGTGACGTCTCCGCCCGATTTCCGAATATCGGCTTCAACCTTGCGGCCGAGTTCGTCGCGGCGGGCGCCAAAGACAACGCGTGCCCCTTCCATGGCAAAGGCGCGCACCGTTGCTTCGCCGATGCCTGAATTGCCGCCCGTGACGGCAACGACCTTGCCCTTGAAGCGGCCGTCAGGCCTGATTTCCGCAGGTGCTTGCGCCGGTTTCATGCTGTTCGCGAAGGCAGCGGAGGAGGAGGCGAGGGCGGCTGCTGTCGCCACACCACCCGTCAGGATCGCACGGCGCGAGGTATCTGTTTCCTGTGACATGGTCTTTCCTTTGAAGTTCGGTGGGTTTCGGGGGAGGGTAAAGAGCCGGATTTCCCGGTCTTTCGTTCAGCGACTACCGGGCGCCGCTGCGTTGAAGTGAGCCGCAACGAAGGCCGTTGCCTCGCCAATGACCTCGGGCGTGTCGTAAAATGAAAACTGATCCACACCCTCGAGCCACATGGTGGAAGGAGTACCGCCGACACCGTCCAGAAAGCTGTGTGCGCCTTGCGGTATCGCCGCGGCCTCGGAGTGGACAAGCGCGAGGGGCTTGTCGAGGCGGCCAGGGTTGTCTGCGGGATAATAGGTCAGCCAGCCTTCCCAGCCGGCGTTGTTCCACTTGTTGTCATATTGCGGGATCGCGCCGCGTGCGGGCTCGAAATAATAGCCGCCGATCGGCATCAGCACACCGTCCGCACCTTCCGGACCTGCGGCAGGGATGATCTCGCCTCCCACTGCTGTGGCGCCGCGCGACATTTCAACAAGCGCTGCAACACCTTGAGTGCCGCCATAGACCGCTTCGACCATTTCCCGGTTCTGGAGCCAGGGGGCAACCAGGGCCACCCGCTCGACCAGCGGGTTGCCCGAAGCGGCGTCGATCATGTATCCGGCCGAAGCACAGATGCCGAGGCCAAACAGACGGGTGGGGTCGACTTCCGGGCGCATCGCGGCAAATTCGAATGCCTTTTGGATATCTCTGGTTTTTGCCTTGGGACTTTCCACGTAGCGTACGCCGCCGGGCAGATCCCCGGACTTGCCCCAGCCGCGAAAATCAAAGGTGAAAGCAGCAAAGCCGTGCCCGACAAGCGCCCTGGCGTAGTTCGCGGGCATCTGTTCTTCAACGGCCGTCCACGCGCCGGTCACGACAACGGTCGCGAGCGGCGTTCCATCGTGGCCCTCCGGCAGGTAAAGCGTACCGGCGAGCCTCGCCCCGGTGTTCTCGAAGGCCACTGAGCGGGTTATGACCCCTGTGCCCGGTCCTTGCGCCACTTCGCTCGGCGATGGTCTGTGTGAGGTCGGCATCTGAAAACTCCATCTTTGACCAACAGGTTCGTGATGGAGTGCAAAATGGCCGCTCTTGCATGGTTTAGCAGGCGCGATTCCTGTCAAAGACTATGCGAATCCTGTGTTTCCATGATGAGGATAATTCAGCTGTCGCTGGCGCTGCTGGCCTAAAGTGCACTGGCCGGAGACTGGGCTCCAACCTAGAATGTGGCGCGACCTTGCGGCTTTGCCGCGTCAACCGCTGGGGGGCTCAATGAACGGACTTCGTTTTTTCCGGCTTTTGCCGGTCGTTGTGTTCTTCGCGGCCGACGCCTCCGCCATGTCCCTGGACGGTGAGAAGACGATCAGTCTCGTGGACCAGCAGGGCGGCCTTCATGCGGTCGCGACAGTGGTATTTACCCCGGTGGACAAAGGCAGCACTTACGACATCGAGTGGCGGGACGGGGTCTTCGCCGACCACTTTCTGTCCATGCGCCCGTTCAAATGCCTGGAGGGCGCAAACAAGCACTGGTGCCGGGTGCCCTATCCTTATGAAATCAGGCGCATGGTTTCCGGCGATGATCTGACCGATCTCGAATATGACCTCCTCTTTGTCTGGAAGGGAGCCACCGAATACGGCATCAACCTGTGGAACGGTGTCTACTACAAACTCGGGGTTCAAGACGGCAGACTGGTCGGAACCCTTTTCGAGATGGATATGGACAAGCTGGGCGTGCCTCCCGAGGCCGGCAACCTCAGACCCATTCGCGAAGCCGATCTTGAGGAAGGATACCCGGAGAGCCACTGGCTTCCGGGCCTCGTTATCGAATGAGAGAGCCGGGGCAGCAGG
>JBCBUA010000204.1:0-10619 GCA_039818365.1 Pseudomonadota bacterium
GTCCATGCCGCAGGACATCTGGATATGGGGATAATCACGCGCCAGCAGATGGACCCGGTTGATGTCACCGGAACTTTCCTTGATGGCGCAGACATTGCGCGAGCGGCCGACCCGGTCGAGAAATTCCTCGCCCATGTTCACGCCCATGCGGCCAGGATAGTTGTAGAGCATGATCGGCAGGTCGGCGGCCCGGTCGATGGTCAGCACATTGAGCGCGTTTTCGCGTTCCGTCGGCACCGCGTAGGGCGGTGTCGCCACCAGCAGCGCGGTGGCACCGATCTTTGCGCCACCTTCTGCGAGCGCGACGGAATCCGGGGTCCGCATGGTCCCTGTCCCGACGATCAGGGGCAGCCGTCCGGCCAGTTTTTCCTGCGTGAACCGCGCCAGTTCAAGACGTTCCTCGACAGTCTGTGTGTAGTTCTCGCCGGTCGATCCGCCGGAAATCAGTCCGTGAACACCACTGTCGACAAGGTGATCAATCACCTTTTCAAGCGCATCCCAGACGACATTGCCGTCGTTGTCATAGGGGGTGACCACGGGCGTGTAGATGCCCTCGAAAGCCAGGATGGGTGTCATTTGGTCCTCATGCGGATTTCTGTTTCGGCGGCACACCAAGCGGTGCCTCGAGCCCGTCGGGCATCACGAACAACTCAATCTGGTCGCGCGACAACGCCCAGTGCTCCAGGGCCAGTTCGGCGGCGCGATCCTCGTCGCCGTTTTCGATGCAGGCGATCATCTCGTCATGCTGGGCACAGGCCAGCGCAAGCCGGTCTTCCTTCGCGCCCGACTTCGGTTTGAAGAACGTCATCGCAATGCGCGTGTGATCGATCAGCAGCCTGTCGAGGCTGGCAAGCAGGTAACTGTTGCCGGCCATCTGCCCGGTGATCCGGTGAAACTGGTCATTGGTAAGGGCCCGATCCGTGGTGCCGCCTGAATTGAGCGCCTCGCGGAAGGCTTCCTGCGCCCGTTTCAGGTCCTCGATCTGGGACGGTCTGGCGTTTTGAACAGCGAGACGAAGGATCGAGCTGTAGATGAGCGGAGCCGCCAGGAAGAAGTCGCGCAGCGTATAATGTGTCATGTCGGACACCCGGGCGCCGCGGTTCTGTTGCAGCACAACAAAACCTTCGCCGGCCAATTGCTGCAGCACTTCGCGCAAGGGTGTGCGCGACAGACCGTATCGGTCGCACAGCTCGCTTTCCTCAAGAGAACTTCCCGGCACCCGGTCGAGCGTCAGGATGGCGCGTTTCAGATCTTCATAGGCGAGCGACTTCGCGCTGCCGCGCATATTGGGCATGACACCATTCCCCAACCGATTTTTGTTGACCTGTTTGTATACATGATGAATACAATAGCAACACAAGAATTATACAAAGGCGTCGCCAGGGCTCATGAACCGGAGGCGACAAGGGCCGGAGAAAAGCGACATGTCCCGCACAACCGACGTCAGCTTTCTTTTGCTGGACGATTTTTCCCACATCGCATTTTCGTGCGCCGTCGAGCCGCTTCGCATTGCCAATCTCCTGTCGGGCAAGGAGCTCTACCGGTGGCGTCTTGTTTCGCCGTCAGGCGAAAGCGCGGTCTGTTCCAACCGCACCGTCACCCTCGTGGATCAGGGACTTGATCCGCTCCCGCCCAGAGGAAGCCTGTTCCTGATTTCCGGATTGAATGTCGGTGAACGCGCCTCCCCGGACGTCTTGTCCTTCATCCGACGCGAACGGGCGCGGGGAACCCGGATCGGCGCGCTCTGTTCCGGCGCGTTCGTGCTGGCAAAGGCCGGCCTTCTCGACAACCGGCGTGCGGCCATGCACTGGGCCTTTCATGACAGTTTCCAGGAAAATTTTCCGGAGGTGGAACTGGTGCGCAACGTCTTTGTCGCCGATGAAGCCTTCGTGACCGCATCCGGCGGAACCGCGGCGACGGACCTGATGCTGCATTTGATCGGGGAAACGCACGGTCTTGACCTGGCGATGGCGATCGCCGACCAGATGGTCTACTCGGGCGTGCGCCCGGCGCATGCGATGCAGCAGATTTCGGTGCAGGCGCGCTACGGCATCCGCAATCCGCATATCGCGGAGGCGATCCGCCTTCTGAACGAAAGCGCGCCGTTCTACATGCCGACCTCCGAAATCGCGCGGCGCATCGGCATTTCGACCCGTCAGCTGGAACGGCTGTTCCAGAAGCACCTGAAGATGTCGCCGAAGAAATTCGCGATCAACCAGAAGCTGACCAAGGCGCGTAATCTTCTGCTGCAGACCGAGCAATCCATTTCGGAAATCGCGCTCGCCTGCGGTTACGAATCGCCCTCGCATTTCATCCGCACCTATCAGAACCGCTTTGGCGTGACCCCGCACAATCAAAGGGTCTTCGCGCAGGACACCCAGTCGGTACACCAGATCGCGTGAGCCGGCCTGGTGGCGACCCAGCCTGGCGTTGCCGTCAATTCAGCGGCAGGCGTCGGAACCGGCCCGGCATGGCAGGATCATGGAAGTGATCCAGCGGTCCGTTGTCCACAAAGTGCCGGTGCCAGTGGGCGAGGGCGCTGCGGTCAAGGGTGACGCCGAGCCCCGGTCCTTCAGGGACTGAAATTACATTGTTGGTCTGGCGGAACGGCCCGCCCTCGACGACGTCGCCGACCTGCCAGCGGAACAGGGACTGGCTCGGTTCGGTGATCCATGGCATTGCCGCCGACATGTGCAGGTAGCCGGCGGTCGCAATGCCTGCATCGCCGGAATAACACCAGAATCCGACACCCATCGCTTCACACGCACCGATGAACCGGACGGTCCGGGCAATGCCGCCCAGCACGGCGAAATTGGTCACGATGTAGTCCGGTGCACCGAGGCTGACAGCGCGCCGGATGTCCGGCACGTGCGTCGACAGGCGGATGGAGGAATGTTTGCGCAGCTCCGCCATTTCCTCGAAGGTCGCGACCGGGTCTTCGTAGTTGCGGATGTCGAAAGGTTCGATCTCCCGGAAGATCCGGATCGCACTTGGCAGCGACCATTGCATGTTGCTGTCCAGCCGCAGCATGGCCTCCGGTCCGAGCGCCGTGCGCAGGGCCTTGACCGTGTCGATCTCCAGCTTCGGATCTCCGAGGATCAGCTTGCCCTCGAACATGGTCGCGCCGTGCTCCTCGCGCATGCGCAGGCAATAGTCGGCAACCTCCCCAGGACTGGTTTCTCCGCCGGCGCGAAAGGCGAAATATTCGGTGAACGGAATTTCCTTGCGCACGGCCCCGCCGAGCAGGCGGTAGAGCGGTTCCCCCGACACCTTTCCACGCAGGTCCCACAGGGCAATCTCGATCGCGCCGAACGCCTTCACGACGGAACTGTCATCGGTGTTCTGCACGATCTGCCAGGGTGGAACGCAGAGGCTTTCGCATCCGGCAATGTCGAGCGGGTCCGCGCCGACAAGCCGCTCACCCATATGCTGGATCGTCGCCAGGACGTCCACCGACGGGGCTTCCCCGAGGCCGGTGAGACCCTGGTCGGTCTCCACCTCGATGATGGTTTTCGACGTGCCCGGATAATGGCCGCCGGTCCACCACATCGGCTTTTCGAGGGGGATGTTGACGGGCGTTGCCTTCAGGCCGGTGATCCTAATACCAGGCATCGGGCAGCTCTTCCTTCCGGCGCGCAACAAAGGCTTCCAGTTCCTCTCGCGTGGCCTCGTCCATCGCCGGCGGCTGGTAGTCGCCCAGCATCGCCTGCCAGCGCTCGAAAGCGCGCCGGCGCATGTCCTTCGATCCGCCTTCCTCCCAGCTCTCCACGTTTTCGCTGTCCGACAGCCTGGGTTCGTAGAAGGCCGTCTGGTAGTTCCGCATGGTGTGCGACGACCCCAGGAAATGCCCGCCGGGTCCAACCTCGCCATAGGCGTCGCGCGCAAAGGCTTCGTCCGACGTATCGAGGCCGCCGGAGAGAACTTTCTGGTAGGAGCCGAGCCGGTCGGCATCCATGACAAGCTTTTCAAATCCGGTGCACAGCCCGCCTTCCAGCCAGCCTGCCGCATGCAGGACGAAATTCGCTCCGGCCAGCATGGTAGAATGCATGCTGTCGGCGCTTTCATAGGCGGCCTGGGCATCTTCGATTTTCGAGGCGGTCAGCGAGCCGCCGCATCTGAGCGGCAATCCCGCGCGGCGTGCGAGCTGTCCGATGGCATAGTTGGACACCACCGGCTCGGGCATGCCGAAGGTCGGAGCGCCGCTTTTCAGGCTCATGGAGCTCAGAAAGTTTCCGAGCACGAAAGGCGCGCCCGGCCGGACCAGCTGGGAGAAGGCGCACACCATCATCGCCTCCGCCATGGCTTGTGAAATGGAAGCCGCCGTCGAAACGGGACCCATGGCGCCGGACAGGATGAACGGGACGACGACGATCCCCTGTCCGCGTCCGCAATAGACCCGCACGGCCTCGCTGACGACCTTGTCCACCAGCAGCGGCGAGTTGGTGTTGACGTTGCCCATGATCACGCAGGCGTGGTCCATCACCTCGCGTCCGAACACGATCTCCGCCATGGCGACGCTGTCTTCCGCCCGGCTCATCTCGGTGATCGCGCCGAGATGCGGCTTGTCACTCAAGGTCATATGCGCAAACAGCATATCCAGGTGGCGCTTCGATACCGGCACGTCGCAGGGTTCGCAGGTCACGAAACCGCCGTGATGCAGATAGGGGTGCATGTAGGTGAGCCTGACGAGGTCCTCGAAGCTCGCCATGTCCCCGTAGCGGCGTCCGCCTTCAAGATCGCGCACGAAGGGCGATCCGTAGACCGGTGCAAAGACCTGATTGACACCGCCGATGGTGACGGACCGCTCGGGATTGCGCGCGACTTGCCTGAATTCCCGGGGAGCCTTGCCGCAGAGCGAGCGGACAAGGGCGGCATCCGCGCGAACGAGATCGCCATCGAGACGTGCGCCGGCCTCGCGCCAGATCCGCAACGCTTCCGGGTCGTCGCGGAAGGCGATGCCGACATCTTCGAATATCCAGTCGACCTGGGCTTCGAGCGCGACGACCTGCTCTTCGTCAAGAATGTTGATCTCAGGCAAGACACGCCTGATGAACGGGGCATCCGGTTTGCTTGTCGCGCTGCGTCCGCGCGCCGCGCGTGCGCGTCTGGCCATGGGCTCGCCTCTCACAGGTCTGATCGAGCAAAACTAATCTGTCCCGGCGGCCTTGTGACGATTGAAAAATATCACGCTTTGCATAAACTGAATTTATGCAAAGCCTCTGGAAAATCGTTGAATCTCCGCGCTACATCCTTATTTTTGAGGCGGCAGCACGGCATGGATCCTTTACCAGGGCGGCATCGGAGCTCAATGTCCAGCAGCCGGCCGTTAGCGCTGCGATCAAACGACTTGAACAGGCTCTCGGAGCGCCCCTGTTCCTGAGGTCGCACCGGAAGGTCGAGTTGACGCCGGCAGGCGCAGGCTATTACGCCGAAGTGTCGAAAGGGCTGCACCAGATTCTCGAGGCGACCCGCGCGCTCCAGTCGGAGGCCAGGAACGCGATCGTTACCCTGTGTGCCTCGACGGCCTTCAACACCTATTGGATGATGCCGCGCCTCAGGACCCTGCGCGACCGCTATCCCGAAATCGACCTGCGTCTTCAATCGAGTGACCGGGAACCGGATATTGACGACGAGGGCATTTCGCTGGCTGTCCGGCGCGGAGACGGGCACTGGCCGGGGTGTCATGCCTTTCTGATCGCGCCGGAGGTCATCTACCCGATTGCCAGTCCGGGGCTGATGCAACGGGCCGGACTTAGGTGCAAGGAAGACATTCTGACCGCGACACTGATCCATCTCGAGGAACCGGTGCGCGAACGGCCGGGCTGGAAGGACTGGTTCGAGGCTCAGGACTGCAAGGTGGCAATACCGCCGTCGGGTCTCCGGCTGAACGACTATGCCCTTGTTCTGAATGCCGCCATTTCCGGTGAGGGCTTCGCCTTTGGCTGGAACCATCTGGCGGCTGACCTGATCGCAAACAGTCTCCTAGATGCCCGGCAGGAATGGAGCTGGCACACCGGGATGGGGTTTTACCTTGTCTGGTCAAAAGCCCGGCCCCTGAGCGAAAACGCGGCGCGTGTCAGGGACTGGCTCATCGCTGCGGCCGGACATGGTCAGGCCGCCGTTTGAGTGAGCGCCGCAGGCGCGGTCTCCGTCGACGCCCCGACTGGTTGTCATTTGCGCGCACAAATCAGATGGGTTCGCTCGTGGTTGCGCAAAATGCATCATTAAATGTATTAAAGTAAAACACGAAAGTATTTCAAATTAATATTTTGTAAATCAAAAGAAAAGAAAAATAATACTACGAATAAATACTTGGAATAGTAAAATGAGCCGCACTCTCTCAAAGTTGAGCTTCCGCTTGCCGGCGATTATCTCCGGTTGTTCGGTCTTTGCGGCCGTCTTTGTTGGTGCTCTGGCTTACTGGCTCAGCGTTTCGAACATTGAAAAGCAGGCTGATGAGCGACTGACCGCGCTGGCCAGCGCCCGCGCCGCCGGTCTCAAGCATTACCTTGAAGGCATCGGCATGGATCTCACCTTAACCGCAGCCAATCCGTTCGTTGGCGAAGCCCTTGTCGATTTCGAAAATGCCTGGAAGACGATTGACGGCAATCCGGCAATGGTTCTCCAGAAGGCGTACATTCATGACAATCCGCATCCGCTCGGGGAAAAGGATGCCCTGATGCGTGCCGGGAACACGCCCTATGACGTGGTCCACGAACGCTACCACACCTTGTTCCGCAAGATGCTCAAGACCCGTGGCTATTACGATATCTTTCTTTTCTCCGGTGATGGGTCGCTGATCTATACGGTTTTCAAGGAACTGGATTTCGCGACCAACCTCATGACCGGAGACTACCGTGAGACGGACCTCGGCAACGCTTTTCGCGCGGCATTGAACGGCGACAGCGAAAGCATCTATTTTTTCGACTTCAAACCCTATGCGCCAAGTGCAGGCGCACCTGCGAGTTTCATATCGATGCCCGTCACGCGCGACGGCGAAACGCTCGGTGTGCTGGTCTTCCAGATGCCGATCGACAACATCAACGCCGTCATGTCGGACCCGTCCGGGTTCGGAGAAACGGGCGAGGCGGTCCTCGTCGGTTCGGACAGACTGTTCCGGAACGATTCGGAAAAGACGCCCGACGACAATGACATCCTCAAGGCGCGGCTGGACGGTGATATCGTTGATGCGGCGCTCTCCGGAAATGTCGGCCATGGGCATCTTGACGGCTTTCGTGGCAAGGATTTCATTGCAGCCTCCGCACCGCTTGAGTTTCATGGCATCAGGATGGCCGTTGTTGCGGCGGAAGCGGCATCGGAAGTCCACATGCCCGTCAGGCAACTGGGTGTTCAGATCGCCGTTGTCTGTGCGGTCATTTTGGTCATCATGATGTGTGTCGGTCTTTTTGCGGCCCGCGCGATCACGGTGCCCGTCGGCAGGCTGGTTCAAAGCGCGGTCAGGCTTGCAGGCGGGGATGTCGATGTCACGTTCGCCGAGGCCAATCGGAAAGACGAGATCGGAGAGATTGCCTCCGCGATCGCCGGCTTCCGCGATGGTGTTGCCGAACAGGCGCGCCTTGCCCGGTCGCGGCAAGAGGAAGAGCGGCAGCGTACCGAACGCCAGCATCGGATCGAAACTCTCATCGCGCGTTTCAGGGAGCGTTCGTCGGAGCTTCTGTCCGGTGTTGAAACCTCGATGGCCGGCATGCAGACAAATGCTTCGGAGCTGATGGAGACCGCCGGGAAGGCGGCGGGCGAGGTCGCCAACGCGGCAACGGCAACAAGCCGTGCGTCCGGCAATGTGCAGACCGTGGCCGCCGCGACCGAAGAATTGTCGTCTTCGATTTCGGAGATCGGCCGCCGCGTGGAAGAGACGACCAGGGTGATCGCCGACGCGACCAACCGGACCAAAGTCAGCACGGACAAGATGGACCTGCTGTCGTCGGGTTCCGCGCGTATCGGCGAGGTGATCGATCTCATTCAGGGGATCGCTGAACAGACCAACCTGCTTGCGCTCAACGCGACGATCGAAGCCGCGCGCGCAGGTGAGGCGGGCAGGGGATTTGCGGTAGTTGCGGCAGAGGTCAAGGAACTGGCAACGCAGACATCCAGGGCAACGGAGGATATCTCAAATCAGATATCCGAAATCCAGACCGCAACGGAACAGGCCGTGAGCGCGATAGAGGGCGTTGCCGACATCATGATCAAGGCCAATGAGAACACGGCCACCATCGCTGCAGCTGTGCAGGAACAGGACGCGGCGACGGGTGAAATCAGCCGCAGTGCCGCGGAAGCCTCAAGCGGCACGAGTGCCGCAAGCGGAAACATGTCCAACGTCAGCTCCGCGGTGGAAACAACATCCGACTCCGCCTGCATCGTTGACGAGGCAACACGGGACGCATCGGCAAAGCTCAGGACGCTCAACAGCGCTGTTGCGGACTTTCTGACCGAGGTCGCCGCCGCCTGACAGCGGGAGGTTCCCCCGCGGTTCTGTTTGCGGAAACCTTGCTCATCCGGCCAGTATCGCTGGCTTGGGTGCGCTTGTATCCAACGGGCCGGGGCCTTGATCTGCAAGCCGAAAATTCCCTCGCGGGCAGAGTGACACCGGTCCCTCGGACAGCCTTCGGCTATCCGCTCGGGTCCGGTACCCGTCTTTCGGTCTGCAGGAACAGCGCGACAGCTTCGTCGCGGGTTTCCGCGCCAAGCTTCTGGCGCGCGTTCTTCAGATACAGCCGGACGCTGGCTTCGCTGACCTTCAGCTCATGGGCAATCTGTTTGGGGCGGATGCCGCGTGCGATCAGGTCGAGCGTCTGAAACTCGCGCGGGCTGAGCGGTTTTCGGTTCTGAGCGGCCGTTTCACGTTTCTGCAGTGTTTCAAGGCGGCGATGTGCGATCAGGCAGAAAGACTGCAATTGACTGGCGAGCGGCAGGATTTTGCGCTCGAACACAAAGGCGCTGAGCGCGTTGCCGATGATGAAGCCGCCGTGCCGGCCGGTTCCGAGCAGCCTGCACGGGATGCCGAGGCCGGCGCGCCAGCCGTATTGCGTCATTTGCGCAACGTAACTGCGGTGTTCGTCGTCGAGATAGGCAGCGTGATCATCCAGAAACTCGGCTCCGACTTTGGTGATCTCGAAGGTGGCACAGCAATGATACAGGAACGGTTCCCGGAACGTGCCCCCGCGCAGGCGTTTCTCGGGCCAGTTGCCGGGAAGTGTTGAGAAAATCTTGAGGTCAGCGGGCGGGCTGTCGCTGTCTGTCAGGTAAATCGCATGCGTGAGGCCAACGGAACCGATCGCGTCGCAGAAGAGATGCCAGACCTTTTCGATACGGACCGAGACTTCGATCTTTCGTGCAGCTTCAAGAAAAACGCGATCCATATCACTTTCGATATATCGATTCTGACGGCTTGAGACCGAGCCCTGTTATGCAGCGTAATGCTGACCGTGTTTCGAATGCAAAGACTATGTCTGCCTTTATTTTTGTTGCTGCGAACAAGAGGACTAGAATGAGCGTCCAGAGTGCCTTCATTTCCGACTATAAGAAGATAAGCCCGGTTGTCAGCAATCTGATTCTGGGGAACGAAACGATTGCTGTTCTGTTCACCGGGGGGCAGTTTCTCTATTGTCCTCCAACCAAGGAGTATCTGTCCTTCTTCCTGGGTGAGGACGGACATTTTGGGCTCATCCACGCCGACTTCGCGAGAAAGACCGCAGGCGATTGTCTGCGCGTGACCGGCACTGCCCAAAGGGACCTCAATGTAAACACGGACATCCATCTGCATTTTCCCAACGGCAGCTGGGACTTGCTGCAGCCGATCATGGTGCGTCACGACCTGGAAGTCCGTCCGCGGTTCGACAAGGAAATCGAGTACATGCAGAAGGACGGCGCGGTCCGCACGCAAAAGCAGGTGAAGGATCTGGACTTTAAGGCAAAGCTGGAAGCGCTGCAGATCGCGACGGTAGACATTGCCGGGGCCTACGCGGCCTGCGTCGCCATCGAACAGGGCAAAAGCGGAGCGGAAATCCTGCGGGATGCCAAGACGGCACAGGCCGCCTTCGCCCTGCTACAGGGCGTGGCGGCGGCAAAGGGCGCGTCCTTCACGCCGCACATCGATGCACCGTCACCCATGAATGTGAGCCGCGTGACCCGGACCAACCAGTCGAACGGGCAGGCACCTCATCGATCGCCATCTCCGGCGACCGTCGCAAGAGCCGTGAACAACAGTCCTCATGGCTTTTCGCTTAACATGCCGCAGGGAAACCCGATACGGATCGGAAGCCGGCAGTTTACGTCGCACCGTGTGTCGAAGGTGAATGTTGTCGTGGAGCAGAGCTCCAATGCCCAGATCCGCGCCAAGGCAGAGGAAACACTCAGGTTTCTGGAATCGATCCACGGCCCGGCCTGAGGCAGGGCTCCCACAAGCACCTGCGCTCGCTGGGGTCCGTTCGTGGTATGGAAGTGGGAACCCGGTTCATGGGCCCTGCGAACGGAACGGCGCATACCAGATGACAGATCCCCTCGACCTCAACGACAAAATCCCCGCAAAAGGCGTCGGCGACGCGGCCGCTTATGAGCTGGTCGGCGGCTGGGTGCGCGAGCGCTCGGCTCAGCTTGGCCAG
>JBCBUA010000205.1:0-10569 GCA_039818365.1 Pseudomonadota bacterium
GGTGATCTTATGTGCGGATATGCCGGTATGAGAGGACTTTTCCACTTGCCCGATACTCTAGACGGTGCCGAGCTGAGCCTTGTCAAAGATCTCAAGTGCGCCGTCTTTCGTAAGCGCGACCGGATTGCCGCCCGCCGTCGGATCGACAATCGCCATCTCGGCGATCAGCTCGCGCTTGCTGTCATCGACCTTGAGACCGGCAAGCGTGTGCGGCACGCCGAGGTCGTCGCGCAGCTTGAGGACGGCATCGAGCACGCCCTGGTAGCCGCCTGCGATCCCGAGGAAGCCGGCAAGCCGTTCGAATTTCTGTTCGATGGCCGGCCTGTTGAACTGCAACACATAGGGCATGAAAACCGCATTGGTCATGCCGTGATGGGTGTCGTAGAGGGCACCGACCGGATGGGACAACGAATGGATTGCGCCGAGCCCTTTCTGGAACGCAACAGCCCCCATGGCGGCGGCACTCATCAGGTGCCCGCGCGCGTCAAGATCCGCCCCGTCGGCGGCCACTTTCGGCAGGTTTTCAAACACAAGGCGCATGCCCTCCAGCGCAATGCCTTCCGACATCGGGTGGTACATCGGGGCCGAATAGGCTTCCAGGCAATGCGCCAGGGCATCCATGCCGGTTCCGACCGTGATGAACCGCGGCATGCCGACCGTAAGCTCCGGATCGCAGATCACGATTTCCGGCAGCATCTTCGGATGGAAAATCACCTTCTTGGTGTGGGTCGCCTCGTTGGTGACAACGCCTGCCCGGCCGACTTCGGAACCGGTTCCGGCCGTTGTCGGCACCGCGATGATCGGGGCGATCCCGTCAGCGTCCGCCCTGGTCCACCAGTCGCCGATATCCTCGAAGTCCCAGATCGGTCGTGTCTGGCCCGACATGAAGGCGATCAGCTTGCCGGCATCCAGACCCGACCCACCGCCGAAGGCGATGACCCCGTCATGGCCGCCCGCCTTGAAGGCGGCGACACCTGCGGAAATATTGCTGTCGACCGGGTTCGGTTTGACATCTGAGAAAACCGCGGCCGACAGGCCGGCGGCCTCAAGACCTGCAATGGCCTCGGCGACCATCGGCAGACCGGCAAGGCCCGGGTCGGTAACCAGCAGCGGATTGGTCATACCGACCGCCTTTACGGCATCCGGCAGTTCCTTGATGCGTCCGGCACCGAAGCGGACGGACGTTGGGTAGGACCAGTTGACGTTGGGAAGTGTGCTCATGGTGATCTCGTGTGTGCAATTTGAATGACGTTCATCGAACCAATTGTTCGCGCAGTTGCGCTCGGTGCTTTCCGTTCCTCCGGTTTGCCATCCCTGCGCGGCCAGGGATCCTGGGCGCCTCGGTGGAAGCCATCACCGTTTCAAGGGCCGTCTCCGGCCACTGGATCCCGGCTGTCCAATGGGGCGTGGCCGGGATGGCAAATCAGAGGGTCTGCAGTGTGACGGTGCCTTTTCTCCTGGCTCAATGGTCGACGCGGAAATGGAACGATTTCGGCCGGGTCAGGTTGTGAAAGCCGATCTCCGAAAGCGCGGCGCCCTTGCCGGTTTCCTTGACGCCGGTCCAGACCAGGGCCGGATCGAGATAGTCGCACCGGTTCATGAAAACGGTCCCCGTTTCGATCCTGTCACCGATCTGAGCGGCGGCCTCGACGTCCTCTGTCCAGATTGATGCCGTCAGGCCATACGGACTGTCGTTCATGAATTGCAGCGCTTCCTCGTCGTCCTTCACCTTCATGATGCCGACGACCGGACCGAAACTCTCTTCACGCATCACCGACATCTGATGGTTCACATCTGTCAGCACCTGCGGCGCCAGGTAGGGCGTGCCCTCCTTGTTTTCGGAGAACGCCGCCATGTCGATATGCGCCTTTGCGCCCTTGCGCAGGGCTTCACCGGTCTGCTCGCGCACCCAGGCCGCAAACCGGGCCTGTGCC
The DNA here is from genome assembly GCA_039818365.1 of Pseudomonadota bacterium. Lineage (GTDB taxonomy): Bacteria > Pseudomonadota > Alphaproteobacteria > Rhizobiales > Stappiaceae > Roseibium. The sequence goes on from JBCBUA010000205.1 coordinate 1,935, forward strand.
ATCGGGCCGAGCGTTGTCGCCTCATCCATCGGGTTGCCCAGCTGGTACTGCTTGGTCAGGTCGACAAATCCGTCCACGAACCTGTCGAACTGGCTCTCGTGCACGTAGACGCGTTCAATGCCACAGCAGCATTGCCCGGCATTGTAGAAGGCACCATCGACGAGGTTGCCGATGGCGTAGTCCAGATCGGCATCGGCGCGCACGTAGGCCGGGTCCTTGCCGCCAAGCTCAAGCCCGAGCGTTGCGAACGTGCCCGCCAGCGCCTTTTCGATGGCCCGCCCCCCGGCGACCGAGCCGGTGAAATTGACATGATCGATCAGGCCGGAGCCGAGCAGCTTTTCGGTGCCCGCATGCGTCAGCACGATGTTCTGGAAAACGCCTTTGGGAAGGCCTGCCGTTTCAAAGGCCTGTGCAAGGCGCTCACCGACCAGAAGCGTCTGAGCAGCGTGTTTCAGCACGACGGCATTCCCGGCCATCAGGGCCGGCATGATGGTGTTGATGGCCGTCATGAACGGATAGTTCCAGGGGGCGATCACCATCACGATGCCGAGCGGCACGCGCCTCAGATAGCGCTTGAAACCCGGCTTGTCGGTCCGTTCGATATCGGCCAGCGCATCGGCCGCGATGGACGCGCAATATTCGGTCCGCTCGATCGTGCCCCCAAGTTCACCGCCATAGCGGACGGGACGGCCCATTTGCCAGGCAAGTTCCGGCACGACATCGTCGTTCATCGCCTTCAGCGCATCCAACGCTTTCATGCACAGGGCAACGCGTTCGGCAATCGGGGTTGCCGCCCAGCCGGCCTGTGCGCTTCTGGCTGCCGATACGACCTTCTCGACAGCAGCCTCGTCCAACGCGGGACGCTCCGCATAAACCGACCCGTCAACGGGTGAGATCAGCTTGATCAAATCTGACATTTGAAACCTCTCATGCCGCATCTTTCCGTGCGGTGTGTTGAAAGTGGTTGGCTCTCGTTTTCTTCGTTCTGACCGCCCCGACCCTTCATCCTGAGGAAGCGCGCAAGCGCTGTCTCGAAGGATGGGTCAAGGATAGAGTATGCCGCCCATCCTTCGAGACGGGTCTGACGGCCCTCCTCAGGATGAGGGCGAAACAGGAACGTCCCTACGTATGTGTCACAATCCTAGGCCCGTTCAAAACCCCGGGCGATTTCATAGTCCGTGACCGCCCGGTCGAATTCCTCGATTTCCCATTCCGCCGCACGCGCATAGTGGTCGATCACCGCATCGGAAAACGCCTCGCGCAGGACCTTCGACTTGCGCAGCGTTTCGCGCGCATCGCGCAAGGTATGCGGGATCTCCCGGGCCCGGCGGTTCTCATAGACATCGCCGGTCGTCGGCGGATCGAGCGGCAGCTTCTCTTCCAGTCCTTTGATGCCGGCGGCAATCAGCGCAGCCAGTGCCAGATAGGGATTGAGATCCGATCCGCCGATCCGGCACTCGACCCGGAGCGCCTTGGTGCCTTCGCCGCACAGACGGAAACCTGCGGTCCGGTTGTCCACCGACCAGACCGTCTTGGTCGGCGCGAAAGTGCCTTTCTGGAAACGCTTGTAGCTGTTGATGTACGGTGCCAGGAAATAGGTGTAGTCCGGGGCGTATTTGATCAGGCCGGCAAGATAGTGGCGCATTGTGTCCGACATGCCGAGTTCGGCCTTGTCGTCGCAGAAGACGTTGTTGCCTTTTGTATCGAACAGCGAGTGGTGCACGTGCGACGACGAGCCGACCTTGTCGCTGCGCCACTTGGCAAGGAAGGACACCGACCGTCCCTTCGCCCAGGCGATCTCCTTGACCGCATGTTTGGCAATGGTGTGGTACTCCGCCGTGTCGAGCGCCGGTGCATATTTGATATTGAGCTCTTCCTGACCGGTTTCCGCCTCGCCCTTGGTATTCTCCACCGGGATGCCCGCGCCGTAAAGACCGTTGCGGACAGGACGCAACACGTCCTCTTCCTTGGTCGTCTGCAGGATGTGATAATCTTCGTTGTAGCCGGAGATCGGCTCGAGATCGCGGAAGCCTTCCTTGCGGATCTCGTCGAAACTTTTCTCGAACAGGAAGAATTCCAGTTCGGTCGCCATGATCGGCGTCAGTCCCATGTCGGCCAGCCGGGCCACCTGCGCCTTCAGCATTGCGCGTGGCGAGTGCGGCACGTCTTCGTGGGTGTGATGATCCTGGACATCGCACATCACCATGGCCGTGGCTTCGAGCCAGGGAACCCGGCGCAGGCTGGAAAGATCCGGCTTCATCACGTAGTCGCCGTAGCCGCCCGACCAGCTCGTCGATGCATATCCCTCGACCGTGTACATCTCGATGTCGGTCGCCAGCAGGTAATTGCAGCAGTGGGTCTCGTCATAGGCGGTGTCGACGAAGTGCTGGGCGTGGAAGCGCTTGCCCATCAACCGTCCCTGCATGTCGACGATACACGCAAGCACCGTATCGATCTCGCCGGATGAGACCAGCGTCTTCAGGGCGTCAAAGGTCAGGTTGCCAGGCATTTTTGGTGTTCCGGGTTCAGGACAGAATTAGGTGTCGGGTGTTGTCCCGGTCCCGGTACGAGTACCGGGCCCGGAGACGTTGTTGCTTAGCCGAAATTAGCTGTAGCGGTAAGGCCGTCCGGCCTTCTGCATGTCGGCATTGTACTTCTTGAAAATCTCGACGACCTTCGCCTTGACGGGAGACTCGGACGCGATTTCGTCCCAGAAGGCCAGTGCAGCTTCTTCGACCGTCGCCCACTGGGCATCCGGAATGGACGTGAGTTCCATCTTGGTGCCGTTGACGCGCAGGGCTGCTTCGCCGCCCCAGTACCACCACTGGCGATAGTAGTGCGATGCATCCATGGCCAGCTGAAGCATGGTTCTCAAATGATCAGGAAGCTCGTTCCAGCGTTCCATGTTGGCAAAGAACGACCCGGCCCACGCACCGGAGATGTTGTTCGTCAGGAAGTAGTTGGTCACGTCAGCCCAGCCGACGGTATAGTCTTCGGTGATGCCGGACCATGCGATGCCGTCGAGCTCCCCGGTCTGAACCGCGACCTCGATGTCTTCCCAGGGAAGCGTGACAGGAACCACGCCGAACTGGCTCATGAAGCGGCCCGCTGTCGGGAAGGTGAAGACGCGCTTGCCCTGAAGGTCTTCAAGAGAGCGGATCGGGTCCTTGGTCGCAAAGTGGCAGGGATCCCAGGCACCTGCGGAGATGTGCTTGACGCCGACCTTGGAGTATTCCTCTTCCCAGATCTCCTTCAGGCCGTACTGGTTGAACAGCACCGGAACATCAAGCGAATAACGGGACGCAAACGGGAAGTATCCGCCGAAAACGGTGACTTCCGTCGGAGATGCCATGGAATCGTCGTCCGACTGCACCGCGTCGATTGTTCCCTGCTGCATCGCACGGAAGAGCTCACCGGTCGGCACAAGCTGGTCGGCGGTGAACAGCTCGATTTCCATCTCGCCGTTGGCGGCCTTGTTGAAGGCATCGATATGCGGCTTGATAACATGCTCGGCCAGAGCGGGACCGGCATAGGTCTGCAGGCGCCACTTGATCGGCGACTGGCCGTGGACGGCAGGTGCTGCCAGTGTCGTTGCTCCGGCGGCGGCGACCGTGCCGACACCTGCTTTTTTCAGAAAATCACGTCTGTTGGTCATATCTAGTTCCCCTGGTTGTTGATCAAGTTCCAAGCGGCCCGACCGTTGCCGGTTCTTTCGTTGCCACAGTCAATGTCCGTTTCCCCCGGACAGTCTTTTTATTGTCCCGTATCATTCGGCTACCTTCCATAGACAAGGTCGGGCAGCCAAAGGGCGATCTGCGGGAATGCCATCACGAGCGCCAGCGCGAGGGCCATCACGAGGACAAACGGCGTGATCGAACCGTAGATGTCCCGCATGGTGATGTCCTTGGGCGCCATCGCCCGCATCAGGAAGAGATTGTATCCGAACGGCGGCGTCATGTAGGCGATCTGCGTGGTGATCGTATAGAGCACACCATACCAGATCAGCACATCCGTTCGCGGCATGCCCAGATCCAGCGTACCGACCAGCGGCACATAGAGGGGCGCCACGATCACCAGCATTGCCGTGTCGTCCAGAAAGGTTCCCATGACCAGAAACGACAGCTGCATCAGGATCAGGATCATCCAGGGCGACAGGCCGAGCTGATCGGTAAAGAGGTTCTCGATGGCCTTGACGGCACCCAGCCCGTCGAAGACGGCGCCGAAGCCGAGGGCCGCGAGGATGATCCACATGAACATGCAGGAAATGCCGAGCGTGTTCTTGAGGCACAAGAGCAGAATGTCCCACGTCATCCGGCGGCGCACGATCGCGGCAAGCAAAGCCGTCAGAGCTCCGATGGCCGAGGCTTCGACGAGACTGGTCTTGCCCATCACGAACGGAACCATCATCGACGCAAAGATGATGATCGGCAGTATACCGGCCAGCAACAGACGGTACTTCTCGTCCTGCGAGGCTGCGCGTTCGTCCTTTGTCAGCGCCGGACCGAGTTCCGGCTGAACGCGGCAACGGATTGCGATATAGATCACGAACATGGCTGCCATCATCAGTCCGGGCACGGCTCCGGCAAGCCAGAGCTGCCCGACGGGCGCCCGCGCGATCATGGCATAAAGCACGAGCACCACTGACGGCGGCACCAGGATTCCGAGCGACGACCCGGCCTGGATCACCCCCGTGACCATGCGCTTGTCATATTTCCGTTTGAGCAGTTCCGGCAGCGCAATCGTCGCACCGATCGCCATCCCCGCAACGGAGAGGCCGTTCATGGCCGAAATCAGCACCATCAGCAGGATCGTTCCGATAGCGAGGCCACCGTTGATCGGTCCCATCCAGACGTGGAACATCTTGTAGAGATCGTCCGCGATCTTGGTCTCAGACAGCACGTAGCCCATGAAGATGAACATCGGCAGCGTCAGCAGCGGATACCATTTCATGAGCTTCATGGCCGCTGAGAAAGGAATGTCCCCGCCGCCCGTTCCCCACAGCAGCAGCGCCGCGATGGAGGCGATTCCGCCGATCGCACCGAACACCCGCTGACCCGTCAGCAGCATCAGCATCATCGAAGAGAACATGAGAAGAGCGATCATCTCATACGACATCAGATCGTCTCTCCCTTGATACGGGCAATGTCCTTGAGCAACTCGGCAACGACCTGCAACAGCATGAGAAAGAAACCCAGGATCATGATCAGTTTGACGGGCCACAAATAGGGCCGCCAGGCGGTTGGACTGCGCTCGATGTAGCCGAGCTTTTCGCCTGCTGCTGTTGGCCCGCCCGTCAGAAAGGTCCCGATCAGATCGGCGTAAAACGCAAAGGGTTCCTTGCCGAAATATCCAAGGGAATAGGCAAAGGAATTCAACGCGCCATAGAGCAACACGCAGAGATAGAAGATCAGCAGCAGGACCGTGAAGGCGTCGAACCAGGCCTTTTTCTTCAGGCTCCATTCCGCGTAGAAAAGGTCCATCCGGACATTCGATCCAAGCTGGATCGAATAAGGCCCGCCGAGAACGTAGTAGGCAACCATCGCGAATTGCGCCACTTCAAGGGTCCAGAGTGACGGGTTGAAGAATGTCTTCGAAATGGACGACCAAAGAAGAATCGCCGCCATCACGAAAACACCCCACATGATGACCTTGCCGAGACCGCGATTGAAGCCGTCGACGGCGCGGACATAGACGCGGGCAGCCTTAAGCATCGGCACCTCCCGCGGCGGCCGCTCCGTTTGCGGCGAGCTCGGTGTGCATGGCCCTTGCAAGCAAAGGCGCCAGCAGTTCTGCCCATTGCCTTTCCTCGTCCGGCGTCGTGATCTCGTCGTTCCGGATCTCGATCATCAGACAGGGCAGCTGCCGGTCTTCGCCATGCCGGTGGATCGTGTAGTAGACGCCGTCGGAAGGCGCATAAGGCTCATTGTCGCCAACCGTCAGGTCGCCGCGCGTTTCAAGACCGGCGAGGACAGGTTCTGCAAGACTGCGGTCCTTGTCCGAAATCAGTCCGATTTCCCAGGGCCGGCTCCGGCCCTTGTAGACGGGTGTGAAGGAATGAACCGAAACCACGGCTGTGGCGAGCCCGCGTGCGCACCGCGCCTCGATAACCTCGTCAATCGCCTTGTGAAACGGACGGTGAACAAGATCGAGCCGGAAGGACTTCTCCGTCTCAGGCAAATCCCTGTTTCCGGCGATTTCCGTGGTCTCGCTGAGGCTCGGTATCAGGTCGTCCCGGGCCTCGTCGCGATTGCAGTCGATGATCAGGCGCGAAATCGTTGTGTGGACGAGCGGTGAGTCGAGCCGGTCCGACAACCCCTTCGCAACGCCAAGAGCGCCCGGGTCCCAGGAGATGTGTGCGGATTTTTCCGTTTCCGACACACCGAGACACTGGTCGTAAGGCGGCGGGAAATGGTTGGAGGCATGGTCGCAGACAAAAACGAACGCGCCTTCGCCGGCGGCGTTTTCAATCGCCACGGCCCCCGTCGTCACGCCGCTTTCAGGGCTTGCACCCATTCCCCAAATCCCCTTGAAAACCCGCGCACAAGATTTGTAACGTTTATTACAGGATTGCCGCTTGATCTGATTTCTGTAATATTTGATACGAAGATTGGTGCCGCTGTCAAATGAAAATAACCAACGGCGGACAAAAGCAGGCCAGACTCATGGAACGCCCTCTCCTGGAAGACATTCGAGACCGTCTCGACGAATTCACAGCCACGGAAAAAAAGGCCGCGCACGCGCTGATGGCCAATTATCCCGTTGAGGGCCTAGGAACGGTTGCGCAGTTTGCCGAAGCCGCGGGCGTCAGCTCGCCGACCATCCTCCGCTTTATCGGACGTCTCGGTTTTCCCGGCTTTTCGGAGTTCCAGAAGAAACTCAGAAGCGAGCTGGAAAGCCAGTTGAACTCGCCGCTCGCACGCAGCGCCACGCTCGAGGCGGAACAAAGCGGAGATCCCCACGTTTCACAGCTGTTGGAGAATGTGCGGGAAACCTTTGAAAACCTTCCCAAGGGCGAGCTGGATGGACTGATCCGGCTCCTCTCGGACGAAAAACGCACGCTCCATCTGATCGGTGGCCGTTTTACGGACGGGCTCGCCCGCTACACGGCCGCGCATCTCAGGATCGTGCGCTCGGGCGTCAATCACATTGCCGGCCAACAGGGAAACTGGCTGGATCAGCTGCTTGGCATCGGACCCAGGGATGTTGTGCTGATTTTCGACATTCGCCGCTATCAGACCGAGATCATCCAGTTTGCCGAGGCCGCCGCACGGCAAGGCGCAACCGTTGCGTTGGTGACCGACAGCTGGATGTCACCGGTGGGCCGCATCGCCAGCTTTGTGCTGCCGGCCAGGGTTGCCGTGCCCTCCCCCTGGGATTCTTCGCTTGCTCTGATGGCGATTTCCGAGGTTCTGATCGCAGGCGTCACCCGCGAAAACCAGAAGCGCGCCCAGGAACGGATGCGGGCACTGGAAACGTTGCGAAACGAGGTCGACCCGACAACGGAAAGCCGGTCGTCAGGGCCGGATATCTGACCGGCGGTGCGCAGACCGGATTCGAAAAGTCTGCGCCGGACAGCGTTGTTCACAACATTCGATGAGGGGCTCCGGCCTTTCAGGCGCGATTCACCTATACTCGGCTTACGGTCTTGGCGACGAACGCCGGGTGCGACATCAATCCGCCGCATCGACGCGCCCGGAACCTCGACGTGGCAGGAGGGAGAGGGGCAATTTCTGTTAAAGGCATTCCGAATCACCCCGTTTTCCGACAGGGCATCCGCTCCACGCCCCGGGCCTTTATCCTGAGCGGGCAAAATTTATTGGTCCAGGAAAAACAACACCCTGTCAAAGGCAGGTACTTCACGTTGCCTGGTGGAAAGCAGGAGCCGGGCGAAGACCTTGTCGCGGCTCTCGAACGCGAATGCCGGGAAGAGATCGGGGCGGATGTTTCTGTCTCGAAGTTGCTGCATGTCGCTGAAATATATCGGAAAAAGTCCGGTGGCGCGGAGCATCAGCATCAGCTCGACTTCATCTTCGAATGCAGTGTCCCGGACACGTACGAACCACGGCTTGGACCGGCGCCCGACCCGCACCAGACAGCAACACGCTGGATTACGGCCAAGGACGCGCAGCACCTGCGTCCGTTTTATGTCACAAAACTGTTTTCACTTGGCTGTAGGCGGGACGCCGAAGTCTATCTCGGACCATTCAATGACTAACGTTCCAAAAACCATCCGGGAAAATCTCCATTTTCTGTGCGCGGAGATTGACGGCCAGTTGCTTCAGCTCGAAGCCTTTTTCAAGACGCCGACCATCGCGCATGCCAGGCGCATTCTGGACCGCGCCGGCTACGCGCACAATCTCAAGTCGCGCATACACGCGGCCTGCATTCAGCAACTGGCGAACACAAAGACGGGGAACCGGAAGCACCTGACGCTGCGCAGCGTGGAATTCATCGCGACCGATCTCCAGCGCATTGCCAATCTCGCCCGCCTGTCCCTCCGCCACGTGGAACACATCGACACGTTCGAAACGCTGGTCCCAACCCGCTATCCGGCAATGATCCGGCTCGTCCGCAAGGGTGTCGGCAAAATTGAAGCCGCGTTTCTGGGCAATGACAGTGAGCAGGCGATCGAGAT